>NZ_MUKA01000326.1 GCF_002150735.1 Streptomyces africanus
AACCCGCCCCGCGTCCGCCCCTGCGGGTCCTGGAGTGCGCGAACTGCGGTGCTCCGGGGCGTCCGGAGTCTCTGCCAGGGGGCCGTTGCAGCGCCTGCCGGGGCGAACACGCCCCCGCGCAACCCCCTGCACCTCTGTCCGCCCCCACGGTCCACGAACGCGCGGCCCAGATCCGCGCCGAGATGTCCCAACGACGCCGAGAGAAGGCACGCACATGACGGCTCCTACGGTCCGCCGCCACCAGCCCGGGGCACGATGGAGGGAAGGAGGCGACGCCATGACCCGAGACACGACCGACCGCCCGCAGATGGATGTCGAGGACTTCGACGAACTCGTCCGCAGGGCCCCGAGGGAGATCCGGAACAGGCTGGAGTTCCTGGGCGGGCGGCTGTGCATCCGGCACGGTCCGCTCGACGTGGACGAGTTCGAGGAGCTTGCCGCGGTGGCCCCCGAAACCGTGCGGCTGGAGTACATCAATGGAAAGGTAGAGGTCAAAGCCATGCCGGACGGCAACCACACATCGATCTTCTTGTGGCTGTTGCGCCAGTGCATGCAGCACCGACCCGACCTGGATCTCGCACCGGAGCGGGGTGTCAAGGCAGAGGCTTACCGCAAGGGCCGGGCCCGCACGGATGGATTCCTGGCACCAGTGGACCACTTCAAGGGCGACCGCGAGTGGTCCGACCCCGACGGTGCCCTGATGGCCGTGGAGATCACCTCCCACGACCGCGACACCGACCAACGCGACCGCATCGACAAGCCCGTCGGATACGCGGCGGCCGACATCCCCGTCTACCTCCTCATCGACCGCGACAACAACACACTCACCGTCCACAGCGAACCGAAAGACGGCCGCTACCAGCAGATCTCCCGACACCCCTGGGGCGCCACCGTCGAACTCCCCGCCCCCGTGAACATCACCCTGGACACCGAGAAGCTCAAGGACTACGCCGACTGACGACAATGGACACATGAACCACGCCCAGCTCACCGCCCTAGGCCGTGCCCTCCGTCTCCTCGGTGAGCACGGGGAGGCACTCACCTCCGACACGCCGGACGGCAAACTGCACGAGGTCAAGGCGGATCTGAAGCGCGCCCTGGACCTGCTGGAGGAGAGCGTCTCGAACGCGGCGCCCAGCACACGCTGCCCCGAGCATCCGAACGGCCCGGTCGACGAGGCCGCCCCCGACCTGTGCCTGCTGTGCGAGACCCGGCGCCGGGCCGCCCGCCGCGCGGAGTTCAACGGCCCCGCCCCGCAACACCGGCCCACCGAGCCGGTCCAGTCCCGCTACGGCGTGAGCGGTGACCGCCCCCAGCCCCAGCAGCGCTGGCTGCCGGAGCTGTGGAACGGCCAGACCTGGCAGCTGTGCGGCACCCCGCGCCGGGACCGCCGCGAGGCCGAGCTCTACATCGCCGCCCAGCGCAAGGCTCCCCGGTCCGCCATGGCGTACCGGCTGGTGCACGAGTTCACCGACTACGAGGTGCTGCGCGTGTGGGGGACGCCGGTCAGGATCGACATCGAGCCCATGGGCAACCTGTAGCTCACAGCAGGGGCAGGGCGGAGAAGTCGTGGCCCTCCCACAGGCGCCGTGACGTCTCCTCCGGGTACGCCCGCACCGCCGGCTCCGCGTCCAGCACCTGCACCAGCCGCTCCGTCTCCTCGTACGCCGGCCAGCCCGGGTCGCCCGTCCTCGCGAACGCCGTCCAGGACGACCGGAAGCGGGACGACAGCGCCTCGGCCTCGGCGGACGGCTCCGTGCCCGCGAACAGCAGGGCTCCGAGGTCCGCCCCGTACGTGCCGAAGAGCAGGGGGATGTCCAGGCCGTGGCAGGCGCCCAGCGCGCCGCCGTTGCCCGGGGCCGGCCAGGTCAGCTCGTAGACGTGCGCGCGTCCGCCGCCCGCGCGCTGCGCCTCGGCCAGGTGCAGGGAGGGCATGCCGAACAGCCAGTCCGTCTGGACGCGTTCGAACAGCTCACCAGGGGAGGCGTCGGGGAAGGCCGTGCGGTAGGCCCGCTCGCCGTCGGGGCCGGGGGCGAAGAGGCGCAGGGCCGCGGTCGCCCGCTCCTCGGATATCTGTCCCAGCTGTCCCGCCATGGCGACGAAGAGGCGGTACTCGTCGCGGTTGTGGCCGACGAGCAGGTCGACGTCCTTCGCCGCACCGGCCGCCAGCGCCTGCCAGGGCGTGACCGGCAGGACCTCGCCGTCGACGACCGGCGAGAAGGGCGTGACCGTCGGCGCCGCCTGGCCCCAGCGGTCGGTGTACCCGGCCATCTTGCCGCTCAACGACTCGCCCGCCGAGGTCAGTTCGCGCGGCGGGATCGTCGCCAGGTCGGCGACCGTGGGGCGCAGGCCCACCTCGGCGGCGAGAGCGGCACCGATGTCCCGGGCCAGGGCGTCCGAGAAGAACGTCCCCGGTACGCTCTGCGCGACCACCCGCCGGAACAGGCCCGCCGCCCTCGGCATGGCGAGCAGCGAGGCGATCGAACCCGCGCCCGCCGACTCGCCGAAGACCGTGACCTGGCCGGGATCGCCGCCGAACGCCTCGATGTTGTCCCGGACCCATTCGAGGGCGGCCACCTGGTCGAGCAGGCCGCGGTTGGCGGGAGCGCCCTCGATGAACGCGAAACCCTCCATGCCCACGCGGTAGTTGAGCGACACGACGACCACGTCGCCGTCGGCCGCGAGGTGCCGGGCGTCGTAGCCGGGGCTGCCGGCGTGGCCGAGCTTGTAGGCGCCGCCGTAGATCCACACCATCACCGGGCGGCGGGCGCCCCGGTCGGGTTCGGGGGTCCAGACGTTGACCGTGAGCCACTCGTCGCCCTCGGGCACGTCGATCAGGCCCGGACCGCCCAGGTTGCCGAGGTCCTGCGGGGGCGGCGGGCCGAAGGCGTACGCGTCCCGTACGCCGTCCCAGGCGTGGGCGGGGCGCGGTGCCATGAAACGGGCCTCGCCCACGGGGGGCGCGGCGAAGGGGATGCCGCGATAGACGGCGAGGCCCTCCTCCGTGCGGCCGCGTACCGCACCGGCGGTGGTGCGCACCACCGGCGCGGGCCGCGGGTCGTCGGTCGCCGGGCGGGGCTCCGTCGTCGTCATCTGGATCTCCTCACGAGTGCCGGTGAACAGGCGCTCAGTCAGTGTCCTTGACTGACGCAAGGAGATCCAGAGGCACAGGCTCCAGGCTCAGCTGAGCGTCTTCAGCGCCGCCGGGTCGTACGGCGCCACCTCGTCGAAACGGCCCGAGAGGACCTTCTGCGCCCACTGCGGGTCCTGGAGCAGGGCGCGGCCGACGGCGACCAGGTCGAACTCGTCGCGCTCGAAGCGGTCCAGGAGGTTGTCGAGGTCGCCGAGCTCGGCGCCCTGGCCCTGGAAGGCCTTGATGAAGTCGCCGTTCAGGCCGACCGAGCCGACGGTGATGGCCGGCTTGCCGGTGAGCTTCTTGGTCCAGCCGGCCAGGTTGAGGTCGGAGTCGTCGAACTCGGGCACCCAGTAGCGGCGGGTGGAGGCGTGGAAGGCGTCCACACCGGCCGCGGCGAGCGGGGTCAGGATGGCCTCCAGCTCTTCGGGCGTCTCGGCGAGGCGGGCGTCGTAGGCGTCCTGCTTCCACTGCGAGTAGCGGAAGATGACGGGGAAGTCGGCGGAGACGGTCTCGCGGACGGCCGCGACGATCTCCGCCGAGAACGCGGCACGGGCGACCGGGTCGCCGCCGTAGGCGTCGGTGCGGCGGTTGGTGCCCTCCCACAGGAACTGGTCGAGCAGGTAGCCGTGGGCGCCGTGGATCTCCACGCCGTCGAAGCCGATGCGCTCGGCGGCGGCCGCGGCCTCGGCGAACGCGCCGATGACGGCGTCGATGTCGGCCTGGGTCATGGCCTTGCCGGTGGGCTCGGTGGCGCCGATGCGCAGACCGGAGGGGCCGACGGCCGGGGCGTCCGCGACGGGCGGTTCGCCCTGGTTGCGGACCATGCCGATGTGCCACAGCTGCGGCACGATCGTGCCGCCCGCGGCGTGCACCGCCTCGGCCACCTTCGCCCAGCCGGCGAGCTGCTCCTCGCCGTGGAACCGCGGCACGCGGTCGCTCTGCCCGGCCGACTCATGGCCGACGTAGGTGCCCTCGGTGACGATCAGGCCGACACCGGCTGCGGCGCGGCGCGCGTAGTACGAGACGACGTCCTCGCCGGGGATGCCGCCCGGGGAGAACATGCGGGTCATCGGCGCCATCGCGATCCGGTTCGGGACGGTCAGGCCGCCCAGCGACACGGGCCGGGACAGGATTTCGGCGGCGCGGGAGGCGGCGGAGGCGTCGACGGTCACGTGGGGGCTCCTCTTCGGATACCGGACAGTATGTGCATACGCATAAGACGTACGGTCCAACCATCCGGCCCCGGCGACCTCATCCCGTCCGCACTGTGATCCCGGACACGCCCGAGGGCGGCACCCCCTGTCGGAACAGGGAGTGCCGCCCTCGGCAAGGACGTTGATCGACCAGGTCGATCAGAAGTCCATGTCACCGCCCGGCATGCCGCCGCCGGCGGGCGCGGCGGCCTTCTCCGGCTTGTCGGCGATGACGGCCTCGGTGGTGAGGAACAGCGCGGCGATGGAGGCGGCGTTCTGCAGCGCGGAACGGGTCACCTTCGCCGGGTCGATGATGCCCTCGGCGATCATGTCGACGTACTCACCGGTCGCGGCGTTCAGGCCGTGGCCGACCTGGAGGTTGCGGACCTTCTCCACGACGACGCCGCCCTCGAGACCACCGTTGACGGCGATCTGCTTCAGCGGGGCCTCCAGGGCGAGCTTCACGGCGTTGGCGCCGGTCGCCTCGTCACCCTCCAGCTCCAGCTTCTCGAAGACCTGGGAGGCCTGCAGCAGGGCCACGCCACCACCGGCGACGATGCCCTCCTCGACGGCCGCCTTGGCGTTGCGGACGGCGTCCTCGATGCGGTGCTTGCGCTCCTTGAGCTCCACCTCGGTGGCGGCACCCGCCTTGATGACGGCCACGCCGCCGGCCAGCTTCGCCAGGCGCTCCTGCAGCTTCTCGCGGTCGTAGTCCGAGTCGCTGTTCTCGATCTCGGCGCGGATCTGGTTGACCCGGCCCTGGACCTGGTCGGCGGAGCCGGCACCGTCGACGATGGTGGTCTCGTCCTTGGTGATGACGACCTTGCGGGCCTTGCCCAGGAGGTCGATCGTGGCGTTCTCCAGCTTGAGGCCGACCTCCTCGGAGATCACCTCGCCGCCGGTGAGGATGCCGATGTCCTGCAGCATCGCCTTGCGGCGGTCGCCGAAGCCCGGGGCCTTGACGGCGACGGACTTGAAGGTGCCGCGGATCTTGTTGACGACCAGGGTCGACAGGGCCTCGCCCTCGACGTCCTCGGCGATGATCAGCAGCGGCTTGCCGGACTGCATGACCTTCTCGAGGAGCGGCAGCAGGTCCTTGACGTTGCTGATCTTCGAGTTGGCGATCAGGATGTACGGGTCGTCGAGGACGGCCTCCATACGCTCCATGTCGGTGGCGAAGTACGCCGAGATGTAGCCCTTGTCGAAGCGCATACCCTCGGTGAGCTCCAGCTCCAGACCGAAGGTCTGGGACTCCTCGACGGTGATGACGCCTTCCTTGCCGACCTTGTCCATGGCCTCGGCGATGAGCTCGCCGATCTGGGTGTCGGCGGCGGAGATGGAGGCCGTGGAGGCGATCTGCTCCTTGGTCTCGACGTCCTTCGCCTGCTCCAGCAGGGCGGCGGAGACGGCCTCGACGGCGCGCTCGATACCGCGCTTCAGGGCCATCGGGTTGGCACCGGCGGCTACGTTGCGCAGGCCTTCCTTGACCAGGGCCTGGGCGAGAACGGTCGCGGTGGTCGTACCGTCACCGGCGACGTCGTCCGTCTTCTTGGCGACTTCCTTGACCAGCTCGGCGCCGATCTTCTCGTACGGGTCCTCGAGTTCGATCTCCTTGGCGATGGACACACCATCGTTGGTGATCGTGGGGGCGCCCCACTTCTTCTCGAGGACGACGTTGCGGCCCTTGGGGCCGAGCGTCACCTTGACGGCGTCCGCGAGCTGGTTCATGCCGCGCTCGAGGCCGCGCCGCGCCTCCTCGTCGAACGCGATGATCTTGGCCATGTGAAGTGGTCCCTCCAGGACTGGGGGTGATTACTTCGGACCGCGCCCGCGCCCGCGACGGACGGCTCGCCTGCCTCGTGGTTCCTTCCCACCCGGCCTGCGGGCCTCACCGACCCGGTCCTTACGTTGTCACTCTCACCTTCAGAGTGCTAACGCAATGATTAGCACTCGGGCATGCAGAGTGCA
The DNA here is from genome assembly GCF_002150735.1 of Streptomyces africanus. Lineage (GTDB taxonomy): Bacteria > Actinomycetota > Actinomycetes > Streptomycetales > Streptomycetaceae > Streptomyces > Streptomyces africanus. The sequence goes on from NZ_MUKA01000326.1 coordinate 6,298, forward strand.
AGGCGCACCCGCGTAGCGGGTGCTCGTTGAGGGGTGGTGGTCGGGCGACGGGCGGGCGCAAGCGACTCCCACGGTTCGAACGGGCGCTCAGCCCCCGGCGAACAGGGGGCATCCGGCTCGGCCCGCAGGCCACGGGCAGCGCCGCATCGGATCGGGCGAGGAGAGAAATGCCTGGCCCGCGGCCCGCGGCGGCGAGACGAGAGCGACGACGCGAGCGGGTCCGGGGCGCGGCCCCGCGGCCCCAGCACCGGGGGACGACGAGACGCGTTCGGGCGCGGCGGTTTCGACGAGCGGTCGCCCGGCGCACCCGTCAACGCCGGCCGCCGACCCCCGAGCAGGCCGAAGGGCCCGCACCCCAGGGGGTGCGGGCCCTTCAGAGAAGACCGGTCGCTTGCGCTTGGTCGTGGTGCGCGTTCAGGCAGAGACGCGAACCATGTCGGCCTGCGGTCCCTTCTGACCCTGCGAGATCTCGAACTCGACCCGCTGGCCCTCTTCAAGGGTGCGGTAGCCGTCCATCTGGATCGCGCTGTAGTGGACGAAAACATCCGCACCACCGTCGACCGCGATGAAGCCGTACCCCTTCTCCGCGTTGAACCACTTGACGGTGCCCTGAGCCATGCCTAACTCCCCTATTACTGGCCCTTGCACAGATCCACACTTCGCGGATCCGGGTCAGACCTCACCCCCCACGGTTGGGGGCGTGCGCCGGAACGCGTCGACCGCGGCCGAATGTATCTGTCCAACTGCCGTCTGCAACAGGTCAATCGGACGAGAATTCTGGAAGCACAGGGTCCGGAATGTGGGGAGAATTCGCCAGACTTCAGGGCAAGTCGGGCCACATAAAATGCGCAAAAGCCGCGAAAGACACACACACTTTGGCTACATCTTGTCGGGCGCGCGGCAGGAAATCAGGGCTCCCGATCAGGAGATCGGCGCTGCGTTCCCCAACTGTACCGCGCTCAATCACACAGAATTGCCCCCTCCGCTTCTCTCACGGAGGGGGCAATTCGATGAACTCTCAGTAACCGCCGTTACCGAAGGTAACAAACAAGCCGGTCGACCGGTTCAGCCACCCGCGACAGCGGGGATGATCGACACCCCGGCACCGTCCGGCGTCGCCGTCTCCAGCCCCTGCTCGAACCGCACGTCGTCGTCGTTGACGTACACGTTGACGAACCGGCGCAGCTTGCCCTGGTCGTCCAGCACCCGGGCGGCGATCCCGGTGTGGTTCTTCTCCAGATCGGCGATGACCTCGCCGAGAGTCGCCCCCTCGGCGGCGACCTCGGCCTGCCCGCCGGTGTAGGTACGCAGGATGGTGGGGATGCGAACGGTGACGCTCATCGGGCTATGACCTCCGGTTTTGATTGAAGCTACGGCTGGGGCGCGCCCTTAGGGGCGCGGGGAACTGCGCGACCAGCCCCCCACCGGCCCGCAGCAGACAACGATCAGACGAGCCCAGCCTCACGGAACGAATCAAGGTTGGGACGAATGGTCGCAGTAAGCCCGGTCCCGGCCACCGCATCCAGCGTCTTCAGACCGTCCCCGGTGTTCAGGACAACAGTGGTCTTGGTGGGGTCGAGCACCCCGTTCTCCACCAGCTTCTTCGCCACCCCCACGGTCACCCCACCGGCGGTCTCCGCGAAGATGCCCTCGGTCCGGGCGAGAATCTTGATCGCGTCGACGACCTGCTCGTCGTTGACGTCCTCCACCGCACCGCCCGTGCGACGCGCGATGTCGAGCACGTACGGCCCGTCCGCCGGGTTGCCGATCGCCAGCGACTTGGCGATCGTGTCCGGCTTCTGGGGGCGTACGACGTCGTGCCCGGCCTTGTACGCCGTCGACACCGGCGAGCAGCCCTCGGCCTGCGCGCCGAAGATCTTGTACGGCTTGTCCTCGACCAGCCCGAGCTTGATCAGCTCCTGCAGGCCCTTGTCGATCTTCGTGAGCTGCGAGCCGGAGGCGATCGGCACCACGATCTGGTCCGGCAGCCGCCAGCCGAGCTGCTCGCAGATCTCGTACGCCAGGGTCTTGGAGCCCTCCGCGTAGTACGGCCGCAGGTTGACGTTGACGAAGCCCCAGCCCTCGCCGGCCGGGTCGCCGATCAGCTCGGAGCAGAAGCGGTTCACGTCGTCGTAGTTGCCCTGGATGCCGACGAGCTCGCCGCCGTAGACCGCGGCCATGACGACCTTGCCCTGCTCCAGGTCGTGCGGGATGAACACGCAGGAGCGGAAGCCGGCGCGGGCCGCCGCGGCACCCACGGCGCCGGCGAGGTTGCCGGTGGAGGAGCAGGACAGCGTGGTGAAGCCGAAGGCGCGGGCGGCCTCCAGGGCCTGGGCGACGACGCGGTCCTTGAAGGAGTGCGTCGGGTTGCCGGAGTCGTCCTTGATGAAGAGCTTGCCGGCGTCGACACCCAGTTCACGCGCGAGGTTGTCGGCCTTGACGAGCTGGGTCCAGCCCGGGTTGATGTTCGGCTTGGTCGCCACGTCGGCCGGGACCGGCAGCAGCGGGGCGTAGCGCCAGATGTTCGCGGGTCCCGCTTCGATCCGCTTGCGGAGTTCCTCGGTGTCGTAGGCCGAGAAGTCGTAGGCGATCTCCAGCGGGCCGAAACACTCCTCGCACGCGAAGACCGGGCCGAGGGGGACGCGGTGGCCGCACTCGCGGCAGCTCAGGGCGGCGGCGGGGCCGAGGTCTACGGTGGAGTCGGTGGTGCTTGCAACAGTCTGCACAGCCATGTGAGGCGAGGCCCTTCCTCATCTTCCTCACGACGCATCTCGCCGTGAGACGGATTTGGCACCTTCCCGAGCCGGGACCTCGCGGAGCGGTCGACAGTGACCTACGAGTATCGGCTGGAGGGTTGCCGGGGCTTCATCGGGCCGTATCCCTCTGCCCCTCTGGATGAGCTGTATTCGGTTGTAAACAACGGTCGACCCCGGACATGCGATGGTCATCCGCGTTGTTCAAGACTGTAACCGACGACCAGGACAGTTGAGATAGTCGTCCGAACCGCGAGATGACTGTACCTGTCAGCCGCTACCGCGGCGGGCAGTCCGTCCCGCCGAGAGTACGCAGAGGAGCCGCCACGGTGCTGGAAGAAGTCGAGCGCTGGCTGAGCACCCGTTCCTGGTCAGCGACCGATCGTCCGCTCCACCAGATTCTGGCCGCCAAGCAGCGCACGGGCCAGACGGTGAGTGTGGTGCTGCCCGCGCTCAACGAGGAGGAGACGGTCGGTGACATCGCCGCCATCATCCGACACGACCTGATGCGGCAGGTGCCGCTCGTCGACGAGCTCGTCGTCGTCGACTCGGGATCGACCGACCGCACGTCGGAGGTGGCCGCCGCCGCGGGCGCGACGGTGGTGCACCGCGACGAGATCATCCCGCGGATCCCGGCCGTGCCCGGCAAGGGCGAGGTGCTGTGGCGCTCGCTGCTCGTCACGCGCGGGGACATCGTCTGCTTCATCGACGCGGACCTGAAGGACTTCTCGTCCGACTTCGTCTCCGGGATCGTGGGGCCGCTGCTCACCGACCCGGACGTCGCCCTGGTGAAAGGCATGTACGACCGTCCGCTCGGCGGCGCCGCCGGGCAGGGCGGCCGGGTCACGGAGCTGATGGCCCGCCCGCTGCTCAACATGCACTGGCCGCAGCTGGCCGGGTTCGTGCAGCCGCTCGGCGGCGAGTACGCGGCCCGCCGCTCGCTGCTGGAGCAGCTGCCGTTCCCCGTCGGGTACGGCGTCGAGCTGGGCATGCTGGTCGACGCGCTGCACCTGGTGGGCCTGGACGCCCTCGCCCAGGTGGATGTCGGGGTGCGCAAGCACCGGCACCAGGACGGGCAGGCGCTGGGCCGGATGGCCGCCGCGATCTACCGCACGGCCCAGCTGCGGCTGGCCCGCGGGCATCTGATCCGGCCGTCCCTGACGCAGTTCGAGCGGAGCGGCGACGGCTTCGAGCCGCGCACGTACTCCGTGGACACCGAGGAACGTCCGCCGATGGCGGAGATCGCCGAGTACCAGGCGCGGAGAGCGGCCTGACCGGGGTCGTTTTCGGCCGGATGGGGCCGGGCCGCACGTTTGAGCGTTTCCGGGCCGGGCTAGGTTGAGGCGTATGGCTTCGACGTACGGTGCTGCACAGGTGCTGGTGGCGTCCAACCGCGGTCCGGTTTCGTACGCGGTGGGCGAGGACGGTTCGCTGAACGCCAAGCGGGGCGGCGGCGGGCTGGTCTCGGGGCTGTCCGCGATCGGCTCGGACGCGGACGCGCTGTGGGTGTGCTCGGCGCTGTCCGACGGCGACCGCGAGGCGGTGCGGCGGGGCGTCGGCGAGGACGGCGTGCGGATGCTGGACATCCCGGCCGACGTGCACGCGGACGCGTACAACGGCATCGCCAACTCGGTGCTGTGGTTCGTCCACCACATGATCTACCAGACGCCGCTGGAGCCGGTCTTCGACGCGGAGTTCCGGCGCCAGTGGGCGTCGTACGAGACGTACAACCGTGCGTTCGCCGAGGCGCTGGCCGAGGAGGCGGCGCAGGGCGCGGCGGTGGTGGTGCAGGACTACCACCTGACGCTGGTGCCGGGCATGCTCCGCGAGCTGCGCCCGGACCTGAGGATCGGCCACTTCTCGCACACGCCGTGGGCGCCGCCCGAGTACTTCCGGATGCTGCCGGACGACGTGGCCGGGCAGGTGCTGCGCGGCATGCTGGGCGCGGACCGGCTGGGCTTTCTCACGCAGCGCTGGGCGGACGCGTTCACCGCGTGCGCCGAGCAGTTCGCCGGCGGGCTCGGGGGCACGCGGATCGGCGTGCACGGGCTGGGGGCCGACGCGGACTTCCTGCGGAAGCGGTCGCACGAGCAGGACGTCGAGGAGCGGATGGCCGCGCTCCGGGAGGAGATCGGCGAGGGCCGCCGCACCATCGTCCGGGTCGACCGCACGGAGCTGTCGAAGAACATCGTTCGCGGCCTGCTGGCCTACCGCCGGCTGCTGGAGACCCACGCCGAGTGGCGCGAGCGCGTGGTGCACGTGGCCTTCGCGTATCCGTCGCGCCAGGACCTCGCGGTGTACCGGGAGTACACGGCCGAGGTGCGGCGGGTCGCGGAGGAGATCAACGCCGAGTTCGGAACGCCGGGGTGGACCCCGGTCGTCCTCAACCTCAAGGACGACTTCGCCCGCTCGCTGGCCGCGTACCGGCTGGCCGACGTGGCGCTGGTCAACCCCATCCGGGACGGCATGAACCTCGTCGCCAAGGAGGTCCCGGTCGTCTCCGACGCGGGCTGCGCTCTGGTGCTGTCGCGGGAGGCAGGGGCGTTCGAGGAGCTGGCCGAGGACGCGATCACGGTGAACCCCTACGACATCACGGGCACGGCGACGGCCCTGCACGAGGCCCTGTCCATGCGCCCGGAGGAGCGGGCCGAGCGCAGCAAGCGCCTGGCCGCGGCGGCGACGGCGCTGCCTCCGGCGCAGTGGTTCCTGGACCAGCTCGACGCGTTGAGGGGCTGAGCGGGGATGACCGGTCCCACGGACTCCCCGCTGCCGGTGCCCGCCACGAAAGCCGGGCAGGAGGGTCTGGACGCTCTTCTCACCCGCCCGGGCACGGCGTTGATCGGCCTCGACTTCGACGGGACGCTCGCGCCGATCGTGGCCGACCCCGAGCAGGCCCGGGCCCACCCGGACGCCGTCCCCGCGCTGGCCGCGCTCGCGCCGAAGGTGGCCGCCGTGGCGGTGATCACCGGGCGGCCCGCCGAGGTCGCGGTGCGCAATGGCGGCTTCGCGGACGTCCCGGGCCTGGAGCACCTCGTGGTCCTCGGCCACTACGGCGCCGAGCGCTGGGACGCCCGCACCGGCGAGATCAGCGCCCCCGAGCCACATCCCGGCGTCGCCGCGGTCCGCACCGAGCTGCCCGAGCTCCTCGAACGGCTCGGCGCGTCGCAGGGGACCTGGATCGAGGAGAAGGGCCGGTCCGTGGCGGTCCACACCCGCCGGGCCGCCGACCCGCAGGCCACGCTGGACTCCCTGCGCGAACCGCTCGCCGGCCTGGCCGGCCGCCACCGCCTGATCGTGGAGCCCGGCCGCATGGTCCTCGAACTGCGCCCGCCCGGCATGGACAAGGGCGCCGCCCTCGCCGGGTTCGCCCGGGAGATCGGCGCCGGGTCCGTCCTCTTCGCCGGCGACGACCTGGGCGATCTGCCCGCCTTCTCGGCCGTGGACACGCTCCGCTCGGACGGCACCCCGGGCCTGCTGGTGTGCAGCGGCAGCGACGAGGTGACCGAGCTGAGGGAGCGCGCGGACGTGGTGGTGGACGGCCCGGAGGGTGTCGTACGCCTGCTGAGCGAGCTGGCGGACCGGATCGGCTGAGTCCTTAACGCTCCGCCCTGCGCTTGTCCCGGATCCGCCGCAGCCGGTTCACCGTCACCGGGTCGTGGGCCAGGGCCCGGGGGTCGTCCAGCAGGGCGTTGAGGAGCTGGTAGTAGCGCACGGGGGCGAGGCCCAGCTCCTCCCGTACGGCCCGTTCCTTCGCGCCGGGCCCGGAGAAACCGCGGCGTTCGAGCGCGAGGATGTCCCGCTCCCTGCGCCCGAGCCGCGTCTCACCCGTGTCCTCGTCCATGCCAGGCACCGTAACGCCCGCCACCGACAGCGGGTCTACTCCGCGCTCTCCGCCCGGGTCGCCACGGCCTGGAGGTGTCCCAGGACGCCCGAGGGGCTGCCGGTGGGGGCGACGGCCTTGCCGATCTGCGTCTTCACCTCGGCGCTGACGTCGGCCCAGGAGGTCTTGCCGACCGGGTAGAGCTCGGAGGCCACCAGCTCCTCCAGGAACGGCCTGAGGTGCCGGTCCTTGCCGGAGGCGGCCATGGTCCGGGACGCGGAGCTGGTGACCGGCAGCAGGTCGTACTCGCGGGAGAAGGCCAGTACGTTCTTCTCGCTGTAGACGAAGTTGAGGAAGTCGCCGACCTGCTCACGGTGGCCGTTCTTGCGGAAGGCCGTCATCCAGTCGGCGACACCGAGCGTGGACTTGCTCGGCCCCTCCTTGCCCGGGGTCGGCACCATGCCGTACTCGACGCCGTGCTTGGCGGCGATCTTCATCAGGGAGGGGTGGCCGTTGAGCATGCCGACCTCGCCCTTGGCGAAGGCGGCGAACGCGGCGGCCCGGTTCAGCTCGCCGGGCGCGACCGGCCCGGTCAGGTCCTTGGCGACCAGTTCGTTCTTCAGCCAGGAGAAGGTGTCGATGTTCTCCGGGGAGTCGATGCCGTAGCTGCCGACGGTGTCGGCGTAGCCGCCCCCGCCGCTGAGCATCCACTGCAGGGTCTCGGCCTGCGCCTCCTCCGGGCCGAGGGGCAGCGCGTAGGGGTACTTCACGCCCTCTTCCTTGAGCGCCTCGGCGTCCTCGGCCAGGTCGTCCCAGGACTTGGGCGGGGTGATGCCGGCCTTGGCGAAGAGGGTCTTGTTGTAGAAGAGCACGCGGGTGGAGGAGGCGAACGGCATGCCGTACTGCACGCCCTTGACCTGTCCTGCGGAGGCCAGCTGCCCGACGAAGTCGGCCTGCACGGGTATGGAGAGCAGGTCGTCCGCCTTGTAGAGCTGGTTCTGCGCCGCGTAGTCGGCGTACGCGCCGATCTGCGCCATGTCCGGCGGGTCACCGGCGGCGACCATCTCCCTGACCTTGCGGTCGACGTCGTTCCAGGAGTAGACGCTGACGTCGATCGTGACGCCGGGGTGGTCGGCCTCGTACTCCTCGACCAGCTTGTCCCAGTACTTCCGGGAGCTGTTGGCCGCGCTGTCGCCGTAGTCGGCGGCGACCAGCTTCAGGGTCACGTCGGCGGAGCCGCCCGTCACGCCGCAGCCACCGAGGACCGCCGTCATGCCCAGCGCGGACACCACCGCGATCGTTCCTGCCATCCGCCGCCGCTGCACCGCTGTTCTTCCCCAACCCTGGCGTGACCGCCAACGAAAGCTTTCGATAATCGGAACAAGGTCTACACCACGTGAGTGGACTAGACCTCTCGCGGGTCCCCGGGTCACACTGGTTCCGTGAAACATGTCATCGCCCTCGACGTGGGCGGCACCGGGATGAAGGCCGCTCTGGCCGGTCCGCGGGGCGAGGTGCTGCACCGGGCCCGCCGCGCCACCGGACGCGAGCACGGACCGGACGCCGTGATCACGGGCATCCTCGACTTCGCCGCCGAACTGCGCGCGTACGGCGCCGAGCACTTCGGCACGCCCGCGCCGGCCGCCGGCGTGGCCGTCCCCGGCATCGTCGACGAGGCGCGCGGCATCGCCGTCTACGCGGCGAACCTCGGCTGGCGTGACGTCCCCCTGCGCGACCTGCTGGCGGAGCGGCTGGGCATCCCGGTCGCCCTCGGCCACGACGTGCGCACGGGCGGCCTCGCCGAGGGCCGGGTCGGCGCGGGCCGGGGCGCCGACCGGTTCCTGTTCGTCGCGCTCGGCACCGGCATCGCGGGCGCCATCGGCGTCGACGGCCGGGTCGAGTCGGGCGCGCACGGCTTCGCGGGTGAGGTCGGCCACATCGTCGTACGCCCCGGCGGGACGCCCTGCCCCTGCGGCCAGCGCGGCTGCCTGGAACGCTTCGCCTCGGCGGCGGCGGTGAGCGAGGCCTGGGCGACGGCGTCCGGGGACCCGGGCGCGGACGCCGCGGACTGCGCGAAGGCGGTGGACTCCGGCGACCCGAGGGCACAGGCGGTCTGGCAGGGGGCGGTCGACGCCCTCGCCGACGGCCTGGTCACGGCCCTGACCCTGCTGGACCCGCGCACGCTGATCATCGGCGGCGGCCTGGCGGAGGCGGGGGAAACCCTGTTCACGCCGCTGAGGGAAGCCATCCGTCGCCGCATCACCTTCCAGCAACAGCCGTCGATCGTCCCCGCGGCGCTGGGGGACACGGCCGGATGCCTGGGCGCCGGGCTCCTGGCCTGGGATCTCCTCGACCGAACCGACCGCACGGAGGTAACGCCCTGATGACCGATGCCTCAGGGGCGCGGGGAACTGCGCGACCAGCCACGACGCACCCGCACCCCGCAACGGCCGGACAACCCACGGTCCTCACCGGCGCCACCGTCGTCCTCCCCACAGGAACCGTCGAAAACGGCCAGGTGACCATCGACGGCACCCGCATCACCGCCGCAGCCCCCGAAAACGCCCAGGTCATCGACGTAACCGGCCACTACGTACTCCCCGGCTTCATCGACATCCACAACCACGGCGGCGGCGGAGCCTCCTTCACCTCCGGGTCGGTCGAAGACGTACTGCGCGGCATCCACACCCACCGCCTGCACGGCACCACCACCCTGGTCGCCTCGACCGTCACCGGCGACATGGACTTCCTCGCCCAGCGCGCCGGCCTGCTGAGCGAGCTGGCCGAGCAGGGCGAGATCGCCGGCATCCACTTCGAGGGCCCGTTCATCTCCCCCTGCCGCAAGGGCGCGCACTCCGAGGGGCTGCTGCGCGACCCGGACCCGGCGGAGGTCCGCAAGCTGATCGACGCGGCCCGGGGCAGGGCGAAGATGGTCACGCTGGCCACCGAACTGCCCGGCGGCACCGACTCCGTACGCCTTCTGGCCGAACACGGCGTGATCGCGGCGATCGGCCACACCGACGCGACGTACGAGCAGACGGTCGAGGCCATCGACGCGGGCGCGACGGTCGCCACCCACCTCTTCAACGCGATGCCGCCGCTCGGCCACCGCTCCCCCGGCCCGATCGCCGCGCTCCTGGAGGACGACCGGATCACGGTCGAGCTGATCAACGACGGCACGCATCTGCACCCCGCCGCGCTCCAGCTGGCGTTCCACCGCGCGGGCGCGGACCGGGTGGCGTTCATCACGGACGCGATGGACGCGGCCGGTTTCGGCGACGGACGCTACTGGCTGGGTCCGCTGGAGGTGGAGGTCGCGGACGGCGTGGCCCGCCTGCTGACCGACGGCACGATCGCCGGCTCGACCCTCACCCTGGACCGCGCGTTCAAGCGTGCGGTCACGGTCGACGGCCTGTCCGTGGAGGACGCGGTGCAGGCGCTCTCGGCGACCCCCGCCCGCCTGCTCGGCATGTCCGATCGGATCGGCTCCCTGGAGCCCGGCAAGGACGCGGATCTGGTGCTCCTGGACGCGGACTACGAGCTCAAGGGCGTGATGCGCCGGGGCGCATGGGTGGTCGGTCCCCAACTGCGCTGATCCGTCCCGCCGTAGGGAGCCGGTGGCCGGCTCCAGGACTGGGCCGACCGCCGTCTCTTTGGCATGATCGGACTATCTGAACATTCACGGCGGCAAGCGCATTCTCGGGGGAGGTCGGCCCAGGTGATCCTCACGGTCACGCTGAACACCGCTCTCGACATCACCTACCGCGTGCGGTCCCTCAGACCGCACGCCTCCCACCGCGTCTCCGAGGTGACGGAACGCCCCGGCGGCAAGGGCGTCAACGTGGCCCGGGTGCTCGCCGCGCTCGGGCACGAGGTGACGGTGACCGGTTTCACGGGCGGGGCGACGGGACGGGTCGTGCAGGAGTGGCTCGCGGCGGTGCCGGGCGTGGTGGACGCGCTGGTCCCGGTCGCGGGCGCGACCCGCCGCACGATCGCCGTGGTCGACGAGCAGACCGGCGACACGACGCAGCTCAACGAACCGGGCCCGATGATCGCGCCCGCCGAGTGGTCGGCCTTCCAGGAGGCCTACGAGGACCTGCTGCCGTCCGCCTCGGCGGTGGCCCTCTGCGGCAGCCTGCCGCCGGGCGTGCCGGTGGGGGCGTACGCAGGCCTGGTCCGGACGGCCCGTGCCGCCGGGGTCCCGGTCCTCCTGGACACGAGCGGCGAGGCGCTGCGCCGGGGTGTCGCGGCCCGCCCGGACATCATCAAGCCGAACGCCGACGAACTGGCGGAACTGACCGGCTCCCACGACCCCCTGCGCGCCACGCAGGACGCCCGCCGCCGGGGCGCGGCCGCGGTCGTGGCGTCCCTCGGCCCGGAAGGCCTCCTCGCCGCCACCCGAGAGGGCCGCTGGCGAGCCACCCCACCGGCCTCTGTGCGAGGCAACCCGACGGGCGCGGGCGACTCGGCGGTCGCGGGCCTGCTGTCGGGCCTGGTCGAACACCTCCCCTGGCCGGACCGCCTGGCCCGGGCGGTGGCCCTGTCGGCGGCGACGGTCTCGGCACCGGTTGCGGGGGAGTTCGAGCGGGGGGTGTACGAGGAGCTGCTGGGGCGGGTCACGGTGTCAGGGGAAGCCAGCGCGGCCTGAGCCGAAGAGCGTCAGCGCCCCCAGGAGCGCTTCCGCCTCTGCTCACCCGTTCTTACCCGTGAGATACAGCTGATCGATGACGGCGTCGCACTGGTTGCCCTCGTTGCAGGCGAGCTCGATGGTGTTGGTGCCCTTGGTCAGGTTCACATTGGCCCAGGTGTTCTTCCAGCCCTGTTCCCAGTCACCCTTGGGCGTGTTCCCGAAGTTCGCCATACTCAGCGGCTTGCTGTTGGCCTCGCCGTTGACCACCACGGTCGCGTTGGCGTCCACGCCCGGGACGCCGTAGTTCACGTACAGCCGGTAGGTGCCGGCCTTCTTGATGCCGTCGACGGTCCAGGTGACGGTCGCTCCGACGTGGTTGAAACCCGTCACATAGACGCCACCGTCGGCCTTCGCGCCCTTGAAGTCCGACGCCGTCGAAACACCCGGCCCGAGCCGCAACGCCTTCGCGTCGGTCTTGGGCAGCTCCACCTCGCTCTGACCGCCCTTGCTGGGCGACGGGCTCGGCTTCGAGTTCTGGGACTGGGTCGGCCCCGGGTTCGCCTGGTTGTCGGGCTCGTCCTGGTCCTTCTCGCCGCCCAGCATGGCCACACCGATGCCGATGACGACCGCCGCGACCACCGCGATCGCGCCGATCAGCAGACCCTTGGTGTTCGGCCCGCGGCCACCACGGCCGCCACCGCCGCCGCCCGGCACCTGCTGCTGCGCGGTGGGCGCACCGCCGGGCAGCGTCTCCGGTGCCGCGTAGTGCGCGTTCGGCCGGCCGGGAGCGCTCTGCTGCGGGACCTGGCCGTACGGTGCGGTCTGGCTCGCCTGCGGCTGCTGGCCGTACTGGCGTGTGCCGACCGCCCGCACCCGGTTGACCGAGTTCGGGTAGCCGTAGCCCCCGGACGGCGGCTGGGCCCCGTTGGCCTGCCCGTCGGCGTAGAGATAGCCGAACGGGTCGTCGTCCTCGGGCGTGCTCGCGCCGTTGTTGCCGGGCGTCATCCCTTGGTCTCCTCAGTCAGGTGCGGTGCAATGCGGTACATGGAGCAGAGGGCGAGCCTACCCGCTCCCAGTGACCCAAACGGGTGACTCAGACCGCATCAACTCGCTGACCTGGGATTCACCCGGCGCGTCTGTGCTGTTTGGGACGAGATCGTTTCTCGACGTACATCCGCTCGTCAGCGGATTTCAACACTTCGTCCGCCGTCATTCCACAGTGTGCCCATCCGATGCCGAAGCTGGCGCCGACCCGGACGGCCCGTCCCTCGGCGCGGATGGGCTGGATGATCTCGTTGCGCAGCCGGACCGCGAGGTCCTGCGCGTCGGCGCGGCCGAGCCCGTCGGCGAGGATGACGAATTCGTCACCACCGAGCCGGGCGACCGTGTCGCCGTCGCGGACGCCGTTGCTCAGCCGGCGGGCGACCTCGATGAGAACCGCGTCACCGGCGTTGTGCCCGAACCGGTCGTTGATCGACTTGAAGCCGTCGAGGTCGCAGAAGAGGACGGCGAGGCCCTTGGTGCCGTCGTCGTGGTCGCCGTCCGGGGCGACGGTGTGCACATGGTGGTCGTAGGCGTCGTACGGCTCCACGCTTTGCCGGAAGTCGAAGCCGGGCCCGACCACGTCGAAGTCGGGATGACCGTACGCCGCGTCGTGGGACTCGACGACGGCGGATTGCGCGGTGGCGCGCTGACACAGGCGCGCGGACAGGCGGGAGCGCAGCTCGGCGGAGTTCGGCAGGCCGGTGAGCGAGTCGTGGGAGGCGCGGTGGGCGAGCTGGAGCTCGCGGCGCTTGCGCTCCTCGATGTCCTCGACGTGGGTGAGGAGGAAGCGCGGTCCGTCGGCGGCGTCCGCGACGACGCTGTTGCGCAGGCTGACCCAGACGTAGGTGCCGTCCCGGCGGCCGAGGCGGAGCTCGGCCCGGCCGCCCTCGGCGGAGGTGCGCAGGAGCGTGCCTATGTCCTCGGGGTGGACCAGGTCGGAGAACGAGTAGCGGCGCATCGCGGAGGCGGGGCGGCCGAGCAGCCGGCACAGGGCGTCGTTCGTGCGCAGGATCCGGCCGTGCTGGTCGCCGCCCATCTCGGCGATGGCCATGCCGGAGGGGGCGTACTCGAAGGCCTGCCTGAAGCTTTCCTCACTGGCCCGCAGCGCCTGCTGCTCGCGCTCCAGCCGGACGAGCGCCCGCTGCATGTTGGCGCGCAGCCGGGCGTTGCTGATCGCGATGGCGGCCTGGAAGGCGTACATCTGGAGCGCCTCGCGGCCCCAGGCGCCGGGGCGGCGGCCGTTGCGCGGCCGGTCGACGGACAGCACGCCGATCAGCTCGCCGCAGGCTGCGCTGCCCTGCGGGCCGGGCGCGTACATCGGGGCGAAGAGCCGGTCGGCCGGGTGCCACTCGTCCTCGAAGCGGGGGGCGGGGCCGTCGGTGTACCACTGCGGGACGTCGTCGTCGTCGAGGACCCAGCCCTCGGTGTGCGGTATGAACACCAGGTCGCCCCAGTGCTCGCCCATGCCGAGGCGGCGTTCCCAGGACTCGCGCGAGCCGACGCGGCCGGTGATGAGGGCCTCGGCGGCGGGGTTCCCGGCGAAGGCGGCGACGACGAGGTCGCCGTCGGGCCGTACGAGGTTCACGCACGCCAGCTCGTACCCGAGGGCGGCGACGACGCCCTCCGCGACGGTCTGCAGTGTGTCCGCCAGGCTGCGGGCCGTGTTCATGTCGGCCATGACCTGGTGCAGTTGCCGCAGGGACGCAAGGCGGACGTAGGGCTCCGACTCGGTCTCCATGCTCGCCCTCCCCCCGAGACCTCGCAGCGAATCAAGGGTTCTCATCGGCGTATCGTCCTGGCAGCTTCCCAGCCACTGAATCACAGCGCGCTGCCCACTCGGTACACAGGGTCAACAATTCCTGCCCCTTGTGACTCAAGTCACAGGCAAACCTGAACAATTGAGTGGAGTTTCTGCGTTCTTCACGTGCGGCTACCGAACGCAAGCATTGTCAGGTTGCGCACCTATATCTCCCCTGAGTCCGTCGGGAGTCCTAAGACCGTGATCGGGCGGGAGCCCGATGCGGGGCGCCGGAGACGGAGACTAGCGTTTCGGGCGTGCCGAACACTCCCACAGCCACGTCCCCGATCATTCCGTCGCCCGCCTCCGGGCATGCTGAGGGGGTGAGCAACGACGAGTTCCGCGCCGCCATGTCCCGGCTGGCCTCGGGCGTGGTCCTGGTGACCGCGCAGGAGCCGCCGCTCGACCCGGACGATCCCTCGGCGCCGGGCAGCGAGGACGTGGGCATGACCGCCACGGCCTTCATGTCGGTGTCCCTGGACCCGCCCCTGGTGCTGGTGAGCCTGCGCGAGGGCTCCCGCATGGACGAGCTGCTCGACGAGCAGCCCCTGTGGGCGGTCTCGGTCCTGTCCGAGAGCCAGCGGCACATCGCGGGCCGCTTCGCCATGAAGGGCCGCGTCAGCGACCGTCTGCTCTTCGCGGACGTCCCGTACACGCGCGGCGAGTACACCGACGCGCCGCTGGTCGGCGGCGCCCTGGCCGTCCTGGAGTGCCGCACGGAGCAGCGGGTCCGGGCCGGCGACCACACCCTGGTCATCGGCCGCGTGCTGACGGCCCGGGTGCCGAGCACGGAAGGCGGCCCGCTGACGTATTTCCGTGGCCGGTACCGGCACTTGGGTTGAGGAAACGGTTGGCCCGGTGGTCGTCCGCCCGCCTAGGGTGCGCGCATGACCAGGACCGGCCCGCGCCTCGCAGAGATCACCCCGGCGAACCTCGACGCCGCCCTCGGCATCGCCGTCCGCCCCGACCAGGAGCACGCGGTCTCCCCGGTCGTGAAGTCCCTCGCCGAGGCCTACGTCCATCCGGGCGTCGCCTGGCCCCGCCTGATCGTCGACGGCGACCGCCCGGTCGGCTTCCTGATGGCCTTCCTCGACATCGACTGGTACGAGGACGGCAGCGTGCGGCGCTCGGGCCTGTGGCGGCTGAACATCGCGGCCGGGGAGCAGGGCAGGGGCTACGGCCGTTTCGCCGTCGACTCCGTCGCCGACGAGCTGCGCCGGCGCGGCACCAAGGAGTTCTACGTCTCCTGGCACCCCGGCCCCGACGGCCCGGAGGGCTTCTACCTGGGGCTCGGATTCCGCCCGAACGGCGAGACCAGCGGAGGCCAGACGGTCGGAGTGCTGGAGCTGGCCTAGTTCCAGTTCTGCGCGGAACGGCCTCGCTTGGTCTCCGAGCGCTGTTTCTTCTCGCGCAGGCGCCGCTCGTTGATGCCCCGGGGGATCCGGGTCGGCTTGCGGGGCTTGGGCGGGGGTGCGGTCGCCTCGGCCAGGAGCGCGGCGAGGCGTACGGCGGCGGCCTCGCGGTTGCGCCACTGGGAGCGGTGCTCGGAGGAACGCACGGTGACGACCCCGTCGACCAGGCGCCCGGCCAGGCGCTCCAGCGCCCGCTTCTTCCACACCTCGGGCAGCGCCTCGGTCCTCGCCAGGTCGAAGCTCAGCTCGACCTTGGAGTCACTGGTGTTGACGTGCTGCCCGCCCGGCCCCGACGACCGCGAGAAACGCCAGATGAGCTCGGCCTCGGGCAGGGAGACGGAGCCGCGGATGACGTGGGGACCAGACATGCCCTCCATGTTCCCGCTCCTGACCGGTCCACGTCACCCGAATAATCGCGCGTAAAGAAAGTAAAGGACCTGGAACCTCGCGTACCCCTCTCCGCGTTCATGGGGGTAGCTGTAGCTTCTTTGCCGTACGTAAACGAGGGAAGGGACTCCCAACAATGGCTGTAAGCCTGTCCAAGGGTGGCAACGTCTCGCTCACCAAGGAGGCTCCGGGCCTGACCGCCGTCACCGTGGGCCTCGGCTGGGACGTCCGCACCACCACCGGCACGGACTTCGACCTCGACGCGTCCGCGATCGCGGTCAACACGCAGGGCAAGGTCTACTCGGACGCCCACTTCGTCTTCTTCAACAACAAGCAGACCCCGGACAACTCGATCGTCCACACCGGTGACAACCGCACGGGTGAGGGCGCCGGCGACGACGAGGCGATCAACGTCAACCTCGCCGCCCTCCCGGCCGACATCGACAAGATCGTCTTCCCGGTGTCCATCTACGACGCCGAGAACCGCTCGCAGAACTTCGGCCAGGTCCGCAACGCCTACATCCGCATCGTCAACCAGGCCGGCGGCGCCGAGATCGCCCGCTACGACCTGTCGGAGGACGCCGCGACGGAGACGGCCATGGTCTTCGGCGAGCTGTACCGCAACGGCGCGGAGTGGAAGTTCCGCGCGGTCGGCCAGGGCTACGCCTCGGGCCTGGTCGGCATCGCCCAGGACTTCGGCGTGAACGTCTGACGGACGCCCTCACCTGCGGCGAAAGCCCCCGGCGCCGGACCGCCGGCCCGGGGGCTTTCCCGTTCCCGCCCCGGGTCATCGACCGTCGCGAGGACCTGCAGATGAAGCGCCCTTGTGCGGTGCTGCGCAAGGAACTCAGCGCGTCCTGGCGGGCCCTCAGGGCCGCTCCGGCTTCCCCTCCCCGTACAGCCAGTCCTCCCAGATGCCGTCGAGGTCCTTCCCGGGCGCCTGCTTCTCGACGTACGCCGTGAAGTCGGCCGTGTCGGCGTTCCCGTGGCGATGGGCCGCCGCCCACCCGCGGAGGATGCCGCCGAACGCCGCGTCACCCACCGCCTGGCGGACCTTGTGGAGGACCATGGCGCCGCGCTGGTAGACGGGGGCTTCGGAGAGGTGCGCGGCGTCGGTGGGTTTCCCGGGCGGGAAGGACCAGAGGTCCTCGTACGTCTGCTCCCCGTGGTCGTACAGCGCGTCGAAGGTCTCCTGCGCCGTCTCGCCGCCGTGGTCTTCCTCCCACATCCATTCCGCGTACGTCGCGAAGCCCTCGTTGAGCCACATGTCCCGCCAGCTCTCGGGCGTCACGGAGTCGCCGTACCACTGGTGGGCGAGTTCGTGGACGAGGAGGGTGATGTCGGGGGCGCCGGGGAACACAGGACGGCTCTGGGTCTCCAGGGCGTAGCCGATGTCGGCCGCGCGGTCGACGATCGCTCCGGTGGAGGAGAAGGGGTAGGGGCCGAACCGCCGCTCCGCCCAGCGCAGGACCTCGGGGATGCGCGCGAGGACCGCGCGGCTCCCCTTCTTCTCCGCCGGGTCGACGGCCGTGTAGACGGGCAGGCCGTCCCGGGCGGTGGCGCGGGAGATGTCGTAGTGGCCGATGGCGAGCGTGGCGAGGTAGCTCGCCATCGGCTCGGCGGTGTGCCAGCGGAAGGTCGTCCGGTCCCGCGCGGTCGTCTCGCCGCGCAACTCCCCGTTGGACACGGCCCGCAGTCCCCGCGGCACGGTCACCGTGAGGTCGTACGCCGCCTTGTCGGAGGGGTGGTGGTTGCCGGGGAACCAGGCCATCGACCCGGTGGGCTCGCCCAGCGCGAGGGCCCCGTCCGTGGTGCGCAGCCAGCCCTCCTGGGAGCCGTCCGGGTCGGTGACGGTCTGGGGCGCCCCGGAGTAGCCGACGGTCACGCGGAACGTCTCGCCCTCGTCGAGATCCTCACGCGGCCGGACGGTGAGTTCCTGCCCGGCTCGGTTCCAGCGGGCGCTCTCGCCGTCGACGGTGACCTTTCCGACCTCCAGGCCGAGCAGGTCGAGGTTGAAGGCGGAGAGGGCTTTGGTGGCCCGGGCGGTGAGGGTGGCCGTGCCGGTGAGGCGGTGTGCGTCCGGGGTGTAGCCGAGGCGCAGGCCGTAGTGGGTGACGTCGTAGCCGCCGTTGCCGGCCTTCGGGAAGTACGGGTCGCGTACGCCGGAACCGCCCGGGGTGCCGTGGACTCCGCCGCCGCAGGCGGTACCGGCGAGAGCGCAGCAGACGAGCAGGACAGGGACAAGACGTACAGATCGGGCCACGATCGCGATCGTACCGACGCGTGACACCATCACATCCGTGCTCGACATCGGCTACGCCCTCTCCAACCGCTTCCCCGACCCGCCGCAGACCGACTACCGCCGTGCGGACGTCCGCGCCCTGCGGCACGACCTGTTCTGCGGGGACGTCTATCTGGCGGACACCGAACAGGACCGGGAGGTGTCCACAGCCTGGGGATGGGTGCCGGTGCTCGACTTCGCGTGGGCGCTGTGCGACATCGTGGAGCGCATCGACCGAGACCCGGCGGGCTCCCGGGCGTCCCGGCCGCAGCGCGCGGAGCTGGACTTCACCGAGTCGACCGACCGGATGCTCTTCGAGCGCCGCTTCGGGTGGGTGGACATCGAGGCCGACTGGATGCCAGCGGAGGAAGCTCCCCTGACCTTCTCCCACACCGAACTGCGCCGCGAGGCCCGCGACTTCCTGCACGACCTGATCGCCGACCTCACCGACCTGCACGACGACCTCGCCGAGAACCCGGCGATCTGGACGCTCCAGGCGCGTTTCCCCCGCCTTCCGTAAACCCCGCCGGGACTCAACCCTCCACGCGGATCCCCCACTGCGCGGCAAGCACCGGCGCCAGATCCAGCAGCTGCGCCGTGCTGATCACCGCCCCGGCCAGCCGGTCCAGCCCGCGGCTGATCTCCAGGGACGCGGCACCCCGCAGGTCGACGTCCGTCAGGGTCGCCGCGTGGAGGTCGGCGCCCTTCAGCGTGCAGTCCACGAACTCCACGCGCTCCAGGCGGGCGCCGCCGAAGTCCGGCTCGACCAGGACACAGCCCTCGAAGACGACGTCTCTGAGCCGGGCCGTGCGCAGGTTCAGATAGTCGATCTTGCCGCCGCGGACCAGCACCCGCTCCAGCACCGCCCCGTGCAACTGCGGCCCGCCGAGCCGGGCATCGGTCAGCTCCACATCGCGCAGGGTCGCCTCGGCGAGGTCGGTGCCGACGCCCCGGACGCCGGTGAGAGCCGAGTCCAGGACGCGGGCGTGCCGCAGCCGGGTCTCGTCCAGCGCGCAGTCCGTCAGGGCGCAGTCCATGAAGCGGGCGCCCGATCCGTCCTGCCCGGTGAAGTCCGCTCCCCGGAAGTCCAGCCCGTCGTAGTCCCCGTCCGGTTCCAGCGCACCGCCCTCGTGGGGCTCCAGCGCGGGCAGCCGCACCTCCGGTCGCCGCGCGCCCTTCACACCCGTACCGCCCGCCGCTCTCCTCGCCATGCCCCCCATGCTGCACCCCACCACTGACAACCGGCCCCGACCTGCGAGAACTCCGGCCATGTCACATTCCGGTGCCCTCGGCCGGTCGTACGCACAGAAGGCGACCCCGACCCGAGGGAGACCCCCAGCCATGCACCGCATCACCGTCATCGGCGGCGGCTTCGCCGGACTGACCGCCGCCATCACCGCCGCCGAGGCGGGCGCCAAGGTCACCGTCCACGAAGCCCACCACACCCTCGGCGGCCGGGCCCGCACCTCTGAAGGCCCCTACCGCACGAACGAGGGCCCGCACGCCCTCTACAACGGCGGCCCGCACTGGACCTGGCTCAAGCAGCGCGACCTGATCGGGCCGCTAGCCCCGATCCCGCCCCTGGAGGCCGCCCGGCTACGGCTGCGGCACCACGGCGTGCTGCGCCGCACCCCGCCCTTCCCGATGCTGAAGCTGCTGCGCCGGACCGCCGCGCAGGCGCCCGTGGACGTCGACTTCCTGACCTGGGCGACCGGTATCGCGGGCGAGGAGGGGGCCCGGGCCGCCGCCCACTACTCGGCCGTCGCCCTCTTCCACCACGACCCCGGCTCCCTGTCGGCCGCGTTCGTGCAGGAGCGCCTGCGCCGCGCCACCAAGCTGCCGCCCGAGGCGCACTACCCGCGCGGCGGCTGGGCCACCCTCATCGACCGGATGGCCGCCCGCGCCTGGAACCTGGGCGTCCGGATGGAGACCCTGTCCCGCGTCGACACGCTCCCCACCGACACGCCGGTCGTCGTCGCCACCTCCCTCGACGCCGCCCGGCGCCTGCTCGGCGACGACTCCCTGACCTGGCCGAGCGGCCGTACCGTCCTCGTCGACCTCGCCGTACGGACGCGGCGCGGGGACGCGTTCGCGGTCTCCGACCTCGACGCGCCCGGCTGGCTCGAACGGTTCACCGCCCAGGACCGCAGCCTCGCCCCGGCCGGCCGGCAGCTCATCCAGGGTCAGATCCCCATCGCCCCGCACGAGTCCAAGGCCGACGGCACCGCCCGCGCCGAGCAGTTGCTCGATCTGGGCTTCCCGGGCTGGCGCGAGCGCGTCACCTGGCGGCGCGAGGCCGTCGCGAACGGCCGTACGGGCGCGGTGGACCTGCCCGGCACCAGCTGGCGCGACCGTCCGGCCGTGGACCGGGGCGACGGTGTCTACCTCGCCGGCGACCAGGTCGCAGCCCCGGGCGTGCTGTCGGAGGTCTCCTTCAACAGCGCCCTGACGGCGGTGTCGTTGGCGCTCGGCCGACGGGAGCTTGACCTCAAGCAAGCTTGAGGTTGAAGGCTGGGCTCAGACCACCACGACACGAGGAGCCCCGATGCACGCCATCCGCCTGCACGCCTTCGGCCCGGCCGAGAACCTCACCTACGAGCAGGTCGAGGACCCGCGGCCGGGCCCCGGCCAGGTCCGTGTCGCCGTACGGGCGGCGGGCGTCCACCTCCTCGACACCGCCCTGCGCGAGGGCGGCCAGGGCCCGGCGCCCGAGCCGACGCCCCTGCCCACCGTCCCCGGCCGCGAGGTCGCCGGTGTCGTCGAGTCCCTGGGCGAGGGCGTCGCGGGCCTGTGGCTCGGCAAGCGGGTCGTCGCCCACCTCGGCTTCGTCCCCGGAGGCTATGCCGAACTGGCCGTCACCGAGGCCGGGCGCCTGCACGAGATCCCGGAGAACCTGGACTTCGCCGAGGCCGTCGCCATGATCGGCACGGGCCGTACGACGATGGGGATCCTGCAGTTCACCGAGCTGGGCCCCGACTCGGTGGCCGTCGTCCCGGCGGCGGCCGGCGGCATCGGCACGCTCCTCGTGCAGTACGCCAAGAACGCCGGCGCCACGGTCGTCGGCCTCGCGGGCGGGCCGGAGAAGGTCGCCCGCGTGCAGGCGGGCGGCGCCGATCTCGCCGTCGACTACAAGGACCCGGCCTGGCCCGCGAAGGTCCGTGCGCACCTCGGAGGCCGGGCCGCGACCGTCGTGTTCGACGGCGTCGGGGGCGATGTGGCCCGCGAGGCCGTCGCCCTGCTCGGCCCCGGCGGCAAGCACATCGTCTTCGGCTGGTCCGCGGACGGCATCCACGACGGCGGCCCCTACCTCGTCGAGGGCGTCTCCGAGCAGGTCCTCGGCCCCGTGATGCTCCGGAAGGCCGGTGGCCCCGACCCCGTGCGCACCCTCGAACTGCGCGCCCTCACCGAGGCCGCCGCCGGACGTCTGGCCCCCGCCGTGCAACGCTTCCCGCTCCGCGAGGCCGCGGCCGCGCACCGGGCGCTGGAGAACCGGGGGACGATCGGAAAGGTGGTCCTGGAGCCGTGACGCGAGGCCCCGCCCGTTCATTCACA
>NZ_MUKA01000039.1 GCF_002150735.1 Streptomyces africanus
CAGTTCCCCGCGCCCCTGGGGAACCTACACCGCTGTCAATTTCCACTGCTGGCAGTTGTTGTTGAGCCATGACCACTGGCGTACGTCCGCGCTGTCCGCTGTCGAGCAGTTGGCGACATCGGCCACTTTGCCCGTGGCCTTGTTGGTGATGCGGACGTAGCCGCCGTCCGTGGCGATGAACTGGAAGCGCTGGCAGGTGTTGTTCAGCCAGGACCACTGGCGTAGGTCCGCGCCGTCGGCGGTCGAGCAGTCGGCCGTGTCGAGGACCTTGCCGGTGGCGGCGTTCACCAGTCGGTGGGTGTCGTCGCCCAGGTCCTCCAAGCGCCAGCGCTGGTTGGTTCCGCCGTTGCAGGTGTACTGCACGACGTTGGCTCCGTCGGCCGGCGAACTGCCGGCGACGTCCAGGCACTTGCCGCTGTTGCGGTTGGAGACGGTGTAGGTCGTGGCGGCGGACGCCGGTTCGCCGGACGGCCCGGGCTGGGACGCCCCGAGCCGGACGGGCGTGCCGAAGTTCGGGGTGCCGTCGGAGTTCCAGGTGAACTTCTGGGCCCGGGTGGTACGGCCGTTGTCGCAGCCGTCGGAGGCGGAGTCGTTGGCGTGGTAGACGATCCAGTTCTCGCGCCCGTCGGGTGAGGTGAAGAAGCCGTTGTGGCCGGGCCCGTACACCCCGTTCGCGTCACTGCGCTGGAAGACGGGTGTGGACTTCTTCGTCCAGGAGGAGGCGGACAGCGGGTTGGAGCCGGTGAGTTCCAGTTGCCCGAGTTTGTAGTCGGGCGTCCAGCAGCCGCTCGCGGAGTAGACCAGGAAGGTCCGGCCGCCGCGTTGCAGCACCTCCGCGCCCTCGTTGACGGTGCCGCCCTGCCGCTCCCAGGCGTACGTAGGTGTCGAGATCGTCGCGTAGGAACCGCTGACGGTGTACGGGTTGGACATCGGCGCGATGACGAGGTTCTGCGTCCCGCCCGTGGTGATCGCACTGCCCAGCATGTACAGCCGGCCGCCCACGTTCATCAGGCTCGGGTCCAGCATCCAGGCCGAGTTGAGCTGCCCCTTGTAGGTGTAGGGGCCCATGGGGTCGGACCCGGAGCTCTCCAGCACATGGCTGCGCTGCGTCGGGTTGTAGTCGGACACGTTCTGCCCGGCGACGTAGTACAGGTACCAGCGGCCGCCCACGAAGTGCAGCTCGGGTGCCCAGATGTTGCAGCACCGGGAGGCGGCGTCGCCCTTCCACACCTGCACGCTGGGCGCGGTGGCGAGCCCGGCGAGGGTGGCGGACTTGCGGATGGTGATGACGTCGGTCCAACTGGTCGTCACCAGGTAGTAGTTGCCGTCGTGGTAGGAGATCCAGGGGTCGGCGCCCTTGACGGACTTGACCGGGTTGGCGAACGAGGCGGCGCTCGCGGTGGGCTGGCCGAGGGTGAGGGCGAGCAGCAGGACGGCCAGCAGGGTCAGTAGGCGACGGGCCATCCGCTGCTCCAGTTCAGGAGGTTGATGCCGAGCTTGGGCGTGCCGCCCGCATTGCCGTCGTAGTAGTGGTAGACGATCAGGTCGCCGTCGGCGTCCTTGAGGATCGACTGGCCGCCCGGGCCGATGACGTTGCCGTGCGACTCCAGGACGGGCGTGCCGCCGTTGTTCATCAGGTCGACGCCGTTCTTGTCGCGGTACGGCCCGGTGACGCTGGAGGCACGCCCGACCTTCACCTTGTACGTCGAACTGGTGCCGTTGCAGCAGGTGTCGTAGGAGGCGAAGAGGTAGTAGTACCCGCCCCGTTTGACGATGAAGGGCGCCTCGACGGCCTTGGTCCCGGTGGGACGGGAGGCGAGGGAGTAGCGGGTGGTGTTGGAGGAGAGCTGTTTCCCGGTGGCCGGGTTGATCTGGATCATCTTGATCCCGGTCCACCAGCTGCCGAAGGACAGCCACCACTTGCCGTCGTCGTTCACGAAGAGGTTCGGGTCGATGGCGTTGAAGTCGCTCGCGGAGTTCGACGTGTAGACGGTGCCCTGGTCGGTCCAGCTGCCCGGCTGGCCGGTGCTGGAGGTCGCGAGACCGATGGCGGAGGTGTTCGAGCCGAACTTCGAGACGGAGTAGTACATCAGGTACTTGCCGCCCTGGTACGAGATGTCCGGCGCCCAGGCCTCCGGCACGGAGGAGTAGTTCCGCCACCAGCCGGGCCGACTGGAGAACGCGTCGCTGCCGTTGCGGAAGGCCGTACGGTCACTGGACGTCTTGCTGGCGATGCCGCCGCCGGTCGCGTAGAGCAGGTACTGACCGGACGAGGTGCGGACCATCGACGGGTCGTGAGTGACGACGTCGCCGGTGACCCGGCCGGGGTTGGGGTACGCGGACGCCGCGCTCGGCATCAGGGCGAGCAGGGCTGCGGTGGGGAGAGCGAGCAGGGCGGTTCTCCTGCGCAGGATGGAGCGGCTCATACGGTCCTCCTTGCGGTGGGGGTGACACTGACCGACATTTCGAACAGCGATCGCAAGTTCGAACGGACCGTAGAATCGAACCTCTTGCGCGTCAATGGTCCGCGCAGCAACAACCACGATGGACCGGGAGCAGCTCGCGCTCTACGCGACCTGACCTGCAAGGCACTTGACGGCGCATCACTTTGCCGAACGCACAGGCCACTGACAGCAACCCCTCCTAATCTGCCGTGCTCATGACAGACAAGAAGAGCACCGCCTCAGCAGCGAACGCCCCCGTCGGACGCCGTGCCCTCCTGATGGCGACCGGCGCCACCGCCGCCACCCTGGCGGTCGGCGCCGCTGCCAGGACGGACGCCGGCACCACCGCCCCCGTGGCCGCCGCAGCCGTCTGCACGCTCACGAAGGAGATGACCGAAGGCCCCTACTACCTCGACGGACAGTACGTCCGCTCCGACATCAGCGAGGACAAGACCGGCATCCCCCTGAAGCTGACGCTCACGGTCGTCGACGACGACACCTGCGCACCGCTCGAGAACGCCCTGGTCGAGATCTGGCACGCCGACGCGCTCGGCGAGTACTCCGGCTTCGTGGGCGACAACGGCCACGACGAGCCCGACAACGGCACGTTCCTGCGCGGCGGCGTCCTCACCGGCTCCGACGGCATCGCGAAGATCACCTCGGTCTACCCCGGCTGGTACCAGGGCCGCTGTGTCCACATCCACATCAAGGTCCACACGGACGTGACCCTGGCCCCCGACGGCTCCTTCACCGGCGGTCGGGAACTCCACACCGGCCAGCTCTTCTTCAACGAGACGATCACGAGGAGGGTCGCGTCGCTCCCCCAGTACGCCGTCAACACGGTCCGCCGGACCACCCTCGCCCAGGACTCGATCTACGACGACGGGGGCGCGGCATCAGGCCTCCTCGCGCTCACCCCCCTGGGCAGCACGGCATCGTCCGGCTATGCGGGCACGCTGACGCTGGGCGTGGAACAAGGCTGACGACGGCGCCCGTCACCGCCGCCCGCCGAACTCCCACGCATGCACCTCGACCTCGGCGTACCGCCCCCGCGTCAGGGCACCGTGTGCCGTCTCCCCGTCCGGGGCCCGGACCAGCGCCGCCGTGCCCAGCCAGGCGGAGCCGTCGTCGGACAGCAGGGGGCCGTAGGCGATCAGGTCGTCCGAGCCGGGCGGTGCGTCGAGGTCGGCCGCCGCCGGGTCCGGGCCGCCCAGTCCGAGTACGAGGTAGCGGTTGCCGGTCGTCGGGCCCCCGGGGAAGTCCCACATGGTGCGGCCCAGGACGTTGCGCCAGCGGCGCAGCATCACGTCCCGGTACGCGCCGGCCTGGTAGCCGGGCTCGTCGAAGGCGAAGGCGCGGGCGGCGGCGGGGTCCGGCAGGTCGAGGATGTGGACACTGCCGGTGAGGGTTTCGCCGTCACTGGTGAACGTCGGACCCCGGGCGATCATCTCGGTCGCGTACTGGTCCATGTAGGACCAGTGCCGCTCCAGCAGCTCTTCGCGCAGCGGCAGCGAGCCGGGGCGATCACGGTGGAAACAGAAGAACTCCATGAGCAGAGACCCTTGCCCATGGCAGGGCAGCGGCTCAAGCGGCTTTCGGCAGCGGGTGTCGGCGTAAGGTCGGTCAGGCAGCGGAGGTCGGTTCGATTCGGGGGGATCATGACGGCAGTTGAGGGACCACCCATCGTCTTCGTACACGGGACACGGTTCAGCGCCGGGCAGTGGAGTCCGCAGCTCGCCGCGCTGCGGGACGAGTTCCCCGTCGCCGCTGTCGATCTGCCGGGGCACGGGTCCCGTTCCGCCGAGGCCTGGAGCCTGAAGGCGGCCGTGGAGGTCATCGCCGGTGCCGTGGAGTCGCTCGGGTGCGGGCCTGCCCTGGTGGTGGGGCACTCGCTCGGGGGGTACGCCTCACTGGAGTTCGCGCGGCTTCGCCCGGAGCGGTTGCGCGGGCTGGTGCTCGCGGGGGCCAGTGCCTCGACTCGCGGGGCGTGGGCGGTGCCGTACCGGTGGGTCGCCGGGCTCGTTCCGCGACTGCCGGCGGATCGGCTGGCCCGGTGGAACGACCGGTTGCTGCGCAGGATGTATCCGGACGAGGTGGTCGGGGCCACGATCCGGTCCGGTTACGCCTTCCATGCTCTGCCCGCCGCCTGGGGCGAGGTGCTGGGACGTTTCGACGCGGGCGCGATGCGTCGGGTGGCGGCTCCGGTGCTCATCCTGAACGGCGAGAAGGACAGCGTCTTCCGGTCCGGCGAGGCCGAGTTCGCCCGTGCGCATCCGCGCGCCCGCGTCGAGTTGGTCCCGAGAGCCGGGCATCTGGCGAACTTCGACGATCCCGACGCCTTCAGCGATGCCGTTCGCCGCTTCGCCCGGCAGCTGACCAGCGCCTGACCAGCGCCTGATCCGGGCGGCCCACCCGGCCCGACGCCCCGGTGGGCCGCCCCTCACCCCGTCAGGACTCCGGACACTCCTTCCACGCCATGTGGTACACCGTGCTGATGTCCCCGTCCGTGGAGTCCATCGTCATGAAGCTGACCTTGTCGGCCGACTGGGTGCCGGCGTTGACCCGGAGTTCGGTGTTGATGTTGAAGTTGCGCTGGACTCCGCAGGGCGCGTAGACCAGTTGGGCCCAGTCCGTCTCGTCGGTGGCCTGCCAGTTGTCGTTGTAGGGGCCGCTGAAGGGATGGTTCCTGGCCACCGTGCTGGGCGAGCCCTGGAAGTAGTACGAGGCTCGCTGGGAGGCGCTCGCGCCGCGCTGGAGTGAGGCGAAGCCCCGGTAGTCGGCGCTGGCGATGGCGTACGTGAAGCCCTGGGGCACGTGGACGATCAGGCTGAGCTGGCAGTTCCTGCGGAAGGCGGTCGGGTCGGAGCCTCCGCCGGCCTGGGCGAGGTAGTCGCTGTAGGTCACCGTGAACGCCGTGTTGTCCTCGGAGACGGCGACCGCCGCCGTGCCCTGCGGGCATCCGGAGCCGTTCACCGTGGCGACCTTGATGACGATCTTGTCCGGGGGCGGGTCGACGAACCCGGGGGACGGGGATTGTGCGGGGAGTGCGCTGGTGAGGAGCGCGGCTATCGCGCCGCTCAGGAGCAGGCCACCGGCCATGGTTCTCCCATCCGTTCGTGGGGGGTGGAACACGAAAGAGGCATGGGCATGTCAAAGCGACAGCTCATGCACACCCGGTCTGTGACCATTCCATGAAGGAGCTGTGAAGGCCGGGAGCGGTCGCATCGTACGCAGGACGGAGGGGGTCGGCCAGGGCGGTCTCCGGCCATTCACAGTGGCAAGAATTCACCCGGGATGCCGGCAGGCGCATAAGGTGCGTTAGCAGTGCGTCAGCCCCAGGACCCCCCGAGGACGCGATGAGGATCACCCACCGGCTCCCCCGCGGACGCGGCCCGTCACGGGTTCTCCCAGGCCGCCGGTTCCGCCGCCAGCCGCTCCACCGGCTCGGGCAGCGCCCCTGCCGCGAGGTCGGCGATCGTCACGCCCTCCAGGATCCTGCGCACATTGGCCCGCAGGGCGATCCACAGCGGCAGCAGCGGCTCGGCCGTGCCGGAGTAGGCGAGGCCGGTCGGGCGCTCGCCGCGCACCGAGACGATCGGTCCGTCCACGGCCCGGATCACGTCCGCGACCGTGATCTCCCCCGCCTCCCGGGCCAGCCGGTAGCCGCCGCCCCCGCCGCGCCGGCTGTCGACGACACCGCCGCGCCGCAGATCGCCGAGGATCCCCTCCAGGAACTTGTGGGGGATGTCCTGCGCGGTGGCGACGGCCTCCGCCTTGACCGGCCCTTCGCCCTGCCGGACGGCCAGTTCCACGACCGCTCGTACCGCGTAGTCCGCACGTGCCGAGATCCTCATACGACCATTGTCGCGGTCCCGTAGACAATGACCCACCAGCACCACGTACGGCACGGCAGCACAACAGGAGGCGCTCCCTTGGAGCTCAGCAGGCGTACCTTCCACGCTCTCGCCGGCACGGCGGCGCTCGGCTTCGCGCTGACCGGCAGCGGGTCGCCGACCTCCGCCAACCCGGCACGGACCGTGCGCACGGGCCCGCCGCCACCGGTGCCGAGCGCGGACGGCAGGCGGCACGAGGTCGGCTTCGACCGGTACTCGCTGCTGGTCGACGGCCGGCGCCTCGTCCTCTGGTCGGGCGAGCTGCACCCCTTCCGGCTGCCGAGCCCGTCCCTGTGGCGGGACATGCTGGAGAAGATGCGTGCCCACGGCTACAACGCCGTCAGCGTGTACGTCGCCTGGAACCACCACTCCCCCGCTCCCGGCCGGTACGACTTCACCGGTGTGCGCGACCTCGACCTGTTCCTGCGCATGGCCGCCGAGACCGGTCTGTACGTGATCGTGCGGCCCGGCCCGTACATCAACGCCGAGGTCGACGCCGGCGGCTTCCCCGGCTGGCTGACCGCGACCGAGGGCAGGGCCCGCACCTCCGACCCGGCGTATCTGCGGTACGTCGACGAGTGGCTGACCGCCGTCAACGCCATCGTCGCGAAGCGCCTGTTCACCCGGGGCACGGGCACGGTGCTGCTGTACCAGATCGAGAACGAGTACGACGCGCACGTCGACGAGCCGACCGGGCGCGCCTACATGTCGTACCTGTACGAGAAGGTCCGCGCCGACGGCATCGA
>NZ_MUKA01000327.1 GCF_002150735.1 Streptomyces africanus
GGTGACCGCGCCGGGCCGCCAGCCCCGGGTGTCGGCGCCGCCGAAGCAGTACGCGCGCGTGGCGGCCCGGCGCGGTCACCACCTCGGGCGACGCGGACGACGACGGCCGCTGGGGTCACCACCGCGTGATCCTCTCCGGCTGGACCCGCGGCGGTGCCGGGGGCGGCTCCCTGGACGGCCCGGGCCCCGAGCGGGGACTGGCCAGGGTCGCCTTCGTCGACGCGAACGACCCCGACCGGCTCCGCTACACCTGGGCGCTGCTGGCCGTCCCGGTGGACGGCGGGCGGGACTACCGGGGGCTCGTCTCCCCGCTGTCCGGCATGGTCTGGTACCAGGACAAGCTGCTGGTGACGACCCGCGAGGGCGACCGGGACGCGCTGTACGTGTACGACATGGACCGCATCCAGCGCGCCACGGTCGACTCCGACGCGGTCGGCCGGGTGCGGGGCGGCTGGTCGGCGTACGGCTACCGGTACGTGCTGCCCGCGGTCGCCTCGTACACCCTGCCCGGCGGGGACGACCTGCCGCACCCGGCCGCCGTCTCCCTCGATCGCAGCACCTCCCCCGACAGTCTGGTGGCGAGCGAGTGGGTGCCCGCGGACGGCGACCGGCGCACCCGGCTGTGGCGCTACGCGCTGAGCCGGGACCCGGCCCGCTCGGGCCTGCTCGCCACGGACTCCTCGGGGCACGCGGATCCGGTGGAGGCGTACGAGACGAAGGCGGCCGATGTGCGCGGCGTGCTGTCGTACCGCTCGGGCTGGTACCTCGACCGCGCGGCGGGTACGTCCGGCGGGCACGGGACGCTGTGGCGCCAGGACGCGCAGGGCGCGCGGGCGGCTGAGTGCGCGACGGACGAGACGCGCCACTGCTGGAGCGGCCGGTCGGGTTCGCTGTCCTACTGGGAGGAGACCGGTGAGCTCTGGTCCCCGTCGGGGCGGATGCTGTTCGCGCTGCCTCTGGCGTCGGTGGACCGGGCGCTGGAGCGGTCGGCGGACCGGTAGGCCGCGACCGACCGACCAGCGGGCCACGATCGACAGACCAGTGGGTCAGATGATTTTCTGGCCCGCATGACCACCATCGCCGTGACCACCTGGTCCCTGGAGCAGACCGCCCCGACCGACCTGCTGCCGGCCGCCGCGCCGGACGGGGACGTCCGGGTCGTCCGCTCCGAGGTGCCCTCGCCCGAGTTCAGCCGGTACCTGTACGCCTCGGTCGGCGGCGACATCCTCTGGACGGACCGGCTGAGCTGGTCGTACGCGCGGTGGCTGGAGCACCTGGAGCGGCCCGGCGTGGAGACGTGGGTGGCGTACGACCGGGGCACGCCCGCGGGGTACGTGGAGCTGGAGGCGCAGGACGACGCGGTCGTGGAGATCGTCTACTTCGGCCTGCTCCCCGCTTTCCGCGGCCGGCGCATCGGCGGGCACCTGCTGTCGTACGGCGCGGCCCGGGCCTGGGACCTCGCGGACCGGTGGGCGGGACTGACGCCGACGAAGCGGGTCTGGCTGCACACGTGCAGCAAGGACGGCGAGCACGCGATGGACAACTACCGGCGCCGCGGCTTCAAGCTGTTCGACACCAAGGTCGAGGAGGAACCGGACGTCACCGCTCCAGGCCCGTGGCCTGGAGCGTTCCCCGTCTGACCTGGTCGGACACCCGGGGACGGCCCGATGTGACCAAGGACACGCACGTCTCACATGTCGAGACCTGAGTGTCCGAATCTCGGACGAAGCTGGACTGTGTCCAGATCGCCGTGACACGCTTCCGTCATGCCTGGAACTGGGATTGCCTTGGTGAGTCGACGCCACGTCGACCTCGGCCGCATGTCCAGCGCCATCTGTCCGGCGCGCTGAGAGCACTCACGCACCGCCCGACATCCCTTCCTCGTCTCCACCCCGCGCAACGACGCGCCCTATGCCCATGCGCGCCCGCACGCGCAGGTCAGAGCCGCTTTCCCGCCTGTCCCGAAGGACGTATCAACCATGGCCGCCACCCCGCAGAACCCTGCCGCCGCGACTCCCCGCCGCAAGGTGAGCCGTCACCGCGGTGAGGGTCAGTGGGCCGCGGGGCACCACACCCCGCTCAACGGCAACGAGCAGTTCAAGAAGGACGACGACGGTCTCAATGTGCGGACACGCATTGAGACGATCTACTCCAAGCGGGGCTTCGACTCGATCGACCCGAACGACCTGCGCGGCCGGATGCGCTGGTGGGGCCTGTACACCCAGCGCCGTCCCGGGATCGACGGCGGCAAGACGGCGGTTCTGGAGCCGGAGGAGCTGGACGACGAGTACTTCATGCTGCGCGTCCGCATCGACGGCGGGGCGCTGACCACCCGGCAGCTCAGGGTCATCGGCGAGATCTCGCAGGAGTTCGCGCGCGGCACGGCCGACATCACCGACCGGCAGAACGTGCAGTACCACTGGATCCGGATCGAGGACGTGCCCGAGATCTGGAACCGGCTGGAGGGCGTCGGCCTGTCCACGGTCACCGCCTGCGGCGACACCCCGCGCGTGATGATCGGCTCGCCCGTCGCCGGTATCGCGGCGGACGAGATCATCGACGCCACGCCGGCGCTGGAGGAGATGAAGCGCCGCGTCCTGAACAACAAGGCGTACTCGAACCTCCCGCGGAAGTTCAAGACCGCGATCTCGGGCTCGCCGCTGCTGGACGTGGTGCACGAGATCAACGACGTCGCGTTCGTCGGCGTCGTGCACCCCGAGCACGGCCCGGGCTTCGACGTGTGGGTCGGCGGCGGCCTGTCCACCAACCCCAAGCTGGGCGTGCGGCTGGGCGCCTGGGTGCCGATCGACGAGGTCCCGGACGTCTACGAGGGCGTCATCTCGATCTTCCGTGACTACGGCTACCGCCGACTGCGCAACCGCGCCCGGCTGAAGTTCCTCGTCGCCGACTGGGGCGCGGAGAAGTTCCGGCAGGTCCTGGAGGACGAGTACCTGCAGCGCAAGCTGGTCGACGGCCCGGCCCCCGAGCAGCCGGTCCAGCAGTGGCGCGACCACATCGGCGTGCACCGCCAGAAGGACGGCCGCTTCTACGTCGGCTTCGCCCCGCGCGTGGGACGCGTCGACGGCGCGACGCTCACGAAGATCGCCGACCTCGCGGAGGCCCACGGCTCCGGCCGGGTGCGCACCACCGTCGAGCAGAAGATGATCGTCCTCGACGTCGAGGAGGACAAGGTCGAGTCGCTCGTCGAGGGCCTGGAGGCGCTCGACCTGACCGCCCGGCCGTCCACGTTCCGGCGCGGCACCATGGCCTGCACCGGCATCGAGTTCTGCAAGCTGGCCATCGTCGAGACCAAGCAGCGCGGCTCGCAGCTCATCGACGAGCTGGAGCGCCGTCTGCCGGAGTTCGACGAGCCGATCACCATCAACCTCAACGGTTGCCCGAACGCCTGCGCCCGTATCCAGGTGGCGGACATCGGTCTCAAGGGCCAGCTCGTCGTCAACGACCAGGGCGAGCAGGTCGAGGGCTACCAGGTGCACCTGGGCGGCGCCCTGGGCCTGGAGGCCGGGTTCGGCCGCAAGGTGCGCGGCCTGAAGGTCACCTCCGACGAGCTGCCCGAGTACATCGAGCGCGTCCTGAAGCGCTTCCAGGCGGAGCGCGAGGACGGCGAGCGGTTCGCCGCCTGGGCGGCCCGGGCCAGCGAGGAGGCCCTGTCGTGAGCGAACGAGCGGCCCCCTTCTACTGCCCCTACTGCGGCGACGAGGACCTGCGTCCGAGCGAGGCCGGACACGGCGCGTGGGAATGCGCGGCGTGCAACCGAGCATTCCAGCTGAAGTTCCTCGGGCTGCTCGCCCAGGGGCTGAAGCGATCCGACACCGGAGGGGCACAGATATGACCACGGTTCAGGAAGAGCGCACGGCAGAGGAGCTCAAGGCGCTCGCCGAGCAGGCGGGCCGCGACCTCGAGGACGCCTCCGCGCTGGAGATCCTCCAGTGGGCGGCCGAGACGTTCGGCAAGCGCTTCTGCGTGACCTCCTCGATGGAGGACGCGGTCGTCGCCCACCTCGCCTCCCGGGCGATGCCCGGCGTCGACGTCGTCTTCCTCGACACCGGCTACCACTTCGAGGAGACCATCGGCACCCGTGACGCGGTCGACGCCGTGATGGACGTCAACGTCATCACGCTCACGCCCCGCCAGACGGTCGCCGAGCAGGACGCGGAGTACGGCCCCAGGCTGCACGACCGCAACCCCGACCTGTGCTGCGCCATGCGCAAGGTGGAGCCTCTGGAGCGAGGCCTGAAGAACTACCAGGCCTGGGCGACCGGTCTGCGCCGCGACGAGTCCCCGACCCGGGCGAACACCCCGGTCGTCGGCTGGGACGAGAAGCGCCAGAAGGTCAAGATCTCCCCGATCGCCCGCTGGACCCAGGACGACGTCGACGCGTACGTCACGGAGCACGGCGTCCTGACGAACCCGCTGCTGATGGACGGCTACGCCTCCGTCGGCTGCGCCCCCTGCACCCGCCGAGTCCTGGAAGGCGAGGACGCGCGCGCCGGCCGCTGGGCGGGCCGCAGCAAGACCGAGTGCGGGCTGCACGGATGACCGCGCCTCAGGCTCAGACGCCTCAGACGACTCAGACTCAGACGATTCAGGAGACCGACGTGACGACCGGAGCCACCGTCTGGCTCACGGGTCTGCCGAGTGCCGGCAAGACCACCATCGCCCACGAGCTGGCCGGCCGGCTCCGCGCCGAGGGCCACCGCGTCGAGGTGCTCGACGGCGACGAGATCCGCGAGTTCATCTCGGCGGGCCTCGGCTTCAGCCGCGAGGACCGGCACACCAACGTGCAGCGCATCGGCTTCGTCGCCGAACTGCTCGCCCGCAACGGCGTGCTCGCCCTCGTCCCGGTCATCGCGCCGTACCAGGACAGCCGCGAGGCGGTGCGCAAGCGGCACCAGACGAACGGCACCGCGTACGTGGAGATCCACGTGGCGACTCCGGTGGAGGTGTGCAGCGAGCGGGACGTGAAGGGCCTGTACGCCAAGCAGGCCGCGGGCGAGCTCAAGGGGCTCACCGGGGTCGACGACCCGTACGAGGCACCCGAGTCGCCCGATCTGCGCATCGAGTCGCAGAACCAGACCGTGCAGGAGTCCGCGGCGTCCGTGTACGCCCTGCTGAGCGAAAGGGGACTGGCATGACGACCGCCGCGACGGTTTCCGAGGAGACCGACAGCCCGTACGCGCTCTCCCACCTCGACTCTCTCGAGTCGGAGGCGGTGCACATCTTCCGTGAGGTGGCGGGTGAGTTCGAGCGGCCGGTGATTCTCTTCTCCGGCGGCAAGGACTCGATCGTCATGCTGCATCTGGCGCTGAAGGCGTTCCGCCCGGCGTCGGTGCCGTTCTCGCTGCTGCACGTGGACACCGGGCACAACTTCCCCGAGGTCCTCGACTACCGGGACCGCACGGTCGCCCGGCACGGGCTGCGGCTGCATGTCGCCTCGGTGCAGGACTACATCGACCGGGGTGTGCTCAAGGAGCGCCCGGACGGCACCCGTAACCCGCTGCAGACGCTGCCCCTGACGGAGAAGATCCAGCAGGAGAAGTTCGACGCGGTCTTCGGCGGCGGCCGCCGCGACGAGGAGAAGGCCCGGGCCAAGGAGCGGGTGTTCTCCCTGCGCGACGAGTTCTCCCAGTGGGACCCGCGCCGCCAGCGCCCCGAGCTGTGGAACCTCTACAACGGCCGGCACGCCCCGGGCGAGCACGTCCGCGTGTTCCCGCTGTCGAACTGGACCGAGCTGGACGTGTGGCAGTACATCGCCCGTGAGGGCATCGAACTGCCGGAGATCTACTACGCGCACGAGCGTGAGGTGTTCCGGCGCAGCGGCATGTGGCTGACGGCCGGTGAGTGGGGCGGGCCGAAGGACGGCGAGACGGTGGAGAAGCGCCTGGTGCGCTACCGCACGGTCGGTGACATGTCCTGCACCGGCGCCGTCGACTCCGACGCCGACACGATCGAGAAGGTGATCGTGGAGATCGCCGCGTCCCGGCTGACCGAGCGGGGCGCCACCCGCGCCGACGACAAGATGTCCGAAGCGGCGATGGAAGACCGCAAGCGCGAGGGGTACTTCTAGAGATGAGCACGATCACGACCGAGGAGCTCTCGGCGACCACGCTGCTGCGGTTCGCCACCGCCGGTTCCGTCGACGACGGCAAGTCCACCCTCGTCGGGCGGCTCCTGCACGACTCCAAGTCCGTCCTGACCGACCAGCTGGAGGCCGTCGAGCGCGCGTCCGCCAGCCGGGGCCAGGAGGCGCCGGACCTGGCGCTGCTGACCGACGGTCTGCGGGCCGAGCGCGAGCAGGGCATCACCATCGATGTGGCCTACCGCTACTTCGCCACGCCCCGGCGCCGGTTCATCCTGGCCGACACCCCCGGTCATGTGCAGTACACCCGCAACATGGTCACCGGCGCCTCCACCGCCGAGCTGACGGTGATCCTGGTCGACGCCCGCAACGGCGTGGTGGAGCAGACCCGCCGGCATGCCGCGATCGCCGCGCTGCTGCGGGTGCCGCACGCGGTCCTCGCCGTCAACAAGATGGACCTGGTCGGCTACGACGAGACGGTGTTCGCCGCGATCGCCGAGGAGTTCACGGCGTACGCGACCGAGCTGGGCGTGCCCGAGGTCACCGCGATCCCGATCTCCGCCCTCGTCGGCGACAACGTCGTGGACCCCTCGGCGAACATGGACTGGTACGGCGGGCCGACGGTGCTGGAGCACCTGGAGACGGTCCCGGTCGCGCACGACCTGAGCCACTGCCACGCCCGGCTGCCGGTGCAGTACGTGATCCGGCCGCAGAGCGCGGACCACCCCGACTACCGGGGCTACGCCGGGCAGATCGCTGCCGGTTCCTTCCACGTCGGGGAGGAGGTGACGGTGCTGCCGTCGGGCCGCACCTCGAAGATCACGGGTATCGATCTGCTGGGCGATCCGGTCGAGGTGGCCTGGACGACGCAGTCGGTGACCCTCCTGCTTCAGGACGACATCGACATTTCGCGCGGCGACCTGATCGTGCCCACCAAGGACGCGCCCGCGACCACGCAGGACGTCGAGGCCACCGTCTGCCACGTCGCCGACGCACCCCTGACCGTCGGCCACCGGGTGCTGCTCAAGCACGGCACCCGCACGGTCAAGGCGATCGTCAAGGACATCCCCTCCCGCCTCACGCTCGCCGACCTGTCCCTGCACCCGCACCCGGGACAGCTCGTCGCCAACGACATCGGCCGGGTGAAGATCCGTACCGCCGAGCCGCTGCCGGTCGACTCCTACGCCGACTCGCGGCGCACCGGCTCGTTCATCCTGATCGACCCGAACGACGGCACGACGCTGACCGCGGGCATGGTCGGCGAGTCCTTCGCCGCCCCGGATCCGGTCAAGGACGCCTCCGAGGACGACGGGTGGGACTTCTGACATGAACTCCCCCGACTTCTACTCCATGTTCGCGAAGGAGGGCGGCCGCGTCGGCAGCGGTGCTCTCGGCAGCGGGCAGGGCGGAGTGGCGCGATGTGTGCGCTGACGTACGCGCACCGCTCGCGCGCCCTCACCCCCCACCGCCGTAGACGAAACCTGCCGACCTCCCGGCCACGACCTGAGAGACCGTGACCGCCGGGCCTCCGAGAGGAAACCCTCCCGTGCCTGCATCATCCGCTCTGCGCCGATCCTTCGCGGTCCTGGCCGCACTGCCCCTGCTCACGCTGGCCGCCTGCGGCTACGGCTCCCAGGCGAAGGACGACGGCACCGCCAAGGTCGCCGCCGGGGCGAAGAAGATCGACGGTCTCGACACCGTCAAGATCGGCTACTTCGGCAACCTCACCCACGGCACCGCGCTGGTGGGCATGCAGAAGGGCTTCTTCCAGAAGGCGCTCGGCGCCACCAAGGTCGAGCCCGCGCTCTTCAACGCCGGGCCCTCCGAGATCGAGGCCCTCAACTCCGGCTCCATCGACATCGGCTGGATCGGTCCCTCCCCCGCCATCAACGGCTACGTCAAGTCCCAGGGCAAGAACCTGCGGATCATCGGCGGTTCGGCGTCCGGCGGCGTGAAGCTCGTGGTCAACCCGGACAAGATCAAGTCCCTGAAGGACGTCAAGGGCAAGCGGATCGCGACCCCGCAGCTCGGCAACACCCAGGACGTGGCGTTCCTCAACTGGGCCGCCGACCAGGGCTGGAAGATCGACCCGCAGAGCGGCAAGGGCGACGTCACGGTCGTGCGCAGTGACAACAAGGTCACCCCGGACGCCTACAAGTCCGGCTCGCTGGACGGTGCGTGGGTGCCGGAGCCGACCGCGTCGAAGCTGGTCGCCGAGGGCGGCAAGGTCCTCCTCGACGAGGGGTCGCTGTGGCCGGACAAGAAGTTCGTGATCACGAACATCATCGTGCGCGAGCAGTTCCTGAAGGAGCACCCGAAGGTCGTCGAGGCCGTGCTGAAGGGCTCGGTCAAGACCAACAAGTGGATCAACGCCAACCCGGACGCGGCGAAGGCGGCGGCGAACCAGCAACTGGAGGCCGACTCCGGCAAGGCGCTGCCGGCCGACGTGCTGGACCCGGCGTGGAAGTCGATCCGGTTCACCGACGACCCGCTGGCCTCCACCCTCAACACCGAGGCCGAGCACGCCGTGAAGGCGGGGCTGCTGCAGAAGCCCGATCTGAAGGGCATCTACGACCTCGCGCCGCTGAACAAGGTCCTCAAGGCTGAGGGCGAGCCCGCGGTCGACGACGCCGGTCTCGGCGCGAAGTAAGCCCGGTTCCCGAAGAGTCCCAGGAGGTGACGACCATGGCCACGACCCTCGCCAAGGCCGCCGACGGCACACAGGCGGCCACCCACGCCGCCCGGATCGAGCACGTCTCGAAGTCGTTCGCGGGCCCCGCCGGGCAGCAGCTCGTCCTGGACGACATCACCCTCGATGTCGCGCCCGGCGAGTTCGTCACCCTCCTGGGGGCCTCGGGCTGCGGCAAATCCACCCTGCTCAACCTGGTGGCGGGCCTGGACCGGCCCTCCGCCGGCGAGATCACCACGGACGGGCGCCCGGCCCTGATGTTCCAGGAGCACGCCCTGTTCCCGTGGCTGACCGCGGGCAAGAACATCGAACTGGCCCTGAAGCTCAGCGGCGTGCCGAAGACGGAGCGCCGCGAGCGGGCGGAGCGGCTGCTCGAACTCGTCCGGCTCAAGGGCGCGTACGGCAAGCGGGTGCACGAGCTGTCGGGCGGTATGCGCCAGCGGGTCGCCCTGGCCCGGGCGCTGGCCCAGGAGAGCAAGCTCCTGCTGATGGACGAGCCGTTCGCGGCGCTGGACGCGATCACGCGGGACGTGCTGCACCACGAGCTGACCCGTATCTGGCGCGAGACGCAGGTGTCCGTCCTGTTCGTCACGCACAACGTGCGCGAGGCGGTCCGCCTCGCCCAGCGTGTGGTGCTGCTGTCCTCCCGTCCGGGCCGGATCGCCCGCGAGTGGACGGTGGACATCCCGCAGCCGCGCCGCATCGAGGACACCGCCGTGGCGGAGCTGTCCGTCGAGATCACCGAAGAACTGCGTGGGGAGATCCGCCGTCATGGCCAGCACTGACTCGACGACGACCGTCGACAAGGACGGCAACGACCTCGCCGGGCTGGAGGCGGGCCTCGACGCGCTGGAGACGCGGCAGACCAGCCGCAAGCCGTTCCGGCAGACCTTCACCGAGAAGATCCTGCCGCCCGTCCTCGCCGTCGCCCTCGTCCTGGCGGTCTGGCAGGCCCTGGTCTCCTTCAAGGTCGTCGACGACCCGACCAAGCTGCCCGCGCCGTCGGCGGTGTGGGACGTCGTCCACCAGGCGTGGCTCCAGGGCGAACTGCTCGGCTACATCTGGACCAGCGTCTCGCGCGGTCTGCTCGGCTTCTGCTTCGCCCTGGTCATCGGCACCCCGCTGGGTCTGCTGGTGGCCCGCGTGAAGTTCATCCGCGCGGCCCTCGGCCCGATCCTGTCCGGCCTGCAGTCCCTGCCCTCGGTCGCCTGGGTGCCGCCGGCCGTGATCTGGCTGGGCCTGAACAACTCGATGATGTACGCGGTGATCCTGCTCGGCGCGGTCCCGTCGATCGCCAACGGCCTCGTCTCGGGCGTCGACCAGGTGCCCCCGCTGTTCCTGCGCGCGGGCCGCACGCTCGGCGCGACCGGCCTCAAGGGCACCTGGCACATCGTGCTCCCGGCCGCGCTCCCCGGCTATGTGGCGGGCCTGAAGCAGGGCTGGGCCTTCTCCTGGCGCTCCCTGATGGCCGCCGAGATCATCGCGTCCTTCCCCGACCTCGGCGTCGGCCTCGGGCAACTGCTGGAGAACGGCCGCAACGCCAGCGACATGGCCATGGTCTTCGAAGCCATCCTCCTCATCCTCGTCGTCGGTATCGCGATCGACCTGCTGATCTTCAGCCCGCTGGAGCGGTGGGTGCTGCGCAGCCGCGGCCTGCTGGTGAAGTGACCCCGTGATCAACAAGCCCGTTCTCCTCGTCATCGCCCACGGCAGCCGCGACCCGCGGCACGCCGCGACGGTGCACGCCCTGGTGCGCCGGGTCCGCTCCCTGCGCCCCGACGTACGCGTGGAGACGGGCTTCCTGGACTTCAACGTGCCCTCGGTGCAGGGGGTGCTGGAGTCCCTGGCGGTCCAGGGCGTCCGTGACGTCGTGGCCCTCCCCCTCCTGCTGACCCGGGCGTTCCACGCGAAGGCGGACATCCCGGCGGTCCTGGCGGACGCTCCCCCGCAGCTGCGGATCCGCCAGGCGGAGGTCCTGGGCCCGTCGCCGCTGTTGCTGTCCGCCCTGGAGCGACGCCTGTACGAGGCGGGTCTGTCCCCCGCCGACAAGTCCTCGACCGGGGTCGTGCTGGCCTCGGCGGGGTCCACCGACCCGGAGGCGATCGCAGTGATCGCAGAAATCGCGCGGGAGTGGCGGCACACCGGTTGGTGCGCCGTGCGGCCTGCGTTCGCCTCCGCATCTCTCCCCCGCACCGAGGACGCCGTCCGGGAACTGCGTGCCCTCGGCTGCGCCCGGGTGGCGGTCGCCCCCTACGTCCTCGCCCCCGGCTTCCTCCCGGACCGCATCGCGCGGGGCGCGGCCGAGGCGGACGTCCTGGCGGACGTACTGGGTCCGGCGCCGGAGGTGGCCCGGGTGGTGCTGGAGCGGTACGAGGCGGCTCGGGTACCGGCGTTGGCGGCTGTGAGCGCCTGAAAGGGAACCGGCCGTCAGGGCGGGGGCCCCGACGGGCCGTCACGCGGCGGGTTCCGGCTCCGGCTGGAGTGCGAAGGAGTAGGGGGCCCAGGGGCCGGTGACCTCGACGCGGAGGCCGGGGACGCCCTCGGCGGCCGCCAGTACGCCGGTGCGGAAGGCGTCGACGCGGTCGGCGGGGACGAGGTAGGCGTCGTTGCCGACGTTGGTGCCGGGCGCCGGGCCGGCGAGGCTTCCGCGTTCCGGTGTGTGTGCGACACGGTCGACGGCCAGGGCGCCGGCGGTCTGCGTGAGGTGTGCGGCGGCCTGGGCGACCGTACGCCAGGCTTCCTCGTTTCTGCGTTGTCTGCGGCGGCGGATCGACAGGTAGGCGCGGCCGACGCCGAGGCCGGTGGGCGTTTCCCGTCCGGTGTCGGTGCCCGGCCCGGGTGGTGTGATGTCGGGTGTGGCATAGATCCTGACACCGAGTTCGACGTGGCCCGTGAGGCGGTCCAGGAGGGACAGGAAGTACGCGCGGCGGGTGTCGAGGGCGTGCCGGGCGCGGTCCTCGTCGGGGTAGACGGTGGCCAGACGCAGGGGCAGGACGGCGGCGCCGCTTGCGACGAGAGCGGCGACGACGGCGTGGTGGGAGCGGACCGTGGACTCCATCCAGTCCAGGTCGTCGAGGTGGGCCTCGAGGGGTCTCCCGGCGTAGTCGGCGGCCGGGACGTGGCCGACGGCGAAGGCCAGCCTGGAGGTGGGATCGGCGGACTCCACCAGGTGGACCGGGTCGCCGGCGACGCCGCGCACGTGCGCCACCGCCGCGCCGGCCTCGGGGGTGCGGCGCAGGACCGCGTAGACGTAGACGACGTTCGGGTCGGTCGGGTCGCTCATGGCTCCGGCCTCCTGTCGGCCGCCTTGAGGGCGGCGATCTCGGCGCGCAGCCGTTCGTTCTCGTCGGCCAGGGACCGCTCGGGGCGAGCGGCGCGGGAGGAGAGGGAGGGATCGTGTTCCCACCAGTCGATGCCCATCTCCTTCGCCTTGTCGACGGAAGCGACGAGCAGGCGCAGCTTGATGGTGAGCAGTTCGATGTCGAGCAGGTTGATCCGGATGTCGCCGGCGATGACCACGCCCTTGTCGAGGACGCGTTCGAGGATGTCGGCGAGGTTGGCGCTCTGGGCGCCGGGCCCGTGGTCGTAGGGGGAGGGAAGGCGGGGCGGTCCGGTGAGTCCGCCGGTGGCCGGATGGGTCATGGTCGCGGGGCTCGTCTCCGGGCGTCGATCTCGTCGAGTCGGTCCAGCAGTTCGTCCTCGCGACGGTCGTACTCGTCCTCGTCGAGGCGTCCCTCCAGCAGGGCCCGTTCCAGGTCGACGAGGGCCTGCCGGACGGGGGCCGGGTCGTAGTACTGCGCCTCGGCGGCGGCCTGGAGCTGCTCGGCGGCCCAGAGGGTGGTGCGCAGGGGCGCGAGCGGGAGGGTGAGGATGCCGGTGAGCAGGCCCATGTCAGGCGGCGAAGCTGTACGGGGGCAGCGGGCCGCGCAGCCGGAAGTCGTAGGCGGCGCCGTAGTCCTGGGCCAGGCGCCGGCCGGCCGCGGTGAACTCCT
Source organism: Streptomyces africanus (assembly GCF_002150735.1). GTDB lineage: Bacteria > Actinomycetota > Actinomycetes > Streptomycetales > Streptomycetaceae > Streptomyces > Streptomyces africanus. The sequence continues at coordinate 12,782 of NZ_MUKA01000327.1, forward strand.
CGGCGCGGGCCCGCTCGACGAGGAACGACACGTTGAGGAAGTCGTCCTTGGACGGGTCCGCCACGACGCCGGCCCTGGCGAGTGAGGACAGCCGTCCGACGATCTCCTCGGCCTGCCGCCGCTGCCGGGCGTCGACCTGCCGGGCGACCAGTTCGCCGAGGGCGAGGCGGTCCTCGTAGCTGCCGGTGCCGTCGCGGGTGCACTGGTTGAGCCGGCGGGCCTCCTCCGACCCGTCGAGCACCTCGCGCAGCAGGTCGTCCTGGTCGCGGGCGGCCTTGAGGTTGAACTCGGCGGTGCCGTGCAGTTCGCCGAGCCTTCGGGCGTAGTCCTGGCCCTGCTGTTCCAGGGCTGTCCGGACGGCGGTGTCGTCGGGGGCGAGCAGGCCGAACCGCATGGGCAGGACCGAGCCGTCGGCCATGAGCCGTTCCTGGAGTGCCTGGTGGGCGGCGAGGTCGCGCCGTTTGGGCCGCAGATCGGGGGGTGCGGCGCTGACCACGGCGGCGAGCGGGCCGTGGACGACCACGCGCGGGGGGCCGTCGGCGCCGCCGACGGTACGCAGGCCGTCGAGCCGCAGGGGGTGGTCGGAGCGGGTGACGGCGTAGACGTAGACGCCGCTCACCGCTCGTCCTCCCGGCGGTCCTTGTCGTCGCGGTCGAAGATGTCGCCGATCGCGTCGATGGCGCCGCCGATCGCGCCGCCGGTCCTGCCCCGGGCGCCGCTCTCGACGAGGTTGCCGACGATGTCGGTGAGCTTGTCGGGGGCCTTGCGGCCGGACTCCAGGTCGAGGCGGTTGCAGGCCTCGGCGAAGCGGAGATAGGTGTCGACGCTGGCGATGACGATCCGTACGTCGATCTTGAGGATCTCGATGCCGACCAGGGAGACACGGACGAACACGTCGATCACGAGCCCGCGGTCCAGGATCAGTTCGAGGATGTCGAAGAGGCCACCGGTCCCCGACCCGCTGGAGGTGGCGGCGGGTTGCGTCCCGCCGGTCTGTGTCATGACGGTCACGGTGCGATTCCTCTCGCGAGACTCGTTCTCGTGCCGCCCGTAGGTACGGGGGTGGCGGCGGGCGCGTTCACGCACACACCGAAACGGGTCCCGCGGAGGGATCTCACGATGAGCGTGACGCTAGCGGCCTCGGTCGAGCTGGCCGCGGGCGTACCGGCGGATCCGCTCGTAGCCCAGGAGCCGGCCCTCGGGGTCGAGGGTGACCCGGTAGGTCGCCATGATGGTCATGGTGTCGGGGACCCGCTCCAGCTCCGCGACCTCCACGTCGGCCGTCCAGCCGTCGGGCGTCGGGCGGACGGCGGTGACGGAGTCGGGGGTCGTGCCGAGCAGTTCGGCGAGCTGGGCCGCCGCGCCGCGCATGGCCTGGACGGCCGTCGTACGGCCGGATGGGGTCGCCTGGTCTTCGGTGCTCGTCATGGTCCTACCGTGCCAAGGCCCCGGACCGTGCGGGGGCGATTCGGCCAAACGTGCGGTGCCGTCGGCCTTGTCACCGGGGCAGGGGGCCGGGCTCAGGTACCCGTCAGCTCGACCAGCTTGACGACGGTGTTCCAGTTGCGGGTCGTGGCGACGATCCCCTTGTTGATGCGCGGCTTCGAGAGGTGTTCGGCCAGCTTGGAGCGGCCCAGACCGTTCGGGGCGTACAGGTACAGGGCGCGGTCCCCGAGGCGGAACTCCTCGGGGAGGTAGGCGGCCTGGTCGATCTCCGCGAAGCGCTCGGGGGTCACGGGGGCGGAGAAGTACGTGACGTGGAGCTGCTTGGGCTCCAGGTCGGCGGCCGGGAACGGGCAGGCGTCGGCGATCGCCCTCAGATAGGCGTGGTCGCGCACGATCACGTCGACGCCGAAACCGAAGTGCCTCTGGACGGCGTGCGTGATCTCGGCGGCCAGCGACTCCTCGTCGCCGTGGCCGGAGGCGAACACGGCCTGGCCGCTCTGGAGGTAGGTCGTCACGTCCTCGTGGCCGAGGCTCGTCAAGAGGGTGCGCAGGTCCGCCATCGGGACCTTCTTGCTGCCGCCCACGTTGATTCCGCGCAACAGTGCCGCGTACGTCGTCGTCATCCGCTCACCCTAAGGCGGCCGTCGTGCCCCGTGGGGGTGGGCACGACGGCCGGTGGGCGACTGCCCGAGCCCCGTAAATTACTCACCGGTCATCGCGGGGCACAACCTTCTGCTCAGGATCCACACACCCGAGGAGACCGATAGGTGTAAGGGACCGCGGTCCTTTCCGGTCCTCCCCAGTGGGGAGCGAGCGCGGGCCATGGGGATGAGGTCCGGCCCGTCGACGTCACCGGGCAGCACGACGTGCCGGCTTTATCCGGCTCATACCTTCAAGACGTAAGGGGGCGGCAGGGGGCCGCGCCCGCATCACGAGGGGGAAGCCCGTCATGGGGAACGGAGAAGCACGGGTGCGGGGCCTGGCCGCCCGGGCCGGCGGCTGGAGCGCCCGGCACCGATGGGCTGCCGTCGGGATCTGGGTGCTGTTCGTCGTCCTGGCGATGGGGCTCGGTTCGGCGGCGGGCCGGGTCGACGTCAAGGACAGTGACCAGCTGAAGGGGGAGACACACACCGCCGCGAAGATCATCGAGGACGCCGGCATCGACGAACCGGCCGGCGAGACCGTGCTGGTCCAGGCCAGGGGCTCCGGTCCCAAGGCCACGGACGCCGAGTTCCGGGACGCCGTCACGGCCGTGGTCCGGGCCGTCGAGGGCACCGGCCGCGTCACCCACGTGACCTCGCCGTACACCACGAAGACGATCTCGAAGGACGGGCGCAGCGCGCTCGTGCAGTTCGACATGCGCGGCGAGCCGGACACCGCCGGTGAGCGGGTCAAGCCGGTGCTGAAGGCCGTGGCGGGCGTGCAGAAGGACCACGGGTCGCTGCGGATCGAGGAGATCGGCGGCGCCAGCATGATGAAGACGTTCGACGACGCGTTCGGGGACGACTTCGAGAAGGCCGAGTACTCAGCGGTGCCGGTGGCCTTCGGCATTCTGCTCATCGCCTTCGGCGCGCTGGTGGCGGCGCTGCTGCCGGTGGCACTGGCGCTCACCGCGATCATGGCGACGATGGGCCTGATGGGGGTGATCAGCCACCTGGTGCCGATGACGGACGCCGCGAACTCCGTGATGCTGCTCGTCGGCCTGGCCGTCGGCGTCGACTACTGCCTGTTCTACCTGCGCCGTGAGCGGGAGGAGCGCGCCGCGGGCCGGGACGCGCAGACGGCACTGCGGATCGCCGCCGCGACCAGTGGCCGCGCGATCGTGGTCTCCGGTGTGACGGTGTGCGTGGCGATGGCGGGCATGCTGTTCACCGGGCTCGCCGAGTTCGAGGCGATGGGTCTGGCCTCGCTGATCGTGGTGGCCGTGGCCATGGTGGGGTCCGTGACCGTGCTGCCCGCGCTGCTCTCGCTGCTGGGCGAGCGCGTGGAGAAGGGCCGTGTCCCGTTCCTGAGCCGGCGCAGGCAGGGCGGCAACGGGGAGAGCCGGTTCTGGACGGCCGTCCTGCGGCGGGTGCTCGCCAGGCCGGTCGTGTCCGTCGCGGTGGCGACCGGAGCGCTGCTGGCCATCGCGGCTCCCGCGGTCGGCATGAAGACCCAGAACCTCACTCTGGAGCAGGAGTTCGGCGACTCGCTGCCGATCGTGCAGACGTACAACCGGCTCAACGAGGCCTTCCCGGGCGGCTCGGACCCGGCCCAGGTGATCGTGAAGGCGGACGACATCAACGCGCCCGAGGTGCGGTCGGCGCTCGCCGACTTCCGTGAGCGGGCGGTCAGTTCGGGGGCCTCGCGCGGCCCGGTGGAGATCGAGCTGCACGACGCGCAGAACCTCGCCGTCGTGTCCGTCCCGCTGGTCGGCGGCTCCGACCTCGACCAGGCGGGCGCGAGCCTGGACAAGCTGCGCGACGACGTGCGGCCCGCCACGCTCGGCGAGGTCGACGGCGTCGAGGCCCCGATCACCGGGCAGGTCGCGGGTTCGAAGGACTTCAACGACCAGTTGGCGGGAGCCGTCGTCCCGGTCTTCGCGTTCGTCGTGGTCTTCGCCTTCGCGCTGATGCTCCTGTCGTTCCGCTCGCTGACCGTCGCGATCACGTCGATCGTGCTGAACCTGCTGTCGGTGAGCGCGGCCTACGGCATCCTGGTCGCGGTCTTCCAGCACGGCTGGGGCGCCTCGCTGGTGGGGGCGGAGGGCGTCGGCGCGATCGTCACCTGGCTGCCGCTGTTCCTCTTCGTGATCCTTTTCGGCCTGTCGATGGACTACCACGTGTTCGTGGTCTCCCGCATCCGCGAGGCGCGGCTGCGGGGTCTGGCGACGAAGGACGCGATCCGGCACGGCGTGGTCACCACGGCCGGGGTCGTCACCAGTGCCGCGGTCATCATGGTCGCCGTGTTCGCGATCTTCGGGACGCTGTCCATGCAGTCCATGAAGCAGATGGGCGTCGGCCTCGCGGCCGCCGTGCTCATCGACGCGACGATCATCCGGGGCGTGCTGCTGCCGGCGGTGATGGCGCTGCTCGGGGAGCGCAACTGGTACCTGCCCACGTGGCTGCACCGGCTGCCCGACCTCACGCACGACGAGACGCCGCAGGCGGTCGCGGGACCGGCGGCGCGGGACGACGAGGGCGAGCCCGTCAGGGCCTGACCCCCCGCTCCCCCGCCGCTGTGTGCAGGGTCCGTCGACTCCGGGGGAGCCGACGGGCCCTGTTCAGCCGGTGAGCCGCCGCACGTGCAGCACGTCGTCGTCGCAGCGCACGATCTCCAGCTCCCGGTCCGGGCGAGCACCCCCGAAGGTGAGCGCGAGGTGACGGTCCGACACGAGCCGCCAGCGGCCGGGCACGGCGCCGGGAGCGTCACCGCGACCCAGCGGATGGTCGGTGAAGGTGCCGTCGGGCGCGAATTCCATGCCGCGCCGCCCGCGCGCCGGCGGGAAGGGGTGGTCGTCCGGCCGGTACACCCGCACGTCCTCGTGGTCCTCCTCGTAGGAATGGACCCACGAGCGGAACAGGCCCGATGGGGGCTCATGCATGACCCGGCCACCTCATTCGCCCAGATAGTCCAAATTGCCGGTCTTCCATCAGAGTGCCTAGGATTATCAGTGTATGGGTCCGGAGGGAACGGGCAACCGGCCGCTCCACTCGGCGTCGCCCGCCTCCGCAGCGCGTGTCACACGCGCACTTCCGCAGCCGCGTGCGCGGCACACCCCCAGCTCCCCCGAGGGACAGACATGTCCGATGCGCAGTCCTACCATCGCGTCACCTCCGCCGACTACAGCCGCTGGTGCGGCGCCATGGAGGTGCACCGCAGACTCCTCAGCCAGAACCCCGAGTACGCCGGGAACCGGTCCCAGATCGAGAACGCCGCGTTCGCCTACGAGCAGTTGGAGGCGGGCACCGCGCGGCAGAGCCTCGTCGACATCCCCGTCGTCGTGCACGTCGTGCACAGCACCCCCGAGCAGGACATCGGCGACGACCAGATCCACAGTCAGATCGCCGTGCTCAACCAGGACTTCCGCGCCACCAACCCCGACGTCGACAAGGTCCCCGAGGCCTGGAAGGACCTCGTGGCCGACGCGCGCGTCCAGTTCCACCTCGCCCGGACCGACCCGCTGGGCCGCCCCACGGACGGCATCACGCGGACCCGGACGTCGACTCCCGACTGGGACACGGACGACCTGGTCAAGTTCAGCCTGAGCGGCGGCCACGACGCCTGGCCGGCGGACGTCTACCTGAACCTGTGGGTCTGCCAGTTGCGCCGCGGGCTTCTCGGCTACGCCCAGTTCCCGGGCGGTGCCGCCTCCACGGACGGAGTGGTCGTCACGCACACCGGCTTCGGGACCACCGGCACCGCCACCGCGCCCTTCGACGGCGGCCGCACCGCCGTGCACGAGATCGGGCACTGGCTGAACCTGCGGCACATCTGGGGCGACGACGACGAGGGCTGCAGCGGCAGCGACTTCGTGGCGGACACCCCCAACCAGGGCGGGCCCAACACGGGTTCACCCGGCTTTCCCCATGTGTCGTGCGGCAACGGACCGAACGGCGACATGTTCATGAACTACATGGACTACACGGACGACGCCGCGATGTTCATGTTCACCAAGGGGCAGGCGGCGCGCATGGACGCCGCTCTCGACCACGCCCGCATGAACCTCACCCGCCAGGCCGTCACCGTGTGACGGACCGGCGGGCGACGGCCGCCCCGACTACCGCCGGCGCGCGGGCAGTTCGGCCTCGATGAGGTCGGCCGCGCGCCGCGTGCCGCCCTCCCGGGCCGTCTCCGCCTGGATCTCCTTCAGCCGGCGGGCGACCTCCGGGTCGTCGACGAGGGCGAGAGCCGCCTCGCGCAGCGCCTCACCGGTCGCCTCCTGAGTCGGGAGGTACCGCGCGACACCGAGGCCCTGGAGCACCTGCGCGTTGCCGAACTGGTCCGCGGCCTGCGGTACGGCGATCATCGGCGTGGCCGTGGCCAGGCCCTCCTGGCTGCCGCCCGCCCCGGCGTGCGTGACGAACAGGTCGGCCTGCTTGAGGATCGCCAGCTGCGGCACCCAGGAGTGCACCTCGACGTTGGCGGGGATCTCCCCGAGCCCGGCCGGGTCGATGTGCTTGCCGACCGAGAGCACCAGGTGCCAGCCGGGCAGGTCGCCGAACGCCTTGACGCACTCCCGGTAGAAGCCGGGCTGCTTGGTGAAGGCGGACCCGAGCGACACGAGCGCGACCTTCTCGGCGCCGGCCGGCCGCTGCCAGCCGCCCTCGGCGGTGCGGTCGCCCTGGCAGGCTCCGACGAAGGTGTACACGCTCTCGTCGACGCGGTCCGCGTTCGGCTGGAGCGCCCTGGGGATCAGGACGATCGAGCGGTCGGGACGGCCCCCGAAGGCATCGGGGTGCCGGGTGATCCCGTTCTCCTCCAGCCAGGCCTGGAACCGGGCGTAGTAGGCACGGCCGCGCTCGGTCTTCTTCGGCTCCTCCCACATGGGTTCGGCGACCTCCTTCTCGTACCCCTCCCAGGCGACCATGGCCGGCGACAGGGAGATCGCGGGCACGCCCCAGCGGTGGGCCAGGACGCGGGCCGGGTAGGAGGCGATGTCGTGCAGGACGAGGTCCGGCTCGTCGCCCTCGTATGCCTCGATCAGCTGCGGGAGGGCCTGGATCGCGTCGTCGAGGAACGGCTCCACGTTGTCCAGCAGCGTGCTCCCCCAGGCCTCCGGGTCGTCGTCGGGCGAGGGCAGCGTCGAGTGCCACGGCTTCACCTCGGCACCGGTGTCCGCGACCTTCTCCGCGAAGACCGGCGGGATCGCGTACGTCACGCGGTGGCCGCGCGCCACGAGCTCGCGGATCACCTCCAGACTCGGGTTGACGTGGCCGTGGGCGGCGATGGAGAACATGGCGATATGAGCGCGACTGGTCATGCGCCCGACCGTACGCGAGACGAGACGTCTCGTGCAATCACTTTTGCCGGGGCCGGGTCGGCGGGTTCAGCGCTGGTAGCGCGCCAGCACCGGGTTGCCGTCCTCCTCCAGGCGTTTACGCAGCTCACGGAGGTTGATGGCGCCGCTGTAGTACTCCTGGAGGGCCGGGGTCGCCACCTTGTCCTTCCACTCGGGGTAGCCCCGCACGGTCTGGGCGGGTGCCGGGCGCAGATGGGCGGCGAGCGCGGCGCCCGTCGCCCAGCCGTGCTCGGGTGTGCGCAGGGCCGGGTCGTCCAGCGCCCGGCTGCCGGTCGGCAGCATCCAGTCGCCGAGGGCGAGGCGGACCATGTTCTGCGGTCTCAGCAGGAAGTCGATGAAGGCGGCGGCCTCCTTCTGGTGCGGGGAGTCCTGGGCGACGGACAGCGTCTGCGGGCTGACGCCCTGGGTGAGTCCCCCGGCGCCGGCCGGGGCGGGCAGCACCTGCCAGGCGAAGCCCTTCGGGGCCTGCTGGACGATCTGCTGGCGGTAGGAGAACCCGAGCGGGACCATCGCGTATCTGCCGCCGAAGAAGCCGGGCAGGGTGTCGGAGCCGCCGCTGCCCAGGGTCGTGGGCGAGGCACTGCGGTCGGTGCCGGCCTGGGCGCGGATGGTGCGCGGCACCACCTCGTCGGCCGCCTCGAACCGGACCGTCACCTTGCCGTCGGCCCCGCGGTGGAAGAGCCGTCCGCCCGCCGACAGGGAGAGGTTGAGCGTGGCGGAGACCGGTTCCTTCAGGGGCCAGGCGATGCCGTACGTCCCCCGGCCGCTGAGCTGTTCGGTGATGCGGCGGAACTCGGCCCAGCTCCACGGCTTCTCAGGGGTCGGGATCCGTACCCCGGAACGCTTGAGCCAGGTCGCGTTGGCGATCAGCACGCGCGGCTCCTGGAGGAACGGCACGCCGTAGACGCCGTCCCCGAAGGTGGTGGTCTCCCAACTGCGCTGGGGAATGTCCGACTTCAGCCGGGCGGGCAGCAGCTCGGTGAGGTCGGCGAGGTAGCCGCCGTAGGCGAAGTCGGCGAGGTCGTCGGAGGCGTCGTGGATGATGTCGGGTGCCTCGCCGCCCTCGAAGGCCGTGAGGAGCTGGTCGTGGACGCTGTCCCAGCTGCCCTGGACGTACTCGACCCGGACGCCCGGGTGAGTGGCGTTCCACTCCTTCACCAGTTCCTTGTTGGCCTCGACCGATTCCTCCTGCCAGGCCAGGGACTGGAAGCGCAGGGTGATCCGGCCGTCGTCGCGGGTGCCGCCGGAGGAGCAGCCGGCGAGGAGCAGCAGGAGGACCAGGGCCAGCAGGCGTGCGCGCATCAGCTCTTCACCGCCCCGGTGAGCATGCCGCCCGTGATGCGCCGCTGGATGATCGCGAAGACGACCAGCGAGGGCAGCGTCGCGAGGAACGCCGCCGCCGCGAGCGGGCCCAGGTCGGCGACGCCCTCGGCGCCGATGAAATGGGTGAGCACCACCGGGAGGGTCTGTTTCTCCGGTGTCTTGAGCAGCACGAGCGCGAAGAAGAACTCGTTCCACGCGGTGATGAACGCGAACAGCGCGGTCGCCACGATGCCCGGCGCGAGCAGCGGCGCCGTCACCGACACCAGCGTCCGCACCCGGCCCGCCCCGTCGACCGCCGCTGCCTCCTCCAGCTCGGGCGGTACGGCCCGTACGTACCCGGCGAGCATCCACAGCGCGAACGGCAGCGCCCACACCACGTACACCAGCACCAGCCCCGGCACGGAGTTGATCATTCTCAGGTTCTTCAGCACGAGGAACAGCGGGATGATCAGCAGCACGAACGGGAACGCCTGGCTGACCACCACCCAGCCCGTCACCGCCTTGGCGAGCCGGGTGCGGCGCCGGGCGACGACGTAGGCCATCGGCGTCGCGATCAGCACGGCGATGACCGCCGCCGCCAGCGCGGCGAGCAGGGAGTTGAGGGCGGCGTGCAGCAGCGGCTGTTCGTCGAAGGCCTGCCGGAAGTTGGCGAGGGTGGGGTTCTCGGGGATCCACGTCGGGTGCAGGCTGCCCAGCTCGCGCGGCGGCTTGAACGCGGTGGAGAGCAGCCAGAGGAACGGGAAGGCCAGGAAGACGAGATAGGCGAGCAGCGCGGTGTACTGGCCGACGCGGGCCGGGGTGCCGGTCCTCACGTGTCGTCACCTCCCCTGAGGCGGCCGGCGAGGAAGACGGCCAGGGCGATCGAGATCAGGGCCACCATCACGCAGCCCATCGCCGCCGCGTAGCCGAACTGCCCGTAGCGGAAGGCCTCTTCGTAGGCGAAGAGCATGGGCAGGCGGGTCCGGCCGCCCGGGCCGCCGCTGGTGAGGACGTAGACCAGGGCGAAGGAGTTGAAGTTCCAGATCAGGTTGAGCGCCGTGATGGCCAGGGCGATGGGCCTCAGGGCCGGCCAGGTGACCGTGCGGAAGCGGCGCCAGGCGCCCGCGCCGTCGACCGCCGCGGCCTCGTGGAGTTCGCGCGGGGTGTTCTGCAGCCCGGCGAGCAGCGCCACCGTCGTCTGCGGCATGCCCGCCCAGACGCCGACGACGATCACGGCGGGCAGCGCGGTGGCCAGGCCGCTCAGCCAGTCGCGGCCGCCGCCCAGGCCGAGGTCGCGCAGGGTCTCGTTGAGGATGCCGGCGTCCGGGTTGTAGACGAGCCGCCACATGATGCCGACGACGACCTCCGGCATGGCCCAGGGGATGATCGCCAGGGCGCGGGCCAGCCAGCGCAGCCGCAGGTCCTGGTTGAGCAGCAGGGCGAGGCCCAGCGCGAGCAGGAACTGCGGCACCGTCACCCCGACCGCCCACACCAGCCCGATCCGGAACGACTCCCAGAACAGCGTGTCGTGCAGCAGGTCCCGGAAGTTGAGGGCGCCGATCCACTGGGTCGGCTCGGTGCGGCCCGACTGGGCGTCGGTGAAGGCCAGCAGGATCCCGTACAGCAGCGGCCCGACGCTGAGGACGAGGACGGGCAGCAGGGCGGGCAGCACCAGGAACCAGGCGCCGTGGTCGACGGCCGGGCGGGGCCGGACCCCGCCGGGTCTGCGGCCGGCCCGCCTCCTCGGTGGCGAAGGGGGCGAGGCCTCGGTCACCACTGTCACGGAATCAGCCCCTTTGACGGCTCGGTGGCCAGGTCATGTTCGTGAAGGCGTTCCGCCTCGTCAAGGCACCGCGCACGCCGCCCGACCTGTGCCGATGCGACACTGGCCGGCGGACGGCCGGAACCCGACGGCGCAAGACGTGGACGACGGCGGCGAACGTGACGACGGAGGCGGACGATGGACGAGGCACGGGCTCGGGACGTACTGGCGCGGGCGGGGGTGCTGCCCGGTGCGGCCCGCGAGGCACGGCTGCTCGCGCTGGGTGAGAACGCGGTGTTCGCCACCGGTGACCTGGTCGTCAAGGTGGGCCGTGACGCCGAACTCCTGGACCGGGCGCGGCGGGAACTGGACATCGCGCTGTGGCTCGCCGAGGCGGGTGTCCCGGCGGTACGGGCGGCCGGGCCCGAGCCCCTGCTGGTCGACGGGCACCCGGTGACGGTGTGGCACCGGCTGCCGGACGCCGTACGGCCCGCCGAGCCACGGGACCTGGCCGAACTGCTACGGGTCGTGCACGCCACGCCCCCTCCTTCCTTCGATCTGCCGCCCCGCGATCTGCTGGGCGGTGTGGAGCGCTGGCTGCGGCTCGCCGGGGACGCGATCGATCCGGCGGACGCGGCGTATCTGCGGGCGCGGCGGGACGGGTTCGCGGCGGAGGCGGGGGCGCTGACGCCGCATCTGCCGCCGGGGCCGATCCATGGGGACGCGCTGCCGCGCAATGTCCATGTGGGGCCGGGGGGTCCGGTTCTGGTCGATCTGGAGACGGTCTCGTCCGACCTGCGCGAGCACGACTTGGTGGTGATGGCCCTCTCCCACGACCGCTACGGGCTCCCGGACGAGGCGTACGGCTCCTTCACCCGGACGTACGGCTGGGACGTGCGAGAGTGGGAGGGGTGCTCGGTGTTGCGTGGCGCCCGGGAGACGGCCAGTTGTGCGTGGGTGGCGCAGCATGCGCCGAGCAATCCGAAGGCGCTGGCCGAGTTCGAGCGGCGGGTGAAGTCCCTGAGGGACGGGGACGAGACGGTGCGGTGGTATCCGTTCTGAAGGCCCGTCGGCCGGCTCAGACCGGCTCGTCCGCCGGCTCCCTCAACGGCCATGTCCCGTCCACCAGGGCTGTCGCGTCGCCCTTGCCGCGCAGGAAGTTCTGGAAGTCCGCCGCCCACTGCGCGTACCACTCGATCTGGCGGCGGTGGAGGTCCGCCGGGCCGAGGGAGGCGATCTTGGGGTGGCGGGCAGCTATCGCACCGGCCAGGCGGGCCGCTGCGAGGGCGTCGGCCATGGCGTCATGGGCGGAGTCGAGGACGACGCCGTACTCGGCGCAGACCGCTTCGAGGTTGCGCTTGCCCCGGCGGTAGCGGTCGACCCAGCGGTCGATGGTGTACGGGTCGATGACCGGGGCGGGGTCCACGCCGCCCAGGCGGTCGCGCAGGGACGGCAGTCCGTGGCGGCGCAGCTCGGCGGAGAGCAGGGTCAGGTCGAAGGCGGCGTTGTAGGCGACGACCGGCACGCCCGCCTTCCAGTAGGAGGTGAGGACGTCGGCGAGGGCGTCCGCCACCTGGTCGGCCGGTCTGCCCTCGGCCGCCGCGCGCTCGCTGCTGATGCCGTGCACCGCCACCGCGTCCTCGGGGATCGGCACTCCCGGGTCGGCCAGCCACTCCCGGCGCCCCATCGGCTCCCCGGCCCTGACCTCGATCACGGCTCCCGTGACGATGCGGGCCTCGCGCGGATCCGTGCCCGTCGTCTCCAGGTCGAAGCCGATCAGCAGCTCCCGGTGCCAGCCCATGGGCGGCCCCCCTTCTATGGTGCGTTCCCCCAGTGGTCTCCACCTTCGCATGCACCACTGACAATCAGAGGGCCGCGTTCCGCTCGGGCGCCGAACCGCGCGACCAGGAGGGGCGGTTCACGACACCGGCCGCGAATCCGCCCACATCACCTCGAACTCCTCGCGGTAGGTGGGAAAGAGGCCGCTTTCGTCGATCTCGCCCGACTTGACCACCTTGCCGCTGTTGCGCAGCACGAACACCGGTGCCTCCATCCCCCGGGTCCGGCGCAGGTAGTTCTGCACGACCGCGATGCCGTCCGCCCCGTCGCCGTCGACCAGGTAGGCCGTGAAGCGGGGCGTCTCGTCGAAGACCTGGATCTCGAAGGCCCCCGGGTCGCGCAGCCGCGCCCGCACCCGGCGCATGTGCAGGATGTTCATCTCGACGGCCCGGCTGAGCTCGCCGCGCTTGATGCCCAGTTCGCGCTCACGCCGCTTGACCGCGCTGGAGGCCGGGTTGAGGAACAGCAGCCGCACCCGGCAGCCGGACTCGGCCAGCCGGACCAGGCGGCGGCCGGAGAAGTTCTGCACGAGCAGGTTGAGGCCGATGCCGATGGCGTCGAGGCGGCGGGCGCCGCCGAAGATGTCCTCGGCCGGGAACTGGCGCATCAGCCGCACCCGGTCCGGGTGGACGGCGACCACGTCGGCGTACCGGTCGCCGACCAGGTCCTCGACCGCGTCGACGGGCAGCCGGCGCGCGGAGGGCACGTCACCGCCCGCGCCCAGCATCTCCAGCAGCCGGGCGGAGGCCCGCTCGGCCTGGTTCAGGACGGCCTCGGACAGGGCCCGGTTGCGGGAGACGACGTTCCGGGTGACCTCCAGCTCGTCCAGGGCGAGCTCGACGTCCCGGCGGTCGTCGAAGTAGGGCTCGAAACAGGGCCAGTGCTGCACCATCAGCTCGCGCAGCTGCGGCAGGGTGAGGAAGGACAGCACGTTGTCGTCGGCCGGGTCGAGCAGATAGCCCTTGCGGCGGCTGACCTCGCGTACGGCGACCGCGCGCTGCACCCACTCCTGCCCGGCGGGTCCGGCGGCGGCCACCACCCAGTCCTCGCCGTGGACGGGTTCGTACACGGGGCGCAGGACGGCGGCGACGACCGCGCGCAGCCGCTGCTCGACGAGGTTCAGCCAGATGTAGGCCCGGCCGGCCCGCTGGGCGCGGGTGCGCACCTCGCGCCAGGCGTCGGCGTCCCAGTCCAGCTCCGGGCCGATCGAGCCCGTCGCGTCCATCGGCCGTGCCAGGGACACGGCACCGGTCGGGACGTCTGCGGAGTTCCCCTCGTGACCCTCGTCACCAGGGGGCAGCTCCAGCCCTC
>NZ_MUKA01000328.1 GCF_002150735.1 Streptomyces africanus
CACTCGGCCCGCAGCCGCCCGGGTGGGGGCGCATGGCCGATGGTCTGCGGCGGGTCCGCGGGCGGCTGCGGGCCGAGTGGTGGGCGCCGGTGGCCGGGCTGGTGCTGGCGGTGCTCGGGGCGTCGGTGCTGCCGGTCGTCCTGGGAGCGGCCGGCGTACCGCTGCTGCGACGGGTCCGGCTGGCCGACCGGGTGCGGCGGGAGCGGGAGCACCGGGCCGACGCGGTGATCGCGCTGTGCGGGGCGCTCGCCGGGGAGGTGCGGGCCGGGCGGCAGCCGGGAGAGGCGCTGCTGCGGGCCGCGCGGGACTGCGGCGGACTCGCGGACGCACAGGGGACGGTGCTGGCGGCGGCGCGGTTCGGCGGTGACGTGCCGGACGCGCTCGCGACCGCCGCCGGGCAGCCGGGTGCCGAGGGGCTGCGGGGACTCGCGGCGTGCTGGCGGGTAGCCGTGGACCAGGGCGCGGGGCTTGCGGCCGGACTCGACCGGCTCGCCGCCGCCCTGCGCGCCGAACGGGACCAACGCTCCGACCTGCGAGCCCAGTTGGCGGGCGCGCGGGCCACGGCGGTGCTGCTCGCCGGGCTGCCGGCCCTGGGCCTCCTCATCGGCACCGCCCTCGGCGCCGACCCCCTCCACGTCCTGCTGCACACCACGGCGGGCCTGGGCTGTCTGGTGGCCGGCGGTGTGCTGGAGGGCCTCGGGCTGTGGTGGGTGCAGCGGATCGTGCGGGGAGCGGAGGCGGCATGAGCGCAGAAGTTATCCACAGGCTGGGGGTGACGGTGGGGGTGCTGCTGGCCCTCTGGTGGTCGGTGCGCCGGCTGAAGAACGCGGGACACCGCCGGAGGATGCGGCGCCGGCTGGCCGGGCTGTCGCCCCGGGAAGCGACCGCTCGGACTCCGCGCCTCGGGTGGGGGCGGGCGGCGCGGAGATGGCCGGCTCCCCTGGGCCTGGCGTGCGCCGGGTGGGTGCTGATCGGCGGCCCGGTCGGTGTCGCCGTCGGACTGGCCGGCGCGGTGGGGATGTGGCGGTGGCGGCTGCGGCGGGAGGCGGCCGGTACGGACACGCGGACACCCGACCTCGCCGAGGCGGCACGGCAACTGCCCCTGGCCGCCGACCTGCTGGCGGCCTGCATCGCGGCGGGCGCCGGGCCGGTGATCGCCGCGCAGGCGGTGGGCGAGGCCTTGGGCGGGCCGGTGGGCGACGCCCTCGCCCATGGCGCGGCGGAGGTACGGCTGGGCGGCGAACCGGGCCCTGCCTGGCGGAGGCTGGCCGCCCTCCCCGGCGCCGGAGGCCTGGCCCGGCTGCTCGAACGGGCCGACGTCTCCGGACTGCCCGCCGCCACGCCGGTCGCACGACTCGCCGCCGAGGCCCGTGCCGACTGGGGGCGCGCCGCGACGGCCAGGGCACGCCGGGCGGGCGTCATGGTCAGCGCGCCGGTCGGGCTGTGCTTCCTGCCCGCGTTCATCGCGGTCGGCGTGCTGCCCGTGGTGATCGGGCTCGCGGATGGGGTGCTCGGAGGGGGTGGTGCGTGAGACGGAGACCTGGATCGGCGGCGGAACAAGTCAGCGACAACCAACAGAAGTTCGGACACTTTCCTACGGGGGTTGAGATGTATCAGGCGGTACGGGCACGGCTGGGTGCCCTGGTGCGCGGGGCGCGTGCGGCGCGGAGGGACGCGGGGATGGTCACGTCCGAGTACGCGATGGGAATCGTCGCGGCGGTGGCCTTCGCGGTGGTGCTCTACAAGGTCGTCACGAGCGGTGCGGTCAGCGCGGAGCTCCAGAACATCGTGAAGGAAGCCCTCAATGCGCGGATGTGAGCGGGGCGCGGACCGGGGGTTCGTCACGGCGGAGTCGGCTGTGGTGCTGCCCGTGCTGGTGATGTTCGCGATGGCGCTGGTGTGGGGGCTGCTGGTCGTGGCCGCGCAGATCCAGTGCGTGGACGCGGCACGGACGGGCGCTCGCGCGGCGGCCCGCCAGGACCCGCCCGACGCGGTCGTGCGACTGACCCGCGAGGCGGCACCGCCCGGCGCGAAGGTGACCGTCGACCGGGGCGCGGAACACGTCCGGGTGGTCGTCGTGGCCGAGCCGCCGGTGCTGCGCGGCCTGTCCTTCACCGTGCGGGAGGAGGCCGTGGCGTCGGTGGAGGAGACGGTGGGGGTGGGCACGTGAGCCGGCGGCCGGAGACGCGGGGCCGGAACCCGGGGCACCGGCTGAGGCGATCCACCGCCTCGGACCAGGGGTCCGCCACCGTCTGGAGTATCGGGGCGATCGCCGTCCTGTGCGTGGTGTTCGGCGTCGTCCTCGCGCTGGGGCAGGCCGTCGTGATCCGGCACCGGGCGGCGGGCGGTGCGGATCTCGCGGCGCTCGCGGCGGCCGACCACTGGGCCGAGGGCGGTACGGCGGCCTGTGCCCGGGCCGGCCGGGTGGCCCGGGCACAGGGCGTCCGGCTCGTGCGGTGCGAGGTCGTCGGGGAGGTCTCGGACGTGACGGCGGCGTCGGGCCGGGGGCCGTTCACGGCGGAGGTCAGGGCGCGGGCGGGGCCTCCGCCGGCTCCCTCGGGCCTTCCTTCGGCGGCTCCTCCGCCGCCTCCTTCTCCTCGGGAGCCCCCTCCAGCAGCACCGTGAGCAGCCGGACCGCACCTCTCTTGTGCAGTGGATCGTTGCCGTTGCCGCACTTGGGGGACTGGATGCAGGACGGGCATCCGGCGTCGCACTCGCATGAGGCGATGGCCTGGCGGGTGGCGGTCAGCCAGGTGCGGGCGGTGTGGAAGGCGCGCTCCGCGAAGCCCGCGCCGCCGGGATGGCCGTCGTAGACGAAGACCGTGGGCAGGAGCGTGTCGGGGTGGAGCGGGATCGACACGCCGCCGATGTCCCAGCGGTCGCAGGTCGCGAAGAGGGGCAGCAGACCGATCGAGGCGTGCTCGGCGGCGTGCAGGGAGCCGCCGAGGATCTCCGGGTTGATCCGGGCGCGGTCGAGCTGGTCCTCGGTGACGGTCCACCACACGGCCCGGGTGCGCAGCGTACGAGGAGGGAGGTCGAGTTTCGTCTCGCCCAGCACCTCACCGGTGATGAGCCGTCTGCGGAGGAAGGAGACGACCTGGTTGGTGACCTCGACGGAGCCGTAGCACAGGCGTCCGTCGCCCCAGGGGACCTCGACGTCCGTCTCCAGTACGGAGATCGACGTCGTGTCGCGGGCGACCGTCGAGTAGGGCGGCGCGGCCTCCTCGACGAGCGCGACGGAGTCCTCCAGGTCCAGCGACCGCACCAGGTACGTGCGGCCCTGGTGGAGGTGGACCGCCCCCTCGTGGACGGTCGAGTGCGCGGCGCCCGCGTCGACCGTGCCGAGCAGCCGGCCCGTGCCGGCCTCGACGACCTGGACCGGCCGCCCGCCCTCACCGCGGATGTCGGTCAGGTCGGCGGCCCGCTCGCGGCGCGTCCAGTGCCAGGCCCTGGTCCGGCGGCGCAGCAGCTTGGCGGCTTCGAGCTGGGGGAGGAGGTCCTCGCAGGCCGGGCCGAACAGGTCGAGGTCCTCGTCCGTCAGGGGCAGTTCCTCGGCGGCCGCACACAGGTGCGGGGCCAGCACGTAGGGGTTGTCCGGGTCGAGGACCGTCGACTCGACGGGCTGGTCGAACAGGGCCTCCGGGTGGTGGACGAGGAAGGTGTCCAGCGGGTCGTCCCGTGCGACCAGGACGGCCAGCGCCCCCTGCCCGGACCGTCCGGCCCGGCCCGCCTGCTGCCAGAGGGAGGCACGTGTGCCCGGGTAACCGGCGATGACGACCGCGTCCAGGCCGGAGATGTCGATGCCGAGTTCGAGGGCGTTCGTCGCCGCGAGGCCCAGCAGTTCACCCGAATGGAGGGCTTGTTCGAGTGCCCGGCGTTCCTCCGGGAGATAACCGCCCCGGTACGCCGCGACACGCCGGGCCAGCGACCGGTCGACCTCGGCCAGCCGCTCCTGGGAGATGACGGAGATCAGCTCGGCCCCGCGCCGGGACCGTACGAAGGCGACCGAGCGCACGCCCTGCACGGTGAGGTCGGTGAGCAGGTCGGCGGCCTCGGCGGTGGCCGTGCGGCGGACGGGGGCGCCCTTCTCGCCGTGCAGCTCGGTCAGCGGCGGTTCCCAGAGGGCGAACACCAGTTCACCGCGCGGGGAGGCGTCGTCAGCGACCTCCAGTACCGGCAGGCCGGTGAGGCGGCGGGCGGCCACCGCGGGCTCGGCGGCGGTCGCGGAGGCCAGCAGGAACACGGGCGAGGAGCCGTAGCGGGCGCACAGGCGGCGCAGCCGGCGCAGCACCTGGGCGACGTGCGAGCCGAAGACGCCGCGGTAGGTGTGGCACTCGTCGACGACGACGTACTTCAGCGACTTCAGGAAGGAGGACCAGCGGGGGTGGGACGGCAGGATGCCGCGGTGCAGCATGTCCGGGTTGGTCAGGACGTAGTTGGCGTACTGGCGGATCCACTCGCGCTCCTCGAACGGAGTGTCGCCGTCGTACACGGCCGTGCGTACCGAATGGCCCAACGGATGTGAAAGTTCCTTCACGGAGCGGCACTGATCCGCCGCAAGGGCCTTGGTGGGAGCCAGGTAGAGAGCCGTGGCGCCGCGGCCGTTCGGGGCCTCGGCGCCGTCAAGGAGGGTGGACAGGACCGGCACGAGGTAGGCCAGGGACTTGCCGGAGGCCGTGCCGGTGGCGACGACGACCGATTCGCCGTCCAGCGCGTGCTCCGCCGCGCGCGCCTGATGGGCCCAGGGGTGCTCGATGCCCGCGGCCTGCACGGCCGCCACGACCTCCGCGCGGATCCGGTCCGACCAGACGGCATGCCGACCCTCGCGCGGGGGCAAGTGCTCCGTATGAGTAATGCGCGAAGCCCTGCTCGGACCGGACGCGAGCCGGTCCAGGACCGCGCCCGGCGCGGGTCGGGAGGCGGGGTCCGTCGGGGGTCCATCGGATCGGTGATTCTTGGCCATCGGCACCGAGTGTGTCACTGGCGTGACGGACAATGGAGCCAAGGCGTCGTGCACGCCTGCCCGTAAGTGATTGAATGCCATCGCGGCTGGCGAACCGTCCAGGGGACGAAGCCGAGGTGCCCCAAGGGCGACCGCTCGATAGCAAGGTGCTGGAGGATCCGTGGACCTGTCCCTGTCGACCGAGACCATGGGCGATCGCACGATCGTCAGGGTCGGTGGCGAAATCGACGTATATACCGCGCCCAAGCTGCGCGAGCAGTTGGTCGAGCTGGTGAACGACGGCAGTTTCCACCTTGTCGTCGACATGGAGGGCGTGGACTTCCTCGACTCCACCGGGCTCGGCGTGCTGGTCGGCGGCCTGAAGCGTGTGCGGGCCCATGAGGGCTCCCTGCGCCTGGTCTGCAACCAGGAGCGCATTCTGAAGATCTTCCGTATCACCGGCCTGACCAAGGTGTTCCCGATTCACACCTCGGTCGAGGAAGCGGTGGCGGCGACCGACTGATCACCGTGCCCGGGCCTCGTGCCCGGGCCGGCCGAAGTCGCGGCAAGAGTTCGGCAGAAGTGAAGACCGAGGGGGCCCGGGATTTCGGCGGCCCGGAGCCTCTCGACAGCACGCCCGTAGTTGCGAGGGGGATGCATGGCCACCGTTGAGCTCCGCTTCAGCGCGCTGCCCGAGCACGTCAGGACCGCCCGGCTGGTGGCGGCCGCGGTGGCGCGCAGGGCCGGAGTGGACGAGGCCGTCCTCGACGAGGTCAGGCTCGCCGTCGGCGAGGCCTGCACGCGGGCCGTCGGGCTGCATCAGACCGGCGGGATCTCGGCACCGGTGAAGGTGCTGCTGATCGAGGAGGAGAAACAGTTCTCCATCGAGGTCGGCGACGAGGCCCCGCACGCGGTCCCCGGCGAGCGCACAGGCGCCGGACCCGGCGACCCCGACGGTGAGACCGAGGAGGACGAGATGGGCCTCGCGGTCATCAGCGGACTCGTCGACGATGTCGAGGTCAGCGCGGAGGAGCACGGCGGGTCGATCAAGATGACCTGGCCGACCACCCCGCCGCCGACCATCCTGGTCTGACAAGCCACCGCGCACACCGTTCGACGAAGGGCCCCACACCCGTGGGGCCCTTCGTCATGTGCGGGTGTCAGTGGTCGCCTTTACAGTAGTTCCTGTGCCGTTCATCGCGTGAATTCGTTCACGATCATTCGCATGCTCCACGGTCGTCCGAGAATGCTTTCAGGGCATTACTTCAGAAGGCCAATTCCACTAATCGCGCTCTGTTTTGATCAGGTTCCGGTACCTACAATCCCGTCCACATCTTGAGCTCAGCCCAAGCGTCAAGGAGGACGAATGGCGGGGCTTTCTCTCTCACCACAGTCGGGCCATCCCACAGACCTCGCAGCCGCCGTACTGACCGATGACAACCGCATTCTTGTCGTGGTCATCGCGGTCGTCGCGCTGGCGGCGCTCGTGGTCGCGGGCGTCCTGGTACGCCAGGTACTCGCGGCCGGCGAGGGCACCGACAGCATGAAGAAGATCGCGGCGGCGGTCCAGGAAGGCGCGAACGCCTATCTGGCACGTCAGCTGCGCACGCTCGCCGTATTCGCCGTGGTCGTGTTCTTCCTGCTCATGCTGCTGCCCGCGGACGACTGGAATCAGCGTGCCGGTCGGTCGGTGTTCTTCCTGATCGGAGCGGCGTTCTCGGCGGCCACCGGCTATATCGGCATGTGGCTCGCCGTGCGCAGCAATGTGCGTGTCGCCGCGGCGGCGCGCGAAGCCACTCCGGCGGCAGGCGAGCCGGAAAAAGATCTCACCACCGTCTCGCACAAAGCGATGAAGATCGCATTTCGCACGGGCGGCGTCGTCGGCATGTTCACGGTGGGCCTCGGTCTGCTGGGCGCCTCCTGTGTGGTGCTGGTGTACGCGGCCGACGCGCCGAAGGTGCTCGAGGGCTTCGGCCTCGGGGCCGCGCTGATCGCGATGTTCATGCGTGTCGGCGGCGGCATCTTCACCAAGGCCGCCGACGTCGGCGCCGACCTGGTCGGCAAGGTCGAACAGGGCATTCCGGAGGACGACCCGCGCAATGCCGCGACCATCGCCGACAACGTGGGCGACAACGTCGGCGACTGCGCGGGCATGGCGGCGGACCTCTTCGAGTCGTACGCCGTGACCCTCGTCGCCGCGCTGATCCTGGGCTCGGCGGCCTTCGGCGACGCCGGGCTCGGCTTCCCGCTGCTCGTGCCGGCGATCGGTGTGGTCACCGCCATGATCGGCATCTTCGCGGTGGCGCCGAGGCGCGCCGACCGCAGCGGCATGAGCGCCATCAACCGCGGGTTCTTCATCTCCGCGGTGATCTCGCTGGTGCTGGTGGCGGTGGCCGTCTTCGTCTACCTGCCCGGGAAGTACTCCGAGCTCGACGGCGTCACCGACACCGAGATCCTGGGCAAGGACGGCGACCCGCGGGTCCTCGCGCTCGTCGCGGTGGCCATCGGCATCGTGCTCGCTGCCCTGATCCAGCAACTGACCGGCTACTTCACCGAGACCACCCGGCGACCCGTCCGGGACATCGGCAAGACCTCGCTCACCGGCCCGGCCACCGTCGTCCTCGCCGGTATCTCCGTGGGTCTCGAATCGGCCGTCTACACCGCCTTGTTGATCGGCCTCGGCGTGTACGGGGCGTTCCTGCTCGGCGGTACGTCGATCATGCTGGCGCTGTTCGCGGTGGCGCTGGCGGGTACCGGCCTGCTCACCACGGTCGGCGTGATCGTCGCGATGGACACCTTCGGGCCGGTCTCCGACAACGCGCAGGGCATCGCGGAGATGTCCGGCGACGTCGAGGGGGCGGGCGCGCAGGTGCTCACGAACCTGGACGCGGTCGGCAACACCACCAAGGCGATCACCAAGGGCATCGCGATCGCCACGGCCGTGCTCGCGGCGGCGGCGCTGTTCGGGTCGTACCGCGACGCGATCTTCACCGGCGCGCGGGACGTGGGCGAGAAGCTCAGCGGGGACGGTGCCCCGATGAGCCTGATGATGGACATCTCGCAGCCCAACAACCTCGTGGGCCTCATCGCGGGCGCGGCGGTCGTCTTCCTCTTCTCGGGGCTGGCGATCAACGCCGTGTCGCGGTCGGCGGGTTCCGTGGTCTACGAGGTGCGGCGGCAGTTCCGCGAGAAGCCCGGGATCATGGACTACAGCGAGACCCCGGAGTACGGCAAGGTCGTCGACATCTGCACCAAGGACGCGTTGCGCGAGCTGGCCACGCCCGGTCTGCTCGCCGTGATGGCGCCCATCTTCATCGGGTTCACGCTCGGTGTCGGCCCGCTCGGCGCGTTCCTGGCGGGCGCGATCGGCGCGGGCACGCTGATGGCGGTGTTCCTGGCCAACTCCGGTGGCGCCTGGGACAACGCCAAGAAACTCGTCGAGGACGGCCATCACGGAGGCAAGGGCAGTGAGGCCCACGCGGCGACCGTGATCGGCGACACCGTCGGCGACCCCTTCAAGGACACCGCCGGTCCCGCGATCAACCCGCTGCTGAAGGTCATGAACCTGGTGTCGCTGCTCATCGCGCCCGCGGTGATCAATTTTTCCTACGGCGCCGACAAGAGCATCGGGGTGCGGATCCTGGTCGCGGCCGTCGCGTTCCTCGTGATCGTCGGCGCGGTGTACGTGTCAAAGCGGCGTGGAATCGCCATGGGTGACGAAGACAACGCCGATTCGAAGCCCAAGTCGGCGGACCCGGCTGTGGTTTCGTAGGGAGTCGTCCAAGCCCCAGCTCAAGGTGCGGGCGGGCGGCGCGCGTTGACGCGTCGCCCGCCCGCTCTGTGTGTGTGCGCCATCGCGCCGTGAGGCTTCTCTCGCTTGGTGCAAAAGGTTACAAAAGGGTCTTAATAGACTTCCGGCGTGCGGTTGCCGTGCATCTGGCGTGTATGTTCCGGGGCCGAGAGTCATGGAAGGGACCAAACCGGTGAACAAGAAGCTCGCGGCCGCACTGTCCGGCGGTGCGGTACTGGTACTGGCGCTGTCGGGGTGCGGCGGCGACGACAACGAGAAGCTGGACTCCTGGGCCAAGGAGGTCTGCGACGCCGTGCAGCCGCAGGCCAAGAAGATCGAGTCGGCCAATGCCTCGATCCAGAAGGAAACCTCGGACAACAGCAAGCCGGAGGACGTCCAGAAGACCGACGCACAGGCCTTCCAGGACATGTCCGACGCCTACAAGGCCATCGGGGCCGCGGTGACCAAGGCCGGGGCGCCGGACGTCGAGAAAGGCGAGAAGAAGCAGCAGGACGCCGTCAAGGAGCTCAACACGATCTCCTCCTCGTACGCCTCCCTGAAGAAGCAGGTCGACGGGCTCGACACCAAGGACCAGGGCAAGTTCGCGGACGGCCTCAAGGACATCGCCACGGAGCTCGACAAGCTGGGCAAGAGCGGGAACGACGCGCTCCGGACCCTGGAGGAGGGCGAGGTCGGCCAGGCGATGGCGCGCCAGTCCAGCTGCAAGGCGGCCACGGCGCCGGCGACGCAGAGCTGAGCCGAGCCGGACCAGGAGTATCTCCGGGGCCGGCGGGACACCTGAGCCGTCAGTGACTGCGGAGGCGGTCCCGCGGAGACCTGCGCGATGCCGGTACGGGCGCATGCGATGGCGGTGCCGGCGGCCACAATGGGGGGCGTGAGTAACGCCAGCCAGTCATCCCTGTCCCCGCTGCCCTCCTCCGACCGTCCCGATGCCGCCGCCCGGCTCCGGGACGCCCTGCTCGGAGCCTCCTTCACCGCCGACGGGCTGCTCGAACTGCTCGGCGCCCCTGCGTACGCGGCCCTGGCCCGGAGCGAGACCGTGCCCGCGCTCCGGGCGACCCGTGGGGACACGCCGCTGGAGCTGCTCGTCCGGCTGTTCCTCCTTCAGCAGCCCGTGCCGCACGCGCGCGTGGCGGACGTCCTGCCCGTCGAGGCGTGCCTGGACGGTGGCTGGCTGACGCGCGTCGGCGACGACGAGCTGGCCGCCGCCGTGGACGTACGGCCCTACGGCGGGCCCGACGGCGAGGACTGGTTCATCGTGTCGGACCTGGGCTGCGCGGTCGGCGGCGCCGGCGGGATCGGCCGGCGTGACGAGGGGGTCGTCCTGGGAGTCGGCGGGGCCTCCACGACACTCGCCGGCATCACCGTCCGCACGCCGGTCGCCGCCGCGCTCGACCTCGGCACCGGCTCCGGCATCCAGGCGCTGCACGCCGCCCGTCACGCCACGCGCGTGACGGCCACCGATCTCAACCCGCGCGCGCTGCACATCACCGCCCTCACGCTGGCGCTGTCCGGCACCCCGGCCGCCGATCTGCGCGAGGGCTCCCTCTTCGAGCCGGTGCGGGACGACGAGACGTACGACCTGATCGTCTCGAACCCGCCGTTCGTGATCTCTCCCGGCGCCCGGCTCACCTACCGCGACGGCGGGATGGGCGGGGACGATCTGTGCCGCACGCTCGTTCAGGAGGCGGGGGAGCGGCTGAACGAGGGCGGGTTCGCGCAGTTCCTCGCCAACTGGCAGCACGTGGAAGGGGAGGACTGGCAGGACCGGCTCAGGTCCTGGGTGCCTCGGGGCTGCGACGCGTGGATCGTGCAGCGCGAGGCGCAGGACGTCAATCAGTACGCCGAGCTGTGGCTGCGGGACGCGGGCGACCACCGCGAGGACGTGGCGGAGTACCAGGCGCGGTACGACGCCTGGCTCGACGAGTTCGAGGCGCGCAAGGTGAGGGCCGTCGGCTTCGGCTGGATCACCCTGCGCAGGACGGACGCCGCCGTGCCCTCCGTCACGGTGGAGGAATGGCCGCATCCGGTGGAGCAGCCGCTCGGGGACACCATCCGGGCGCACTTCGACCGGCTCGACTACCTGCGCGACCACGACGACGCCGCCCTGCTCGAAGGACACTTCCGGCTCGGCGCCGAGGTCGTGCAGGAACAGGTCGGGCTGCCCGGCGCGGAGGACCCCGAGCATGTCGTGCTGCGCCAGAACCGCGGCATGCGCCGTGCGACCCGGGTGGACACGGTCGGCGCGGGCTTCGCCGGCGTGTGCGACGGCACGATGAGCGCCGGCCGCATCCTCGACGCCATCGCCCAGCTGATCGGCGAGGATCCGGTGCTGCTGCGCGACCGCACTCCGGCGCAGATCCGGCTGCTCGTCGAGCAGGGCTTCCTGGAGCCGGTCCGCTGAGGGGCTCAAGAGATCGTCAGGGTGGTGGTGGCGCCGGCTCGCCAACAAATTCGAGTCGATTTGAACACCTCGTCCGAAACGGTCCGTAAGGGACCGGACGCCCCCGATCCGCGGCGGCGTCGCCCCGGCGTTCACCTCCGGTTCGCCTGCCCGCCGCCCCCGCGTGACAGCCTCCCGTGGCTGGGGAGACGAGGACGGGAAAAAGGGGGACGGCGCGTCATGGAGAGCGAACCGGCGATCTTCGCGGGAGCGGTGTTCTCCCTGTTCGGAGGCGGACTGCTGGCCTGGACCGTGGCATGCGTCCGCCGGCACCGGCCCGTCGCCCAGGGCATGAGCCCCGCCGCGTCGGCGACCCTCGCGAGCGTCGCCGCGGTGCTCGCGCTGGCGGCCGGAACCTGGTGCTTCACCCGCCTCTGAGGCCTGTGCCGGCGACGCGCCTGTGGGTAACCGAAACGTGGCGCTCCGCAGGGACCCGGGCCGGCTCCGGGCACTCCGGGCGGCAGGAATGGTGGTAGTCGGGTTACCGTTCGAGTGGCCGTTGCGGGCTTTTCCCGTTTGACACGGGGGCGGGATGTACCGTCACACTCCGCAGCGTCACCACGACCCGACCCCGGGAGGCGAACCCTGGGGAGGCCCCAGCGTCGACCGGAGAGAAGAGCGAAGTTGTCCCCGACCAGCGAGACCGCACAGGGCGGCCGCCGACTCGTCATCGTCGAGTCGCCTGCCAAGGCGAAGACGATCAAGGGCTACCTGGGCCCCGGCTACGTAGTCGAGGCGAGCGTCGGGCACATCCGCGACCTTCCCAACGGCGCTGCCGAGGTGCCCGAGAAGTACACCGGCGAGGTCCGCCGCCTCGGTGTGGACGTCGAACACGACTTCCAGCCGATCTATGTGGTCAACGCCGATAAGAAGGCACAGGTCAAGAAGCTCAAGGACCTGCTGAAGGACTCCGACGAGCTCTTCCTCGCCACCGATGAGGACCGCGAGGGCGAGGCCATCGCCTGGCATCTGCAGGAGGTGCTCAAGCCCAAGGTCCCGGTCAAGCGGATGGTCTTCCACGAGATCACCAAGGCCGCGATCCAGGCCGCCGTCGCCAACCCGCGCCAGCTCAACCAGAAGCTCGTCGACGCCCAGGAGACCCGCCGCATCCTCGACCGTCTCTACGGTTACGAGGTCTCGCCGGTCCTGTGGAAGAAGGTCATGCCGCGGCTGTCCGCGGGCCGTGTCCAGTCGGTCGCCACCCGACTCGTGGTGGAGCGGGAACGCGAGCGCATCGCTTTCCGTTCTGCTGAGTACTGGGACCTGACGGGCACCTTCGCGACCGGCCGCGCGGGAGACCAGTCGGACCCGTCGTCGCTGGTCGCGCGCCTGCAGACCGTCGACGGCAGGCGGGTCGCGCAGGGCCGCGACTTCGACTCCCTGGGACAACTGAAGAGCGCGAACACCCTCCACCTCGACGAGGCGAACGCCCGCGCCCTGGCCGCCGCCCTGGAGCAGACGAGCTTCGCGGTCCGGTCCGTCGAGTCCAAGCCGTACCGCCGCTCGCCGTACGCCCCGTTCCGTACGACGACGCTGCAGCAGGAGGCCAGCCGCAAGCTCGGCTTCGGCGCGAAGGCGACGATGCAGATCGCCCAGAAGCTGTACGAGAACGGCTACATCACGTACATGCGTACGGACTCCACGACCCTGAGCGACACGGCGGTCGCCGCCGCCCGCGCCCAGGTCACGCAGCTGTACGGCGCCGACTACCTGCCGCCGCAGCCGAGGACGTACGCCGGAAAGGTCAAGAACGCGCAGGAGGCCCACGAGGCGATCCGCCCCTCGGGTGATCGTTTCCGCACTCCCGCCGAGACCGGACTGACCGGCGACCAGTTCAAGCTGTACGAACTGATCTGGAAGCGGACCGTCGCCTCCCAGATGAAGGACGCGACCGGCAACAGCGTCACGGTGAAGATCGGCGGCACGGCGGCCGACGGCCGGGACGTCGAGTTCAGCGCCTCCGGCAAGACGATCACCTTCCACGGCTTCCTCAAGGCGTACGTCGAGGGCGCCGACGACCCGAACGCCGAGCTCGACGACCGCGAGCGCCGGCTGCCCCAGGTCTCCGAGGGCGACGCCCTGAGCGCCGAGGAGATCACGGTCGACGGGCACGCCACCAAGCCCCCGGCCCGCTACACCGAGGCCTCCCTGGTCAAGGAGCTGGAGGAGCGCGAGATCGGCCGCCCGTCGACGTACGCGTCGATCATCGGCACGATCCTGGACCGCGGCTACGTGTTCAAGAAGGGCACGGCGCTCGTCCCGTCCTTCCTGTCCTTCGCCGTCGTCAACCTCCTGGAGAAGCACTTCGGGCGCCTCGTCGACTACGACTTCACCGCCAAGATGGAGGACGACCTCGACCGCATCGCCCGCGGTGAGGCGCAGTCCGTGCCGTGGCTGAAGCGGTTCTACTTCGGTGAGGGCACAGGCGGGGGCGGTGCCGCCGACGCCGGCAACGGCGACGGGGACCACCTCGGCGGCCTCAAGGAGCTGGTGACCGACCTGGGCGCGATCGACGCCCGCGAGGTGTCGTCGTTCCCGGTGGGCAACGACATCGTGCTGCGGGTCGGCCGCTACGGGCCGTACATCGAGCGCGGCGAGAAGGACACCGAGCAGCACCAGCGCGCCGACATCCCGGACGACCTGGCGCCGGACGAGCTGACCGTCGACCTCGCGGAGGAACTGCTCGCCAAGCCGAGCGGCGACTACGAACTGGGCACGGACCCGGCCACCGGCCACACGATCGTCGCCAAGGACGGCCGCTACGGCCCGTACGTGACGGAGATCCTCCCCGAGGGCACCCCGAAGACGGGCAAGAACGCGGTCAAGCCGCGCACGGCGTCCCTGTTCAAGACGATGTCCCTGGACACGGTGACCCTCGACGACGCCCTGAAGCTGATGTCGCTGCCGCGTGTCGTCGGCACCGACGCCGAGGGCCAGGAGATCACCGCGCAGAACGGCCGCTACGGCCCGTATCTGAAGAAGGGCACGGACTCGCGCTCGCTCCAGTCCGAGGAGCAGCTCTTCACGATCACGCTGGAGGAGGCGCTGGCGATCTACGCCCAGCCGAAGCAGCGTGGCCGGGCGGCCGCCAAGCCGCCGCTGAAGGAGCTGGGCACCGACCCGGTGAGCGAGAAGCCGGTCGTCGTCAAGGACGGCCGCTTCGGGCCGTACGTCACCGACGGCGAGACCAACGCGACCCTGCGCTCCGGCGACAGCGTCGAGACGATCACCCCGGAGCGCGGCTTCGAGCTGCTCGCCGAGAAGCGCGCGAAGGCGCCGGCGAAGAAGACCGCGAAGAAGGCGGCCAAGAAGGCTCCGGCGAAGAAGACGACGACGGCCAAGAAGACCGCGGCGAAGAAGACCACGACCGCGAAGAAGACGACGGCCAAGAAGACGACGGCCAAGAAGGCCACCACCGCGAAGAAGACGGCCGCCAAGACGGCGACCGTCTCGGAGCCGGCGGAGGACTGAGGCCCGTTCGGGACCCGTTCGGTATCCGGACTGACAAGGTCCGGATCTTCGCCCAGGGTTCGGAAAGCGAACGCCCCGGCAACACTTCGGTGTCGGGGCGTGCGCATGCCAGGCCGGGCATCCCGGGGTGTCGGTGCCTCCCGATAGGCTGAACGCATGACGCGAGCCGAGCATCCAACGGCCTCTCAGCCGGCCCCTGACGACGCCCTTGTCGCGGACTCCCGCGAGCGTGCCGTCCGCGCCCTGCTGCGCCGTCCGCAGCTGAAGCGGTTGTGGAGCGCGCAGCTCGTGGGCGGCGTGGGCGACACCCTCGCCCTTCTCGTGCTGGTCGTCCTCACCCTCCAAGCGGCCGTCGCCGAAGGCTCGTTCGGGGGCGGTTACCGCGGCGTGGCGTTCGCAGTGGCGACCGTTTTCGGGGTGCGCATCCTCGCGACACTCCTGTTCGGCGCCGTACTCCTCGGCCCGCTCACCGCGCTCACCTCCCAGGACGGCCCGCTGGACCGCCGCTGGACCATGGTGGGCGCGGACGGGCTGCGCGCGGCGCTGCTCATCGTCGCGCCCCTGTGGATCGACTGGACGCCCGAGAACGCACTGGCCGTCCTCCTCGTCACGGCCTTCGTGACCGGAGTCGCCGAGCGGTTCTGGACGGTGTGCCGCGAGAGCGCGGCCCCGGCGCTGCTGCCGCCCCCGCCGCCGGAAGGCGCGACGGTCCGGCCGCTGCCGGATCACATGGACGCCCTGCGCCGCCTGTCGCTGCGCACCGGCTTCGTCGCGATCCCGCTCGCGGCCGTCGCGCTCGTCGTCGCGTCGCTGTTCAACAACCTGCTGGGCGCCGGCATCGACTGGTTCGGCCAGCACCAGGCTGCCCTCGCCTCCTACGTGGCGGCAGGGCTGTTCGCCGCCTCCCTGTCCGTGCTGACCTTCCTGGAGCTGCCCGCCACGCGCACCCCGCGCGCGCGGTCGCCGCTCGAGGGGCTGCGCCGCCCGAAGACCACCGCCGGGTCCGACAAGGGACGCACCGGTGTGATGCCACTGCTCGTGCTGGCCTGCGCGGCCGTCGCCGCCGCGGTGTCCGCCGCCGTCGCCGTGGCCGTGCTGCACGCCAAGGACCTGGGCGGCGGCCCGGTGCTGTACGGGCTGTTCGTGGGCGCGCTGACCGGCGGTGTCGTCGTCGGCATCCGTACGGCGCCCTCGCTGCTGCCCGCCCTGTCGCGCCGCCGGCTGCTCGCGCTGGCCATCGCCTTCACCGGTGTCGCGCTGCTGGCCGCCGGGCTGGTCCCGGACGTCACCAGCGTGCTGCTGATCCTCGCGCTGGCCGGCGTCGGCGCGGGCATGTCCGCCAACACCGGGCACGTCCTGCTCGACCAGGAGACCGAGGAGTACCGGCGGTCCCGTACGACGGAGCACCTGCACGCGGTCGTCCGCGTCTGCGTCGCTCTGGGCGCGGTGATCGCGCCGGTGGTGGCGGCGGGGATCGGGCCGCACCGGCTGGAGAGCGGCAAGTTCGTCTTCGCGCACGGCGGCGCGGCCTTCACGCTGATGCTGGCCGGGGCCCTGCTGCTGCCGGTGGCCGCGCTGGTGCTGGCCAAGGTCGACGACCGTTCCGGAGTCCCGCTGCGCCAGGACCTGCGCGACGCGCTGCTGCGCGGCGACGACCCGGAGCAGGCGCCCGCCGCCTCCGGTTTCTTCATCGCCCTGGAGGGCGGCGACGGGGCCGGGAAGTCCACGCAGGCCGAGGCGCTCGCCGAGTGGATCCGCGGCAAGGGCCACGAGGTCGTGCTGACGCGCGAGCCCGGGGCGACGCCGGTGGGCAAGCGGCTGCGGTCGATCCTGCTGGACGTGTCGAGCGAGGGTCTGTCGCACCGCGCGGAGGCGCTGCTGTACGCGGCCGACCGGGCCGAGCACATCGACACCGTCGTACGGCCCGCCCTGGAGCGCGGCGCGGTCGTCATCTCCGACCGGTACATCGACTCGTCCGTGGCCTACCAGGGGGCGGGCCGTGACCTGTCGCCGACCGAGATCGCCCGGATCAACCGCTGGGCCACGAACGGACTCGTGCCGCATCTGACCGTGCTGCTGGACGTCGCGCCGGAGACCGCGCGCGAGCGGTTCACGGAGGCGCCGGACCGGCTGGAGTCGGAGCCGGCCGAGTTCCACGCGCGTGTGCGGGCCGGTTTCCTGACCCTGGCCGCGGCCGACGCCGGGCGGTATCTGGTGGTGGACGCGGGCCAGGAGCCCGAGGCCGTCACGACCGTCGTCCGGCACCGGCTCGACCAGGTGCTGCCGCTGTCCGAGGCCGAGATCAAGGCCCAGGAGGAGGCCCGGAAGAAGGCCGAGGAGGAGGCCCGCCGGAAGGCCGAGGAAGAGGCGGCCCGCAAGGCGGAGGAGGAGCGCCTGGAGCGCGAGCGCCAGGAGCAGCTCGCCCGGCTGCGCGCCGAGGAGGAGGAGCGCAAGCGGCGCGAGCTGGAGGAGGCGCAGCGCCGCGAGGCCGAACGGCAGGCGGAGGAGGCCCGGCGGCGGGCCGAGGAAGCGCGCAAGAAGGCCGAGGAGGAGCGGGCAAGGCTCCTCGCGGAGGAGAAGGCCCGCGCCGAGGAGGAAGCCCGGCGCAAGGCCGAGGAGGAGCGGCGCCGCCGGCAGGCCGAGGAAGAGGCCCGGCTTCGTGCCGAGGCCGAGGCGCTCCGCCTGGAGAAGCAGCGCAAGGCCGAGGAGGCCCTGCTGCGGGCCGAGGAGGCCCGGCGCCTGGCGGAAGCGGCGGCCGCTGCCGCGGAGGCGGGGCCGAAGAGCGCTGCCCCCCGGGGTACTTCCGGTTCGACGGCCGGTCAGGACGCGGCGACGGTGCCCACGCCCGTGGTGACACCGGAGAACGCCCCGGGCGGCTCAGGCTCGGCGGACGAGACGACCGTGCTGCGCCGGGTGCGGGACGAGGAGGCCCGGGGCCGGACCTCCGGTGGGTCCGACGCCGAGGTGACGGCCGAGCTGCCCAAGCCGCCGGTTCCGCCGGGGGCGGGGGAGGAGACGGAGGTACTGCCGCCGGTTCGCCCCGGCTCCGGCTCCGGCTCCGGCTCCGGGGATGAGACCGAGGTGCTGCCCCAGGTGCCCTCCGGAGCGGGCGACGAGACGGCCGTGCTGCCTCCGGTCCGGCCGGGGGACGCCGAGGAGACGGCCGTGCTGCCGCCCGTACGTGGGGACGAACCGGCGGACCGGGTTCCGCCCGGGTACTTCCGGGAGGACGCCCCGGCCGCCCGGCCCGACGGGACCGAGGACCGTACGCGGGAGATGCCCCAGCTCGACGCCGAGGGCCGGCCCCGCCGGCGGTCCGACTGGGCCGAGGAGACGCCGCTGGACGACCTGCCCTCGCTGGCGGACGAGCTGCTCGGACCGCACGACGAGGACGAGCCGGACGAGGGCCGGGGACGCCGGGGCAAGGGCGGCCGGGGCCGCTGAGGCCTCCGGCGGTCTGCCGGGGGGCGTTGTCAGTGGTCACCCCCACAATGGATCTCGCACCGCAGAAGGTGACGAAACCGTGGAACGTGACGAAAGGGCGGCGTGACCCATGACCGTGTGGGACGACCTCGTCGGGCAGGAGAGGGTGAGCGCGCAGCTGGACGCCGCCGCCCGGGACGCCGACGCCCTGGTCACCGCGGCCGGGACCGACGTCCCCCCGCCCGAGGCGTCGAAGATGACGCATGCGTGGCTGTTCACGGGCCCGCCCGGGGCCGGGCGGAACCAGGCGGCGCGGGCGTTCGCGGCGGCCCTGCAGTGCGTCAGCCCGGACCGGGCCCTCGGCGGCTCCCCGGGCTGCGGCTTCTGCGACGGATGTCACACGGCCCTGATCGGCACGCACGCCGACGTCACCACGGTCGCCGCGGTCGGCACGCAGATCCTCGCCGACGACATGCGCGACACGGTCCGCAAGTCGTTCACGTCACCGGCGAACGGCCGCTGGCAGGTCATCCTCGTCGAGGATGCAGAGCGGCTGAACGAGAAGTCGGCCAACGCCGTCCTCAAGGCCGTGGAGGAACCCGCCCCGCGCACGGTCTGGCTGCTGTGCGCCCCCTCCATCGAGGACGTCCTGCCGACCATCCGCTCCCGCTGCCGCCACCTGAACCTGAGCACCCCGTCGGTCGACGCCGTCGTCGACATGCTGGTACGCCGCGAGGGCATCGAGCCCGGCGTCGCCGCCGCGGCGGCCCGCGCGACCCAGGGCCATGTCGACCGGGCCCGCCGTCTGGCCACCGACCCGGCCGCGCGCGAGCGCCGTGCCGCCGTGCTGAGGCTGCCGCTGCGGGTGGAGGACATCGGCGGGGCGCTCAAGGCCGCCCAGGAGCTCGTGGACGCGGCCGCCGAGGACGCCAAGCAACTCGCGGAAGAGACGGACGCCAAGGAGACCGAGGAGCTGAGGGCCGCCCTCGGCGCGTCCCAGGGCGGCCGCATGCCGCGCGGCACGGCGGGTGTGATCAAGGACCTGGAGGACAAGCAGAAGCGCCGCAGAACACGCACGCAGCGCGACAGCCTCGACCTCGCCCTGACCGACCTCACGGCCTTCTACCGCGACGTCCTCGCCCTCCAGCTCGGTTCCCGCGTGGCCATCGCCAACGCGGACGCCGAGGACGCCCTGGAGCGCCTGGCCCGCGGCAGCTCCCCGGAGTCCACGCTCCGCCGCATCGAGGCGATCGCCGCCTGCCGGGACGCCCTCGACCGCAATGTGGCACCCCTGCTCGCGGTGGAGGCCATGACGATGGCGCTCAGAGCGGGCTGACCCGGCACAGCGGCGCGACAGGGCACCCGCTCGCTACCGCCCGGCACCGCACATGAGGGGGAAGCGGACTTGACGGCGTCACTCGTACGAGGCACGACACGCACACAGGGCATCCATCCCATCGCTCAGAGTTACGATCGCTGGATGGACACAAGGCGCACTCCCCGCTCCGCCGACCGCTCCGGCGGCCTGCACCGCCGGACCCGCAGCGGAGCCAGGACCGTGGCCGGCCTCCTCGCCACGGCCGCGGTGCTCGTCTCCGCCTGCTCCTCCGGGAGCTCGACGACCTCCGCCACGGCCGCGGCGGAGGAGGCGGCACTGGTCGCGCTGCCGCGGTCCACCCCGGCGGCGCTCACGTCGTACTACGCCCAGAAGCCGGCCTGGCGCGGCTGCGGCGTCCCCGGCTTCCAGTGCGCCACGATCAAGGCACCGCTCGACTACGCCGAGCCCGACGCCGGAGACGTCCGGCTCGCCGTCGCCCGCAAGAAGGCCATGGGCCCGGGGAAGCGGCTGGGCTCGCTGCTGGTGAACCCCGGCGGGCCGGGCGGCTCGGCGATCGGCTACGTCCAGGCGTACGCCGGCATCGGCTACCCGGCCGAGGTCCGGGCCCGCTACGACATGGTGGCGGTCGACCCGCGCGGCGTGGCCCGCAGCGAGCCCGTCACCTGTCTGGACGGGCCGGGGATGGACAGGTACACGCGGACGGACAACACGCCCGACGACGCCAGGGAGACCGACGGGCTGGTCGCGGCGTACCGGACGTTCGCCGAGGGCTGCGGCGCGGACGCGCCCCGGCTGCTGCGCCATGTGTCCACCGTGGAGGCGGCCCGGGACATGGACATCGTGCGGGCGGTGCTCGGCGACGAGAAGCTGAACTACGTCGGCGCCTCCTACGGGACGTTCCTCGGCGCGACGTACGCGGGGCTCTTCCCGGACCGGGCGGGCCGGCTGGTGCTGGACGGCGCGATGGACCCGTCGCTGCCCGCGCGGCGGCTGAACCTCGAACAGACGGCGGGCTTCGAGACGGCGTTCCGGTCGTTCGCGCGGGACTGCGTACGGCACAAGGACTGCCCGCTGG
Organism: Streptomyces africanus; assembly: GCF_002150735.1. Classification (GTDB taxonomy): domain Bacteria; phylum Actinomycetota; class Actinomycetes; order Streptomycetales; family Streptomycetaceae; genus Streptomyces; species Streptomyces africanus. The sequence goes on from NZ_MUKA01000328.1 coordinate 20,505, forward strand.
GCGGCGCGGGCACCTCGCCCGAGCAGGTCGGCCGGAGCCTCAAGGCGTTCTTCGAGAAGCTGGACGCGCGGCCGGCCGCCACCGGCACCCGTGACGGCCGCCGCCTCACCGAGTCGCTCGCCACGACGGGCGTGATCGCGGCCATGTACGACGAGGGCGCCTGGCAGCAGCTGCGCGAGGCGCTGACATCCGCGATGAAGGAGAACGACGGGTCCGGGCTCCTCACCCTCTCCGACGGCTACTACGAGCGGGACGCCGACGGCGGCTACAGCAACCTGATGTTCGCCAACGCGGCCGTGAACTGCCTCGACCTGCCGCCCGCCTTCGACACCCCCGACGAGGTGCGCAGGGCGCTGCCCCGGTTCGAGAAGGCGTCCCCGGTCTTCGGTGAGGGCTTGGCGTGGGCCTCCCTGAACTGCGCGTACTGGCCCGTGCACGCCACGGGCGAGCCGCACCGCATCGAGGCGAAGGGCGCCGCCCCGATCGTCGTGGTCGGCACGACGCGCGACCCCGCGACCCCGTACCGCTGGGCGCGGGCCCTGGCCGGTCAGCTCTCCTCGGCCCGCCTGCTCACCTACGAGGGCGACGGCCACACGGCGTACGGCCGCGGCAGCTCCTGCGTCGACCGGACGATCAACGCCTACCTGCTCCGCGGCACCCCTCCCACGGACGGCAAACGCTGCTCATAGGCCTGCGCGCAGCCCCGGAGGGCCCGCCTCCGGGGCTGGTGCGGAGCACCCCCGGAAACTGTGTAGACTTACCGTCGTTGCTGATCGCACCATAGTGCGGACAGCGCGCCGCCTTAGCTCAGATGGCCAGAGCAACGCACTCGTAATGCGTAGGTCTCGGGTTCGAATCCCGAAGGCGGCTCCACTGGAACCTCAGGTCAGATAGTCGCTGACCTGAGGTTTTCTGTTGCTCGGGGCATGGCGGGGAGCGTGGTCGGGGTGCCGTGGGATGGCTTGCGTGAGCGGACCGACGCAGGACCTACTTCTCAGGCTTCCGGCGCTTGGCCTTTTTCTTGGCCCTGGCCTTCTTGGCGGCCTTACGGGCTGCCTTCTCAGCCGTGGACTTGCGCTGAAGTGGGAACAACTTGGCGGTGGCCTCGGCGGCGTTCTTGCCGACCTGAGGCAGGACGCTTTGGTAAATGTCCCGGGTGATGCGGGTGTCGCTGTGCCGGGGGGTGTCCGACACGATCTTGATGTCGTTGTAGGCGGCCAGCATGAGGGTGGCAGCACCGTGGCGCAGGTCGTGCAAGCGGATCGGCGGGAGGCGGCAACGAGCCGCTCGAAGAGGTCGGTCACCTTGCCGGGGTGCAGCCAGGAGCCGTCCTCCTGAGTGAAGACGTGCCCGGCGTCCACCCTGGCCGATGCCCACTCCTAGCGGTCCGCGTCCTGTCGTTCGCAGTGTCGCGTCAGGACGTTGACGGCGTCGTCATCGAGCGCGACGGCGCGGTATCCGCTGGTCGGTCTGGGGTCGGACGCCTCGACTTCCCAGCCGTCCTGCATGAGCTGCGAGGAGACGGTGAGGGAGTGGGTGTCGAGGTTTGTCTCCGACCACGTCTGCCCGCACGCCTCACCACGGCGCAGGCCACGGAAGGCGATCAGGTGCCACATCGCGCACAGCCGGTCATCGGCGACGAAGTCGAGGAAGGCGCCGGTCTATTGGGGTGTCCAGACCATCACGGGGACGGCTTCTCGCCCGTCTGCTCCCACTGGCCGTCCGCGTGTCACACCTGACCGGCTGGATGGCCTACGCCGGGCTGCGCGCCGCAGGCCAGCAGTATGGCGTCGGAGCCCGCACGGCAGGGGACGACGCCTTCGGGGCCTTCGTCTTGGCCGAGATGGGGGTCGATGTTTCGGAGGCGGGCGGCACCGCCGAGCGGGTCGCCCTCATCTTGACCGCCATCGACAACGCGCCACGAACGCTGCCGCTTTACAGCCAGTCCTTTCTCTATCTGCATAAGGCCGAAGAAGCTCTGTCCCGCGACGGCGGCCATCAGCGGGCCGGCAGGGCGCTGAACCGCGCAGCATCCCACTGGGAGCGCCACACAGAAAGCGAAGACCCCGACTGGTTCCTACTCCGTGCAGGCCAAGTAGAGCGTGCAACAAGCGCGTTGGAGACCTCAGTCAACAGGGCTGCCCCCTGTGACATGGTCGTACGGACTGCCCGCCTGGCCGAAGCCCGGCTCGCTGGCAACGACCTGGACGGGGCACTCGACGCAGCGAACCGCGGCGCCGAACTCCTCGAAGACAAGGTCAGCTCCATGCGAGCCCTGGATCGCCCGAAGGAGTTCTCCGCACGGCTCGAACCGAACACATCCGTTCCAGGCGTCCGCGAGTTCCCTGAGCGCCTGAAGGCACTTCCTGTCGCCTCCTGACGCCGGTACGCGTTCGGGCGCCGCAACTCAGCCCGCCCCTGGAAGCAGGCGGCGCGGGTGCCACGATGGACAACATAGCGATGATCGGCGGTGAGGTCGCGCCGGGTTCGAGCTGGTGCGCGAGGCGTTCGTAGAGAACTTCGCCCGGCACTGGGACATCGGCGCGGCAGTTTGCGTGTACTGGCACGACCGCCCGGTGGCGGACCTGGGGGGGAGGGGGGGGATGCCGACGCCGAGACCGGCCGACCGTGGAGGCGAGACACACTGCAACTCGTTTACTCGGCGACAAAGGGAGCGATCCCTACTGCCGCGCACCTCCTCGTCCAGCGGGCGAGCTGGACCTGGGCGCGCCAGTGGCCACGTATTGGCCACAGTTCGCGGCGAACGGCAAGACGGACATCCCGGTGCGCTGGTTGCTGTTCCACCGGGTCGGCTTGGTCACGCTGGACTAGGCGATGCCGCTGACTGAGGCGTTGGCACCTGATGGCGGCAGCGATGCTGCGCAACGCCCCGTGTGGACTTCCGGCAGCGCGCACGGGTATCACGGGCGAACCTGGGGCTGGCTGGTCGGTGGGGTAACCGTCGGGTTTGGTGGTCGCACGCCAGGCTGCTTCTTCGCCGAAGAGATCGCCGTCCCGCTGCGCCTCGACTTCTTCATCGGGCTGCCGACGGATGAACGCGACCGGAGCAGTCACATGGTCCACAGCAAGCCCGAGGTTGATCTCACCTCTGTCGCTCCAGAGCTGGTTCCTGTGGAACTTCGCGAGCAGGTCGCCGCATGGCGCGATCCGAACTCGCTCTGCACAGTCAGTCGGGATGGACCAAGTGCCGGTGGCAGCGAGCCGGTTCAGTGCTGGATACCAGCTGGCGACTGAGGACAACGCGATGACGGGGCCTAGCTGTGCTGTCCCGGGAC
>NZ_MUKA01000329.1 GCF_002150735.1 Streptomyces africanus
CCTCGTCGCGCCGAGCTGCGCGACGCCCCGGCGTCAGCAGTGACGCCGGGGCGGTGGGAAAGCGGCTGTAGCTGATCAGTCCTGGTCGTCGTCCTGGTCGCGGTCCGCCGTGATCTTGCCCGTGTGGAGGTCGATCCTCCAGTCCTGCTCGGCGCCGCCGGACTTGTGGGTCTCGGCCTCCCAGGACTTGTTCTTGCCGTCCTCGTCCAGGTCCACGGACGTCACCGTGCCCTTGCCGCCGGCGGCCTTCGCGGCCTCCTCGGCCGTCACGGACGCACCCTTCAGCGCCGCCCGCACCTGCGCCGTGTCGTCCTCGTCGTCGGTGTGCGAGCCGAGCACCTTGCCGTTCGACGGGTCGACGCTCACGCTGTGCCAGGCGTTGTCGCCGGACAGGACGTCGACCTTCCAGATCACCTTGCCGCTGTCGTCCTCGTCGTCCAGCTCGGCGGACACGGCCGTACCGGACGTGTGCTTCAGCGCGGACGCGATGGCCTCGGGCGCCGACACGTCGGCGGAAGCCGCCCGCCCGGCGTCGTCGTCCGACAGCCGGGTGTTGGCCGCCTGCCGCGCCGAGCCCCCGTCCTCCGTGGTCGCGAGGGCCGTGGCCGTACCGCCTCCGATCAGAGCGGCGGCGGTCACAGCGGCGATCACGATGTTGCGCTTCATGCGGATTCCTCCCGAGTCGTTTCGTTTTCGACGTGTTCCAATCTGGCTGATCGAGGCTGAGAGGAACCTGAAGCCCCCTGAAGGGATCTTCAGCTCGGCTTTGCCACTCTTTACCCATGCGCCTGTTGATCGTGGAGGACGAGAAGCGGCTGGCCCTGTCGCTCGCCAGGGGCCTGACGGCCGAGGGGTACGCCGTGGACGTCGTCCACGACGGACGGGAGGGGCTGCACCAGGCCTCGGAGGGCACGTACGACCTGGTGATCCTCGACATCATGCTGCCCGGGCTCAACGGCTACCGGGTCTGCGCCGCCCTGCGTGCCGCCGGGCACGAGGTGCCGATCCTGATGCTCACCGCCAAGGACGGCGAGTACGACGAGGCGGAGGGGCTCGACACCGGTGCGGACGACTATCTGACCAAGCCCTTCTCGTACGTCGTGCTCGTCGCCCGGGTCAAGGCGCTGCTGCGGCGGCGCGGGGTGGGGGCCGGGGCCTCGCCCGTGCATGTGCACGGGGACCTGAAGGTGGACACCGCGGCCCGGCGGGTGTTCCTGGGGGAGGACGAGATCGCCCTGACCGCCAAGGAGTTCTCCGTGCTGGAGCACCTCGTGCTGCGGGCCGGGGAGGTCGTGTCCAAGTCCGAGATCCTCGAACACGTGTGGGACTTCGCGTACGAGGGTGACCCCAACATCGTCGAGGTGTACGTCAGCACCCTGCGTCGGAAGCTGCGGGCCGGGCTGATCCGGACCGTGCGCGGTGCCGGGTACCGGCTGGAGACGTCGCCGTGAGGCGGCTGTTCGGGTCCGTCCGGGCGCGGGCCACGCTCGGTGCGACGCTCGTCGTCGCGGTGGCGCTCGTCGCCGCGGGGGCCGCCGTCCTGCTGTCGCTGAAGTCCAACCTGATGGGCGAGGCCGGCACCCGGGCGGAGCGCTCGGCGCGGGCGGTCGCCGCCGAGCTGGCCGCCGGGACGCCGTACGACAAGCTGTCCGGGCTGGACGGCGACGACGGGCCGGTCCAGGTACTCGCCGAGAAGGAGCGGGTGGTCGCGGTCAGCGAGGATCTGGACAAGATCAGCGGTACCGACTCCGACCGGGTGAAGCCGGCGCCGTCGGTGGCGCCGCGCGGGGACGATGACGACGACTCGGACGACCACGAGGAGTCCCTCGAACCCGGGGAGATCGCCGGGGAGAGCACCTTCCGGAACGGGTCCGCGACGATCGACGGCGACACGGAGGACTACCGGTTCGCCGCCGTCGAGGTCGAGACCCGCGACCGGGGGCGGCTGAAGGTCTACGCCGGTGCCGCGCTGGCCGCCGAGCACGGGGCCGTGCAGAGCGCGACGACGGTGATGCTGATCGGGTTCCCGCTGCTGCTCGGCGTCGTCGCGGGGGTGACCTGGCTGGTCACCCGGCGGGCGCTGCGGCCGGTGGAGGGCATCCGGAGTGAGATGGCCGCGATCACCGCCTCCCAGGACCTCGCACGGCGGGTGCCGGAGCCGCAGACGCACGACGAGGTCGCCCGGCTCGCCCGGACGACGAACGAGACGCTCGCGGCCCTGGAGACCTCCGTGGAGCGGCAGCGGCGCTTCGTCGCCGACGCCTCCCACGAGCTGCGCAGCCCGATCGCCTCGCTGCGGACCCAGTTGGAGGTGGCCGCCGCGCATCCCGAACTGCTGGACCTCGACGGGGCCGTGGAGGACACCGTACGGCTCCAGCGGCTCGCCGCCGACCTGCTGCTGCTCGCCCGGCTGGACGCGGGGGAGCGGCCGGGCGACGCGAAGGTCGACCTCGCCGGGCTGGCCCGGGAGGCGGCCGAGGGGCGGACGGGCGTGACGGTGGACGCGGAGCCGGTGAACGTGGCCGGATCGCGCGGGCAGGTGGGGCGGGTGCTCGCCAATCTGCTCGACAACGCCCAGCGGCATGCCCGGTCGGCCGTCACCGTGCGTGTGCGGAGGGAGGGCGAGCTGGCCGTGGTCGGGGTGGCGGACGACGGGGACGGGGTGCCCGAGGCCGACCGGGAGCGGATCTTCGAGCGGTTCGTACGGCTGGACGCCGCCCGCAGCCGTGACGACGGCGGTGCCGGGCTGGGGCTGGCCATCGCCCGGGACGTCGCCGTCCGGCACGGCGGCACGCTCACGGCAGGTCGGGGACCCGGAGGCGGAGCCCTGTTCGAACTCCGCCTGCCGCTCGCCTAGAGGCCGCGGGGCCCCGGTGGGCCGTCCGGGTTACGGGCGTCCGCGCTGGGTGCGCAGGTGCTCCGCGATGGGCTTGAGGGCCTTGTCGAGTTCCGTCAGGGCCTCGGGGGACAGCAGGTCGATGAAGTGCCTCCGCACGGACGCCACATGGTGGGGCGCGACCTTCTGCATCGTCGCCATGCCGTGGTCGGTGAGGACCGCGTAGAGCCCCCGGCGGTCGGACTCGCAGTTCTCCCGCCGGACCAGGTTCGCGTTCTCCATGCGCGTGATCTGGTGGGAGAGGCGGCTCTTGGACTGAAGGGTCGCGGAGGCGAGGTCGCTCATCCGCATCCGCTGGTCCTCCGACTCGGAGAGATTCACCAGGATCTCGTAGTCGTTCATTGTCAGGCCGAACGGCTGCAGGTCCTTTTCGAGCTGGTACGTCAACAGCCTGTTGACCTCCAGGTGGGTGCGCCAGGCGCACTGCTCCGCATCGGTCAGCCAGCGGGTGGCCGTCTCGGTCTCCATGAATGAAGTCTACCTAAAATGTTGAAAGGCGAACTAGTGAGGGTTTTCGTGTGACGGAGCGCACCCGCCGAACATCGGTGCGCAGACGTTCGATGTCACACTCCGCAGACTACCGCTCACAGCCCGAAGCGACGCTGGAGGTCCCCCAGCTGTCCGGGAAGACGCGGTACGCCGGACTGTCCTGGCTGGGGTCCGTGAGCCCCGCCGCCGGGCACGCCGGCCTGGTGCGGCACGATCCCCGTGGCCTGCTCGGCCATGAGTGTCTCGGACGACTGGAGCAGCACCGTGCCGGCGCCGACGAACTCGAACTGGTGCTCCTCGCCGGAGGCGCCGCCGAGGCCCGTCAGCGCACGTAGACCGCCCATGACGCCGGTCATGTACCCGTGGTCGTAGTGGTGGCACGGGGAGGGGCAGTCGGCCCAGCCGACCAGGGCCTGGGGGTCGACCCGGATGGGGGGTTCCATGAACACCACGGGGCCGTTCGACGCGGCCACGAACTTTCCGGTTCCGATGAGCGTCAGAAAACCCGGCACGATTGATTGCTTCAGCGACAGAGTTGGCTGAAAAGCGAGCAGGTTGCCCGAGCGAATGGTCAGGTTGCCGTCCTCGAGGTCGTACGAATTGACGTCGAAGGCCCGGTCGGCGAGGAGCATCTTGCCCGAGCCCTCCGCCACGACCCAGTCGCTCGCGTGCAGTGGCGAATGGAAGGACGTACGGACGAGACGGTCCAGCCGGCCGTGTCCGACGCCGTTGAAGTCGATCGAGCCGTAGTAGGCGATCATCTTCCCCTTCTGGAGGAACCACTGGCTCCCCTTGAGCTCCACGCAGAAGGTGTAGGCGTTGACGTTGTCGTCGGGCGGCAGGGTCGCCGGGTCGAAGACCGCGGGGCCGGCGCCCGGGGTTCCGTACGTGCTCACAGCTTCTCCTCCGACGCCTGGACGTACACCGCACCGCTGCCGCTGAGCTCCAGCTGGAACGCCTCGCCCGAGCCGCGGCCCACCATGTCCCGCCAGCCCAGGGCCGTGGACAGCTTGTTGCGGACGTCGCCGTGGTGGGCGACGTAGGCCTGTGGGTCCACATGGACCGGTCGCTGCGGGCTGATCGGGATCTCGATGACGCCGCCGTGGGCCATGACCGCGACGGCCCCGTGCCCCTTCAGCGTCGTCGTGAACAGCCCCTGGCCGCTGACCTGGCCGCGCACCATGCCCATGACGCCGCCCTGCGAGCCCAGGAACATCGTGCCCTGCTGAAGCGTGCCCTCGAAGGCGAGGAGGCGGTCCGCCTCGACGTACAGCGTGTCGCCGGACAGCTGGATCACCTGGACGTGATGCCCGCCGTGCCCGAAGAGGACGGTGCCGCTGCCCTCGACGGTCATCAGCGGCGTGTCCTCGTCGGCGACCCGGCGGCCGATCATCGACATGATCCCGCCCTGGCCGCCGGCCATGTTGGGCGTGAAGGACACCTCGCCCCGGTAGGCGAGCATCGCGCCGCGCTGGCTGAACAGCCGCTGGCCCGGCGCGATCGTCGCCTCGACCATCTTCGCGTTGATCTCCCGGAAGGCCATCTCACACGTCTCCCGCGATCGTGTTCCGCTCGCTCGGCTGCACGTACACCAGCCCGTCCCCCTCGAACCGCATCTGGAAGGCCTCGCCGCCGCCCTCCCCGAGCAGCGTGCGGAACGTCACACCGGACTGGAAGGACTGCCGCAGATTCCCCTGGTGCGCCACATAGGCCCCCGGGTCGACGGTCAGCGGATACTGCGGACTCACCCGCAGCACCACCGCCGGGCCGTCGGACATGATCGCCGCCTGGCCGTGGCCCTCGACGCTCGTCGTGAACAGACCGTTGCCCTGCGAGGCGCCGCGCAGGCCCGTGAACTCCGTCCCCGTGCGCAGCCCGCCGTCGGTCGCGAGCAGGTTGCTCGACTCCACGTAGAGCTTGTCGCCCTGGAGACCCACCAGGTTGATCTCCGAGGCTCGGTCGGCGAACCAGCAGGTCCCCCGCCCCTTCACCTCCATCAAGGTCATCTGCTCGCCGGTCAGCCGCCGGGTCACCATGCCCCGTATGCCCTCGCCGCCGCCGCTGAGCTTCTTGAAGGCCATCTCGCCGTCGTACGCGACCATCGAGCCGTTCTTCGCCTTCACGGCGTCTCCGGTCATGTCGACGGCGAGCACCTTGCTGCTCTGAAGTCGGAACATCGCCACGTACGGGAAGGTAGCCGCAGGCCGTGCACCGCGAACAGGGCCCGTGGGTGGAGAACGACCCTGAGCACACCCCTAGGGGGTGTCCGCAAAGTCCCGCCTGCCCGGCGACGCCCGGCACGCCCTCTCGCCGCACCGGGCGAACACCCGCGTACAACCAGTACGCGGGCGTCCGCCCGGCACTCCCCCAGCCTTCGGCCGGGGGGACCCCCAGAGCACGCACCGGACGCCGCCGGGCCCGCCCTCCGGGCGGACGACGGGACTTTGCGCACACCCCCTAGGGCCCGCGCCCCTCGGCGGTTTGTCACAATGGACCGGACGCTTGTGCGTGCGTTCACAAACCGTCAGACCGCAGCAAGCCCGTTCCGACAGTCCAGACCGCCGCGTCTTACTCACCGAAGGTGACCCGTGGACCTCAAGACCGCCACCGCCCTCCGCCGCCTCCGCCTGGTCTCGGCCCCCGAGGCGATCTCGTTCCTGCTCCTGCTGATCTGCTCGGTGCTGAAGCGGACCACGGACTTCAACGCCGTGCCGGTGATGGGCATGGTGCACGGTGTCCTGTTCATCCTGTACGTGATCTTCTGGGCCGACGCCTGGAACCGGACGAAGTGGTCGCTGAAGACCGCCGCGCTGTACTTCGTCCTCTCGGTGCTGCCGACGGGAGGGTTCTTCGCGGAGCGCAAGCTGCGGCGTGAGGCCGAGGACGCCGTCATCGCGTCCCGGGCGCGCAACGAGGGGGTCGTGAACGCGTGATCGTCGCCTTTTCCGTGACGCCGCTGGGGGTCGGGGAGGACGTGGGGGAGTACGTCGCCGATGCGGTGCGCGTGGTGCGGGAATCCGGGCTGCCGAACCGTACGGACGCGATGTTCACCTCCGTCGAAGGGGAGTGGGACGAAGTGATGGACGTCGTCCGGCGGGCGGTCGCCGCCGTGGAGCGGCGAGCACCTCGGGTGTCCCTCGTCCTCAAGGCGGATATCCGGCCCTCAGTGACGGACGGACTGACCTCCAAGGTGGAGACCGTGGAGCGGCACCTCGCCGAGTAGGCCACAAGGACCACAGCCCCGGCTCGTGACGAGCCGGGGCTTTGCTGTGCACCGGGCAGGTCCCTCTGATGACCCGTGCGGCTCGCGGAGTCCGACGCGCCGACCCACGATGAGGGCTCAGGGCCGACCGCCGTCCCCCTGCCGGACACGGCGGCCGCCGTCTGCCCAGTGAAGGAAGGGCCTGCCGGTGAACACTTCGACGTATACGTCCCAGTCGGCGTTCGACGGCTCCAGGCTGCGCGTCATCCTGCTCGTCGATCTCCACGAAGGCGCCCAGCAACGGTTCCTCGACGCGTACGAGCACATGCGCAACCGGGTCGCGTCGGTTCCCGGTCACCTCGGTGACCAGCTGTGCCAGTCCGTGGAGAACCCGTCCCAGTGGCTCATCACCAGCGAATGGGCGACTGCGCCGCCGTATCTCGCCTGGGTGAACAGTGAGGAGCACCTCGAGACCGTCAGGCCCATGCAGGACTGCGTCCGGGACATCCGGTCGCTGCGTTACAACGTCGTCCGCGAGACCGGGCGTGCCCTGCCGCCCACCGCCCAGGCCGCTGACGGAGTCCACGCGCCGGTGCGGGTGGGCGACGGAGTGACGCGCCATGCGCTGACGTTCACCGTCAAGCCCGGCTCCGAGTCGAAGGTCGCGGACATCCTCGCCGGATACGCGCCGCCCCAGGCCCGCGCCGACGACTCCACACGACTGCGCCGGACGACGCTGTTCATGCACGGCAACCGCGTCGTACGCACCGTCGAGGTGGAGGGCGATCTGCAGACGGCGCTGCGCCACGTCTCGCGTCAGCCGGAGGTGCGGGCCGTCGAGGAAGCCCTCAATCCGCACCTGGAACAGAGCAGGGACCTGGCCGACCCCGCGTCGGCACGGGCCTTCTTCATCCGCGCGGCCATGCCGGCCGTCCACCATGTGGCGCGTGGCGGACCGGAGCCGGCCGGTCTGCGGCGTCACGCCCTGTACTACCCGGCCCGTGAGGGCTGCGGGATGACGCTGGCACGGCTGCTCGCCCGGCAGGACGAGACCGCCGCGGCCGACAACGCCGGCCCCGTGCACCGCAGCACCGTCTTCCACCGGGACGACCTGGTCGTCCGGCTCATCGACACGCTGGATCCCGAGACGGACCCGGTCGGAGCGCTCGGCCTGCACGGCAGGAGGAAGGCCGCCGTGCTGGGCCGCCTGCTCGACGGTGCCGCACTCGGCATCGAAGGGCCGCTCTCCGATCGGGACGCCACCCGCCTCCTGGCGCACGCCGATATGACGCTGATCACCGATCGCAAGGCTGCCCAGTCCTGACGGTCCATGGACGACACACGCCCATGGACGACACCCCCCACAGACCGACCTGGAGACGGACCATGCACAAGACGCGCCCGCGCATCGTGGACCTCAGCGAGACCGAGCCGAACCGCAAGCGTGGCGGCGACCTGCGCACCCTGCTCACGCCCCTCACGGTGGGTTCCACGAGCGGGTTCATGGGCCTGGCCATCATGCAGCCGGGTGAACGCATCAGCGAGCACTACCACCCGTACTCGGAGGAGTTCGTCTACGTCGTCCAGGGCGAGCTGGAAGTCGACCTGGACGACGTGACCCACCCGATCCGCGCCGACCAGGGCCTCATGGTCCCCATCGGTATGCGGCACCGCTTCCGCAACGTCGGTGACGCCGAAGCCCGGATGGTCTTCCATCTGGGTCCGCTGGCCCCGAAGCCGAGCATGGGCCACGTCGACACGGAGCCCGTGGAGGGGAACGCGAGCGGCGACACGTACCCGGCCGTGCAGGGGGACGGAGCGCAGCCGGAGCGACGCGGGGTGCCTTCATGACCCGGCGGGTGGCGGTCACCGGCATCGGCGTCGTCGCCCCGGGCGGTATCGGGGTGCCGGCCTTCTGGGACCTCCTGTCCAGCGGCCGTACCGCGACGCGCGGCATCACCCTGTTCGACCCCGAGGGGCTGCGGTCGCGCATCGCGGCCGAGTGCGACTTCGACCCGCTCGCGCACGGGCTCGATCCCGGCCTGGTCGAACGCGCCGACCGGTACATACAGTTCGCGGTCGTCGCCGCGGCGGAGGCGGTGGCCGACTGCGGCATCGACTTCGGCGCCGAGGACCCGTGGCGCGTGGCCGTCTCGCTGGGCAGCGCCGTGGGCGGCACGACCCGCCTGGAGCACGACTACGTCCTGGTCAGCGAGCGGGGGCAACGCTGGGACGTCGACCACCGCGCCGCCGGCCCGCAGCTGCACCGGGCGTTCTCACCCAGCACCCTGGCCTCCGACGTCGCCGAGCACTTCGGCGCCCAGGGGCCGGTGCAGACCGTGTCGACCGGCTGCACCTCCGGACTCGACGCGGTGGGCTACGGCTTCCACACGATCGAGGAGGGCCGCGCCGACATCTGCATCGCCGGAGCGTCCGACTCCCCGATCTCCCCGATCACCATGGCCTGCTTCGACGCCATCCGGGCGACCTCGCCGAACAACGACGACCCGGAGCACGCCTCCCGGCCCTTCGACGCCCACCGCGACGGATTCGTCATGGGAGAGGGCTCCGCCGTGCTCGTCCTGGAGGAGCTCGAACACGCCCGTGCCCGCGGCGCGCACGTCTACTGCGAGATCCGCGGCTACGCCACCTTCGGCAACGCGTACCACATGACCGGACTGACCAGCGAGGGCCTGGAGATGGCCAGGGCCATCGACACCGCGCTCGGACAGGCCCGGCTGGACCCCTCACTCATCGACTACGTCAACGCGCACGGGTCGGGCACCCGCCAGAACGACCGCCACGAGACCGCCGCGGTCAAACGGTCCCTGGGCGCCCACGCCTACGACACGCCCATGAGTTCGATCAAGTCCATGGTGGGCCACTCGCTCGGTGCGATCGGCGCGATCGAGGTCGTCGCCTGTGTGCTGGCCCTGGCCCACCAGGTGGTCCCGCCGACGGCGAACTACGAGACCCCGGACCCCGAGTGCGACCTGGACTACGTACCGCGCACCGCTCGCCCGCGCAAGCTCGCCCATGTGCTGTCCGTGGGCAGCGGCTTCGGCGGGTTCCAGTCCGCAGTGCTCCTGACGGGGCAGGCCGGGAGGAAACGATGAGTGCTCAGCCGAACCACCGCACCGCCATCACGGGGCTCGGTGTGATCGCGCCCAACGGACTGCAGACGGAGACCTACTGGAAGTCCGTCGAGGAGGGCCTGTCCGTACTCGACCGGATCACCCGGGAGGGATGCGGGCACCTTCCGCTCCGGGTCGCCGGTGAGGTCCGGGGGTTCGACCCCGCGGCATTCATCGAGGAGACCTTCCTCGTCCAGACCGACCGCTTCAGCCACTTCGCGATGGCCGCCGCCAGTGCCGCCCTGAAGGACGCGGGACTGAGCGACGCGGCCACCGACTCGCCGTACTCCGTCGGTGTGGTCACCGCCGCCGGGTCCGGTGGCGGGGAGTTCGGCCAGCGGGAGCTGCAGAAGCTGTGGGGACAGGGGTCCCGTTTCGTCGGTCCCTACCAGTCCATCGCCTGGTTCTACGCGGCCAGCACGGGCCAGATATCGATCCGCAGCGGCTTCAAGGGCCCCTGCGGCGTGGTCGCCAGCGACGAGGCAGGTGGCCTGGACGCCATCGCGCACGCGGCCCGAACCGTGCGGCGGGGGACCGACGTGGTCGTGGCCGGGGCGGCCGAAGCGCCGCTCGCTCCGTACTCGATGGCCTGCCAGCTCGGCTACCCGGAACTCAGCACGGTCGAGGACCCGGCGCGGGCCTATCTCCCCTTCACCTCGGCTGCCTGCGGCTTCGTCCCGGCCGAGGGCGGTGCCGTGCTGATCGTCGAGGACCTGGACCGGGCACGCCGGCGCGGCGCGGACGTCCGCGCCACCGTGGCGGGCCATACGGCCACGTTCACCGGCGCCTCGCGCTGGGACCGCTCCCGGGAGGGACTCGCCCAAGCCATCCGCGGTGCCCTCGACGAGGCCGGCTGCGCACCGGAGGAGATCGACGTGGTCTTCGCCGACGCGATGGGTGTCCCCGAAGCGGACCGGGCCGAGGCCCTCGCCCTCGCCGACGCCCTCGGCCCGCACGGCACCCGCGTGCCCGTGACGGCTCCCAAGACCGGCATCGGGCGGTCCTACTGCGGGGCGCCCCTGCTGGACGTCGCGGCCGCGGTGATGGCCATGGAAGAAGGGCGGATCCCGCCCACGCCCAACGTCTTCGACATCTGCCACGACATCGACCTGGTGACGTCGACGGCGCGCCCGGCCGAGCTGAGCACGGCCCTGATCCTCAGCCGTGGACTCATGGGCTCCAACGCGGCGCTGGTACTGCGCCGCGACCCGGGACCGGCCGCCCGGTGAAGCCCACCGCACCCCAACGACAAGGAGAACACGCATGAGCAGTGAAGTGACCCTGCCCGAGCTGGCCGCACTGATGAAGAAGGCCGCCGGTGTCACCGTCGACCCGCACGACCTCGAAGCCCGGATCGACACCCCCTTCGCCGAGTTCGGGCTGGATTCGCTGGGCCTCCTCGGCATCGTGGGCGAGCTGGAGAACCGGCACGCCCGGGCGCTTCCCACCGACGCGGAGAAGTGCAAGACCCCCCGCGACTTCCTCGACCTCGTCAACAGCACGCTCACGGCAGGAGCCTGACATGGCAGGGCACACCGAGAACGAGATCACCATCGCCGCCCCCCTCGATCTGGTCTGGGACATGACCAACGACGTCGAGAGATGGCCGCGGCTGTTCAGCGAGTACGCGGCCGCCGAGGTGCTGTCCCGGCAGGGCGACACGGTGACCTTCCGTCTGACCATGCACCCCGACGAGAACGGCAAGGTGTGGAGCTGGGTGTCGGAACGGACCACCGACCGCGACAAGCTCACCGTCACGGCACGCCGGGTCGAACCGGGCCCGTTCGAGTACATGAACATCCGGTGGGAGTACGAAGAGACCCCCGACGGCGTCCGGATGCGCTGGACCCAGGACTTCGCCATGCGGCCGGACGCTCCGGTCGACGACGCCGGGATGACGGACATCATCAACCGCAACTCGCCCGTCCAGATGGCCCTCATCCGCGACCGCATCGAGCAGGCCGCCGGCGAGCGGCGGACCTCCCCCGTCACGCCCGCCTGAACGGCGCAGCCGCGTAAGGAGACCTCATGCACCACGCCCTGATCGTCGCCCGGATGGCCCCGCACGCCGCTGAGGACATCGCCGAGGTCTTCGCGGCCTCCGACCGCGGCGACCTGCCCCGTCTCGTCGGGGTGACCCAGCGTTCCCTCTTCCAGTTCGGCGATGTGTACATGCACTTCATCGAGGCCGAGCAGGACCCGGGCCCGGCCATCGCGCGGGTGGCCGGGCACCCCGAGTTCCGCGACATCAGCAGCAAGCTCGAGGCGTACGTCAGCCCGTACGACCCGCAGACCTGGCGCGGTCCGAAGGACGCGATGGCGACGTGCTTCTACCACTGGGAGAGAGACACGGCCCCGGCCGCCCGGTGACGCCGAGGAGAGAGGAGAAGGCCGCCGCCCGTGAGGGCGGCGGCCTTCTCGTCCGCGGCCTCAGCGAGCCAGTGAGGGCAGCAGACGCAGGGCGTTCTCCCGGTTGATGTCCCTGAGCTGCTCCGGCGAGAGGAACGGGTCGCCGTCCAGAGCGGGTACCGCGATGTCGGCGACGACCTGCGCGGAGGTGGGCGGCCAGTCCGTGCCGAAGAGGACCCGGCCGGGATCCACCGTGGCCAGCAGCGTGGGCGTGGCGGAGGAGGACATGGGGCCCGCTGTGTCGAAGTAGAACCGGTGCAGGTAGTCACGGACCCGGCCCGGCTCGATCCCCGGGGTGAGGTGCCCGCCGAAGAGTTCGAGCCGCGTGGCCATGTACGGCAGGAAGCCTCCTCCGTGGGGAAGGACGAAGCTGAGGTTCGGATAGCGGTCGAGGGTGCCGTTGCGGATCAGGTTGATGGCCGCGCGTGTGGTGTCCATGAGGAAGTCGCACACGAAGGGCGGCATCCCCGGCAGTCCGGCACCGCCGTCCTTTCCGGCCGGCACCTCCATGGGGTGCGTGCTGACGACGGCGGACCGGTCGTTGAGTTCCTGCAGCAGGCGGTCGTGGGAGGCGTCACCGAGGTAGACACCGTCCATGCTCGTTCTCGTGCTCACGCCGACGGCCCCGAGTTCGTCGAGTCCGTAGCGCAGGCTCCATTGCGAGAGTTCCAGGTCGTCCAGGAACACGGGGGTGAAGAAGGCGAAGCGCGCGGGATGTTCCTCGACGACATCGGCCGCCGCCCGCAGGGCGATCCGTGCGCTCTCCTGGCGCTGCGCGCGTTCGCGGAACCGTCCCAGCATCGCGACAGTCATGACGGCGGTGCTGATGCCCGTCTTGTCCATGACCCCCAGAGCCGCGTCCAGGTCCCAGCGGGTCCACCAGGGCAGCTTCTCGCGGTTCACGACACCGCGTTCCGCCGCCCAGTCCAGCCAGGCCGGCGCGGTGAAGTGGTGGTGGACGTCCACTCGGCCCGCGACGGGGCCGTCTTCGTATGGCATGGGCATGTCCTCGCGTGGTCGTTTCGGTGGGTGGTGCCTCAGCCGCGGCAGAGCACGGTCCGCAGCACGTCCGTCAGCACACGATCGGCGGACGGCGGGTGGGTGGGCGCGCGCCAGGCGACGAAACCGTCCGGGCGTACGAGAACGGCACCGTCGGCGGCGGTGCCGTGCAGTGCCGCCCAGTCGGCGTCCGGCTCGGGAACAAGGTCGTGGTCAGGTCCGTCTCCCACGAGATACACCTCGACCGGAACGCCCAGCTCCGCGCCGGCCCGCTCCGCCGCGCGGCGCCACTCGTGGCCTTCGGCCCCGGCGAGCAGGACGAAGGAACGCTCGTACAGATCGAGAGTGGAGATCCGGGCGCCTGCTCTGCGGACCCACAGGTGGGGTGCGCGGCTCCCCGGCTCGCCGTCGATCCGGAAGGCCTCCGGGATGACCGGGCGGTCAGGGGAGACGCCCACCACGGCGTCCGAGGCGTACCGGTAGCAGAGCGCGACCGTCATGAGGTCCGCCGTGTCGTTGTTGCGTCCCGCCGCCGTGCCGAACGCGGGGTGCTGCTCCTCGGCCACCTGCCGGGCGGCCCGCTCGCTCGTCGTGACGGCGACCGGCCGTCGTTCGCACGCGTAGGTGCCGAGCAGCGGCGGGCCGGCCCAGCCGCGCAGGACCGCGGCGAGTTTCCAGGCGAGGTTGTGGGCGTCCTGGATTCCGGTGTTGGAGCCGAACGCCCCGTTGGGCGGCATTTCATGAGCCGAGTCACCGGCCAGAAAGACCCGGCCCTGCCCGTAGCTGTCCGCGACTCGCTGGGAAGCGTGCCAGGGGGCCTTCCCCGTGATCTCGACATCAATGTCCGGAACACCGACCGCCGCGCGAATATGTGCCGCGCAGCGCTCGTTCCCGAAATCCTCCAGGGTTTCGCCCCGATCGGGCGACCAAGGGATATGAATGACCCACCGTTCCTCGTTGTCCACGGGCAGCAGGGCGCCTTCCCCCTGTGGATCGGTGGTGTAACAGACGATGAAGCGCTTCGGCCCGACGTATTCCTTGAGGGCTTTGCTCCGGAACGTGACACTGACGTTGTGGAACAGGGCACCGGGCCCGGACTGGCCGATTCCCAGGCGTGTGCGAACAGGGCTTCTCGGGCCGTCGGCGGCCACCAGGAAATCAGCTTTCACGGTATGGGTCTCACCGGTGTCCCGGCGCATGACCTGCGCCAGGATCCCCTCTTCGTCCTGCGTGAAGGAGAGCAGCTCCGTACCGAAGCGGATGTCTCCGCCCTGGCGGGCGCGGCCGAGCAGGACCGGTTCCAGATCGTTCTGGCTGCACAGGCACCAGTTCGAGGAGCTGACCCGGGAGACGTCCATGCCCGCGGCGATGTCCTGGACGATCCAGCGGCGCCGGTCCCCGACGAGGGTGTCCACCTGGAGAACGCCGTCGTTCCCGGCGAGGGCGAAGGCGGCCTCCCGCACGCTCTGCTCGAGTCCGGCGGTGCGAAAGATCTCCATCGTGCGCACGTTGTTCCCGCGGCCCCGTGGGTGCGTCGATGTCCCGGCATGCCGCTCCACGAGCATGTGCTCGATTCCGAGACGCCCCAGGAACACAGAGGTGGAAAGACCCACCAGGGACCCGCCTACGATGAGAACTGGTACAGATTCCACTCCGCGTCCGCTCACTGGGTTTCCTCGTCATCCGGCGAATGCCCGTCCGGGAACGGTGGACTGGCCCGTCCCTGATGTTTACCAAGCAGGACCTACCCGCGCGATCCAGGGCGCCCTGGGGTACGCCGGCCGGGTAACCGGAGTCGTTTTGCCCACCCTCTGCGGCGCGCGGACTCATATGGCCCAGCAGCGTTTGCGGCACAGTGCCGACCGGGAAATCGTGTGATTCGACCGACGGAACTCTCGACCCGGGGACCAGCCATGACGCAAGCGTTCGCATCCGAGGAAATGTCGTCAGAAGAGGCCGCTGCCGCCGCCTCGGCATGCAGCCGGGAGTTTCGCGCCAACCCGCATCCCGTGTACTCCGCCCTCAGGGCGGCCGCGCCCGTGTGCCCGCTGAAGCCCCCGCACGGGGTCGACACGTATCTCATCACCCGGTACGACGACGCCCGTGCCGCCTTGGCGGACCCCCGGCTGAGCAAGGACATGTACGGCGCCATCGACGCCTACCACCGGATCTTCGGCGACTCGTCGATCGCCCTGGACGACAACATGCTCTTCTCGGACCCTCCGAAGCACACGAGGCTCCGCAGGATCGTCGGCGCCACCTTCACCCCCAAGAGGGTGGAGTCGCTGCGCCCGAAGGTCCAGAAGATCGCCGACGAACTGCTGGAGCGCTGCCCGGCGTCGGAGCCCGTGAACCTCCTCCAGGAGTTCTGCTTCCCGCTGCCGTTGCACGTGATCTGCGAGCTCCTCGGCGTCCCGGAGAACGAGCGCAGGCAAGCCCAGGAATGGTCCGCCACCGTCGCTCAGACCGGCTTCGGGCCGGAAGCGAGAAAGGCGCTGGAGATCGCCGAGGGAAACCTGCGCGACTACCTGGTGGACCTGATCGCGCGGAAGCGCAGGGAGCCGGACGGAGCCCTGCTCAGCGCACTCGTCACGGCGCAGGACGAGGACGGCGCCCTCACCGACCACGAACTCGTCTCCACCGCCTGGGTGCTGCTCTTCGCGGGCCACAAGTCGACCGCGTACCAGATCGGCAACGCCGTCTACCACCTGCTCTGCCGGCCGGAGCAGAAGCGCCTGGCGTTCCGGGACCCTCAGGCGACGGCCGCGGCCGTCGAAGAGATCTTCCGGTTCGAGACCTCCGTGGAGAACTCCACGTTCCGCTACGCGACGGAAGACATCGAGATCCGCGGCACACGCATCCCGAAGGGTGCCCTCGTGCAGATCTCGCTCACGGCGGCCAACCGGGACCCGGAGATGTTCCCCGACCCGGACCGCATGGACGTCGGGCGCCCGAACGTCCAGGCGACGCACCTCGCGTTCGGACTCGGCCCGCACTACTGCATCGGCGCGCCGCTGGCGCGTCTGGAGATGCAGATCGCCCTCACCACGCTCTTCGGGCGCCACCCCGAGATGGCCCTGGCCGGGGAGCCGGAGGACGTGCGCTGGCTGACGGTGCCGTTCCCCGCCTTCCGCGGACTCGCGGAACTCCCCGTCGTTCTCGACCCGTCATGACGGGGCGGGCCCCGGCACCGGCGCGGGTACGAGTGGTTCGCCTGCTGCACGTCCGGGAGGGAAGGGAAACGGATTTCGTGGACGCCTACCAAGGCGTACGCGACGGCGCCATGCGGTGTCCCGGACATCTGCGCGAACAGCTCTGCCGCTCCCTCGACGATCCCGGTCGATGGCTGCTCACCAGTGAGTGGGAAAGCATCGAAGCCATCGAACGGTGGCGCACCGACCCCGATCACACCACGCTGGTCGGGCCGATGAACGCCTGTCTGCACGACGAGCGGTGGACCGGGGTCTTCGAGATCATGCCCGAGAGCACCGGTGACCGAAGGCCGAGACAGGGCTGACCATCATGTGACCGGCCGGTAAGGTCGGGTTCGTGCCGAAGCCGCTCAGTCTCTCCTTCGATCCGATCGCGCGCGCCGACGAACGCTGGAAGCAGCGCTGGGGAAACGTGCCGTCCATGGCAGCGATCACCTCGATCATGCGCGCCCAGCAGATCCTCCTCGCCGAGGTCGACGCCGTGGTCAAGCCGTACGGGCTGACGTTCGCGCGCTACGAGGCGCTGGTGCTGCTCACCTTCTCCAAGTCCGGCGAGCTGCCGATGTCCAAGATCGGCGAGCGCCTCATGGTGCATCCCACGTCCGTGACGAACACCGTGGACCGGCTCGTGAAGTCGGGCCTCGTCGACAAGCGGCCCAACCCCAACGACGGGCGCGGCACCCTCGCCAGCATCACCGGCAAGGGCCGCGAGGTGGTCGAGGCGGCCACCCGCGACCTGATGGCGATGGACTTCGGGCTCGGGGCGTACGACGCGGAGGAGTGCGCCGAGATCTTCGCGATGCTGCGGCCGCTGCGGATCGCCGCGGGGGACTTCGAGGAGGGGTGACCCGGGCCAAGATCTCCCGGAACGGGTGGTTACGCTCGACGGCATGAAAAAGAGCGTGCTGACCCGCTACCGCGTGATGGCCTACGTCACCGGTGTGCTGCTGGTCCTGCTGACCCTCGGCGTCATCGCCAAGTACCTGCTCGAGATGGACGGTGCCGCCGACTTCACGCGCGTCGTCGGCACCGCGCACGGCTGGCTGTACGTCGTGTACCTGATCTTCGCCTTCGACCTGGGCTCCAAGGCGAAGTGGCCGGTGGGCAAGCAGCTGTGGGTGCTGCTCGCCGGGACCATTCCGACGGCCGCGTTCTTCGTGGAGCGCAGGATCAGCCACGAGCTCGAGGCCAGGGTCGCGGAGGACTCGCCCGCGACCGCCAAGGCGTAACCGCACCGCCGTACGGGCGAACGTACGGCGGTCCGCCATCGACATTTACTTGGACGTCCTAGTAAATTCGATGGTATGGACGCTGACGCCATAGAGGAAGGCCGCCGCCGCTGGCAGGCCCGCTACGACTCCGCGCGCAAGCGCGAGGCAGACTTCACCACGCTCTCCGGCGATCCCGTGGAGCCGGTGTACGGACCCCGGCCCGGTGACAGGTACGACGGGTTCGAGCGGATCGGCTGGCCCGGGGAGTACCCCTTCACCCGCGGCCTCTACGCGACCGGCTACCGGGGGCGCACGTGGACCATCCGGCAGTTCGCCGGGTTCGGCAACGCCGAGCAGACCAACGAGCGCTACAAGATGATCCTCCGCAACGGCGGGGGCGGGCTCTCGGTCGCCTTCGACATGCCCACGCTCATGGGCCGCGACTCCGACGACCCGCGCTCGCTGGGCGAGGTCGGGCACTGCGGGGTCGCGATCGACTCGGCGGCCGACATGGAGGTCCTGTTCAAGGACATTCCGCTGGGTGACGTCACGACGTCCATGACCATCAGCGGCCCGGCCGTGCCCGTCTTCTGCATGTACCTGGTCGCCGCCGAGCGGCAGGGCGTCGACCCGTCCGTCCTGAACGGCACGCTCCAGACGGACATCTTCAAGGAGTACATCGCCCAGAAGGAGTGGCTCTTCCAGCCGGAACCGCATCTGCGGCTGATCGGCGACCTGATGGAGCACTGCGCGGCCGGCATCCCCGCGTACAAGCCGCTGTCCGTCTCCGGCTACCACATCCGGGAGGCCGGGGCGACGGCCGCGCAGGAGCTGGCGTACACGCTGGCGGACGGCTTCGGGTACGTGGAGCTGGGGCTCTCGCGCGGGCTGGACGTCGACGTTTTCGCCCCCGGCCTGTCCTTCTTCTTCGACGCGCACGTCGACTTCTTCGAGGAGATCGCGAAGTTCCGGGCGGCCCGGCGGATCTGGGCCCGCTGGATGCGGGACGTGTACGGCGCGACGTCCGAGAAGGCCCAGTGGCTGCGCTTCCACACGCAGACCGCAGGCGTCTCCCTCACCGCGCAGCAGCCGTACAACAACGTCGTACGGACGGCCGTGGAGGCGCTGGCGGCCGTGCTCGGCGGGACCAACTCGCTGCACACCAACGCCCTCGACGAGACCCTCGCGCTGCCCAGCGAGCAGGCGGCGGAGATCGCGCTGCGGACGCAGCAGGTGCTGATGGAGGAGACCGGCGTCGCCCATGTGGCCGACCCGCTGGGCGGTTCCTGGTACGTCGAGCAGCTCACGGACCGGATCGAGGCCGACGCCGAGAAGATCTTCGAGCAGATAAGGGAGCGGGGACTGCGGGCGCACCCGGACGGGCAGCACCCGATCGGGCCGATCACCTCCGGGATCCTGCGGGGCATCGAGGACGGCTGGTTCACCGGGGAGATCGCGGAATCGGCGTTCCGGTACCAGCAGGCGCTGGAGAAGGGCGACAAGAAGGTCGTCGGGGTGAACGTCCACACCGGCTCGGTGACCGGCGATCTGGAGATCCTGCGGGTCAGCCACGAGGTGGAGCGGGAGCAGGTCCGGGTGCTCGGCGAACGGAAGGCCGGGCGGGACGACGCGCGGGTCCGTGCGGCGCTCGACGACATGATCGCCGCGGCGCGGACGGACGCGAACATGATCGAGCCGATGCTGGAGGCGGTACGGGCCGAGGCGACACTCGGCGAGATCTGCGGGGTGCTGCGGGACGAGTGGGGGGTGTACACGGAGCCTGCGGGCTTCTGAGGCGGGGCCGGCAGGTGACCCGGGGAACGCGGCTCAGCCGGCGGCCGGGTGCGCGGTTTCTCCCGCCAGGCCCCTGAGCAGCACCAGGGTGAAACCGCGGACCCACTCCTCGTCCACCGGCTCCCCGCTCACCAGCGTGCGGTGGACCACCGCTCCCGCCACCATGTCGAAGATCAGGTCCTCGGTGCGGGACGCCGCGGCGGGGTCCGTTTCGGGCGGGAGCTCGCCTCTCTCCTGGGCTCGGGACCTGCCCTCCACCACCAGGCGTTTCTGGCGGTCGACCACCGACGCGCGGATGCGGCTGCGCAGGGCGTCGTCGCGGGTGGCCTCCGTGACCACCGCCATCAGACCGCTCTTCGCCTCCGGGCGGGCCAGGATGGCGGCGAACTGGAGGACGACGCCCTCGATGTCCGCGGCCAGTGAGCCGCTGTCCGGGAGCTCAAGTTCGTCGAAGAGTTCCGCGACCGCGTCGACGACCAGTTCGTTCTTGCCCGCCCAGCGGCGGTACAGCGTCGTCTTCGCAACCCCGGCGCGGGTCGCGACGTCTCCCAAGGTGAGCTTGGACCAGCCCAGTTCGACCAGCGCCGCCCGCGTCGCGGCCAGGATGGCGGCGTCCGCCGTGGCGCTGCGCGGGCGCCCGGTGCGGCTGGCGGGGCTGCGGATCGGCATGGGATGACCATAAACCGGCGTTTCCCGCGCGGGCCGTGAGGGAGATCACCGGGGGGTGGTGTTCCGCCGGTGGGGTGTGGCATTACGCTACGACTCGTAGCGAAAGCCCGTGAGGGACGTACACGGGCTGGAGTGACATGGCGTGGGGTGGGGACCCGGCGCCGAAGGGCACCGACCGGCCCGGCTTTCACACCGTTTTTCACACGCGCGCGCCGTACGGGGGAGGATAGACGCATGCAGCCACGGAACATGTCCATGAGCGGAGTCGTCGACCTCGCCGCGGTGAAGGCGGCCCAGGAGGCCAAGGCGAAGGCGGAGCAGGCGCGTGCGCAAGCCGCCCGGGAAGGCGGCGCGGGGGCGATCTCCCCGGCCGATCTCGTCATCGACGTCGACGAGGCGGGGTTCGAGAGGGACGTCCTCCAGCGGTCCGCCGAGGTGCCCGTCGTCATCGACTTCTGGGCCGAGTGGTGTCAGCCCTGCAAGCAGCTGAGCCCGGTCCTGGAGCGGCTGGCCGTCGAGTACAACGGCCGCTTCCTGCTCGCCAAGATCGACGTCGACGCCAACCAGATGCTGATGCAGCAGTTCGGCATCCAGGGGATCCCGGCCGTGTTCGCGGTCGTCGCGGGGCAGGCGCTGCCGCTCTTCCAGGGGGCCGCGGACGAGACGCAGATCCGGCAGACGCTGGACCAGCTGGTGCAGGTCGCCGAGCAGCGCTTCGGCCTGACCGGCCTCACCGTCGACCCCGAGGCCGACCCGGGCGGCGCCCAGTCGGCTCCCGAGCGGCCGGCCGGTCCGTACGACGGGCTCCTCGAGGCCGCCGTGCAGGCGCTGGACTCGGGTGATCTGAGCGGTGCCGTCCAGGCCTACAAGAACGTACTGAGCGAGGACCCGGGCAACGAGGAGGCCAAACTGGGCCTCGCGCAGGCCGAGTTGCTCCAGCGGGTGCAGGGCGTCGATCCGCAGCAGGTGCGCAGGGACGCGGCCGAGAAGCCGGCCGACGTGCAGGCGCAGATCGCCGCGGCCGACCTGGATCTGGTGGGCGGCCATGTGGAGGACGCCTTCGGCCGGCTCATCGAGACCGTGGGGCGTACGGTGGGTGACGACCGGGACACCGTACGGATGCGGCTGCTGGAGCTGTTCGAGGTGGTCGGACCCGATGATCCGCGCGTGATCGCGGCCCGCAGGGCCCTGGCCCGGGCCCTGTTCTGACCAGTCGTTAAACACACGGGCCTGTGGCGCCCATGTGAAGGATTTGCCGACAGGGCGTCATCGCGGCCGCGCTTTACCAAAACTTGGTAATCGCGGCCGCTGTTACTACGAGTAAGACCCGGGCGTTGATCTGTCGGTTTCTGTCCAGCGATCAACAGCTTTGTACTGCCGTTCGGCGCCACCCTGTGTCGCCGTCCGAGACCGGGGGGTCGTTGTTCGGTTATCCCGCCGTTACTAGCCAGTAACGAACCCCCTTGTGCGGGCGGCGAGAATGCACCACGATCGGCCACGCTCGGTCCATTCCCGTACCCCGGCAGCCGGTTGGGTCGCGGGACGTCCTGGGTCCCCACCGAGCAGAGCCGGCGGCAGTGGCGCCGGCTCTTGGACAGGGGGGTCTTCGCCTGTCCGGCGAAGCCTGTCCAGCAGGGTTGTGCGTGATGCGTGTCAGGCGCGACCAGTGGTTGTCGCTCGGGGGTGATCGCCGGTGATTCGGGCGCTAGTTGCGCCGCCGAGTGCAGGCGCTCTCCTTCCCGAGGACGTAGCACTTCTCCCATCCCTGCACGGCTGAGCCGCGATTCGGGGCGAGCCAGGTCAGGAGATGTACGTCCGAGAAGGAGGAAATATGGAGTCCCAGGTGCGTGGCGGGACCAGATGGAAGCGGTTCGCTGTGGTCATGGTGCCCAGCGTCGCCGCCACGGCTGCGATAGGTGTCGCCCTCGCGCAGGGCGCTCTCGCCGCGTCGTTCAGTGTCTCCGGGCAGTCGTTCAAGGTCACGACCGACCAGCTCGTCGGTGAGGGCTTCTCGCAGTACGGCGCCCTCGACGAGGGATACACGCTCGACGGCAAGAAGGCCGTGCACCCGGTCGCGGTCTCGTCGTTCAAGTCGGCGACGATCAAGAACCTGTGCCAGTCGGTCGTCACCCCGAACATTCCGGTGCTCGGGAACGTCAGCCTGATCCTGCGTGCGGGCCAGGGTTCGGAGCCGGTCAAGGCGCAGAACCTCTACATCGATGTCGCCGACCTCAGCGCCGACGCGACGTTCGAGAACATCGACATCGGTGTGGCCGCCAAGGACGCCAACAAGGGTCCGGCCATGAGGAAGGGCGAGACGTCGAACCCGTACGGCTTCGCCCAGCAGGCGGACCGGGCGACCCTGTCCGACGTGAAGCAGACGGCGTGGGCGACCACCGCCGGAACCTTCAAGCTCAGCGGCCTGAAGATGTCGCTGTCGACGGGTGTCAAGGAGTGCTACTAAGCACTCGCTGAGCGGGCGGGGGAGCCGGTGGCGCCCCCGCCCGTCCACCTTCCGGCCGGGCCTTCACGGACGGCCCACATCACCACCACAGCAACGCCGTACCAGGGAGCTGTTTTTCCATGAGCGCCGAGACTCCTGCCGCTGACGGCCAGTTCACTCTCCGGAGGCAGCAGTTCCGCGCCTGGCGGGGTACGCGGCCGTTCTGGGCCGGACTGTTCGTCCTGCTCAGCGGACTGCCCATCGCCTACTTCCCGTACGCGAACCTCCAGATCGGTCACCTGACGCTGGCGATGGCGACCACCGCGGGTGCCGGTTCCCTGATCATCGGTGTGCTGCTCGTCGTGCTGGGCGTCAGCCTCTGGTTCCAGAAGCACGTCCGTGTCTTCGCGGGTGTCGCGGCGATCCTGCTGGCGCTGGTGTCCATCCCCGTGTCCAACCTCGGCGGCTTCCTCATCGGCTTCTTCCTCGCCCTCGTGGGCGGGGCGATGGCCGTGGCCTGGGCGCCGGCCCCGCCGCCCGCGGGGCAGCTCGCCGCCCACGCGACCACGGGCACGGGCGAGGCTCCCGGCGCCATGGACCACGACACCACGGTGCTGCGGCCCGTGGACGGGGCGGACCAGCCGAACGATCTGTCAGGAACGAACCCGGCCAACGGGGCGAACGGGAGGCACAGTGCCGGCTGACGAGGTGACCCACGGGGCTGATGTGGAGGCGTCCCGTGTGAGAACCGGGCCGCGCCACGCGGCACCCAAGAAGCCGCTGTTCACCAGGTTCAACAGGCCCGCGGGCAAGGCGATAGCCATGGCCGCGATGCCGACGGCGGTTCTCATGGGCATGGGCTTCACATCCACGCTCGCCATCGCCGACAGCAACAACCCGGCGACGCCGACGTCGAAGAGCCTGACGGCCGACGAGTACAAGGAGTGCGTGGCGGCCCTGGAGGACGCCAAGGACCCCAAGGGCGACGACTCCGCCTCGCCCACGCCGTCCCCCTCGGCGAGCGACGGCTCGAAGGACGACAGCGCCGACCAGGGCGGGACGGCTCCCACACCGTCCCCCTCGTCCGGCGGGGGCGGCACAGGCGCGGACAAGGACGACTCCTCTTCGTCGGATTCAGGTTCCGACGACAAGGGCGAGCCCGAGCCGGCCCCGTCCCCGAGCGCGCCCGGCGACGGCGACTCGGCCGCCACGCCGTCCCCCTCGCCGTCCGAGAGCGGCGGCAATCTGCTGGAGGACATCGGCGACGCCATCGGGGGCATCTTCAACGGCGGGGACAAGGCCGGCGCGAGCCCGAGCCCCACGCCGTCCGCCTCCGCGTCCGAGAGCACCGGGACGACGGGCGACGACGCCGCCGGCACGGCGAAGGACACGACCGAGAAGGCCGCCGGCACGGTCGAGGACACCGTCAAGGACACCACCGACAAGGCGTCCGGGACGGCCGAGGACACCGGCAAGGCCGTCGAGAACGCGGCGGAGCAGGCCCGGAAGGCGGCGGAGCAGGCCGGGAAGGCGGCCGAGGAGGCCGGGCAGGCCACCGCCTCGCCCAGCCCGTCCCCGAGCTCCTCCACGGACGCCGAGGACTGCCCGGCCGCCACCGACGCCGAGGGCGGTGTCGACAACAAGGTGCCGCTGCCCGACGACCCGTGGTTCCTCAACGCCAGTTCGCTGACGCTGAAGGGCGCCGACTACAAGGGCGTCGTCGAGGTGCGCACCGCCAACGGCACCGTCAAGAAGGTCCTGAAGTACGTCATCTCCGGCGGCACCGACATCGGCGACCTCCACCAGACGGTCAAGGACAAGCAGTCCGGCAAGACCTACCACGTGCAGGCGGCCAAGGGCTCGACGTCCACGATCCGCGACGGTGACACGGTGATGTACACCGAGAGCATCTCCGGCAACCTGCTCGGCCTGATCCCGATCACGTTCGACCCGGAGCACCCGCCGCCGCTGAACATCCCGCTGATCTACTTCACCAACGTCAAGGTCCAGCAGGCCGGCCAGTTCGGCGGGACCCTGCACGTGCCCGGGCTGCACAACTTCGTCACCGACTGAACGCCTCTCAAGGCCCGTTCGGGAGCCGCATACGCCGAGGGCGCCCCCTGATCCCCAGGGGGCGCCCTCCGCGCCGTACACGGGCCCTCAGGCCCTTTCCCGGTCAGCTCTCGGCGCCGCCCAGGTGGTGGACGCGCACCATGTTGGTGGTGCCGGGGACACCGGGGGGCGAGCCGGCCGTGATGACCACGATGTCGCCCTCGTTGAAGCGGTTCAGCTTCACCATCTCCTGGTCCACCAGGTCGACCATCTCGTCGGTGCTGTTCACGAACGGCACGACGTGCGGCTCCACGCCCCAGCTGAGCGCGAGCTGGTTGCGGGTGGACTCGTCCGTGGTGAACGCGATGATCGGCTGGACCGCGCGGTAGCGGCACAGCCGGCGGGCGGTGTCGCCGGACTGGGTGAAGGCCACCAGGCCCCGGCCGCCGAGGAAGTCGGCGATCTCGCAGGCCGCGCGGGCCACCGAACCGCCCTGCGTGCGCGGCTTCTTGCCCGGGACGAGCGGCTGGAGGCCCTTGGACATCAGCTCCTGCTCGGCCGCGGTGACGATCTTCGACATCGTCTTGACGGTCTCGATCGGGTACGCGCCCACGCTCGACTCGGCGGACAGCATGACCGCGTCGGCGCCGTCCAGGATCGCGTTGGCCACGTCGGAGGCCTCGGCGCGGGTCGGACGGGAGTTGGTGATCATCGACTCCATCATCTGGGTCGCCACGATCACCGGCTTGGCGTTGCGCCGGCACAGCTCGATCAGGCGCTTCTGCACCATGGGGACCTTCTCGAGCGGGTACTCGACGGCGAGGTCACCACGGGCGACCATCACGCCGTCGAACGCCATCACGACGTCCTCCATGTTCTGCACCGCCTGCGGCTTCTCCACCTTGGCGATGACCGGGACGCGGCGGCCCTCCTCGTCCATGATGCGGTGCACGTCCGCGACGTCCTTGGCGTCCCGGACGAACGACAGCGCGACCAGGTCGCAGCCCATGCGGAGGGCGAAGCGGAGGTCCTCGATGTCCTTCTCGCTCAGCGCGGGCACGTTGACGGCCGCGCCGGGCAGGTTGATGCCCTTGTGGTCGGAGATGACGCCGCCCTCGATGACGATCGTCTTCACCCGGGGGCCCTCGACCTCGGTGACCTTCAACTCGACGTTGCCGTCGTTGATGAGGACCTGGTCGCCCTTGGTCACGTCGCCGGGCAGGCCCTTGTAGGTCGTCCCGCAGATCGTCTTGTCGCCGGGGACGTCCTCGGTGGTGATGGTGAACTCGTCACCGCGGACCAGTTCCACGGGACCCTCGGCGAAGGTCTCCAGACGGATCTTGGGGCCCTGGAGGTCGGCGAGGACCCCGATGGCCCGGCCGGTCTCCTTGGCGGCGGCACGGACCCGGTCGTACCGGCCCTGGTGCTCGGCGTGGCTGCCGTGGCTGAAGTTGAAGCGGGCCACGTTCATGCCGGCTTCGATCAACGCGACAAGCTGCTCGTGGGAGTCGACCGCGGGGCCGAGAGTACAGACGATTTTCGAACGGCGCATGGGGGCGATCCTATCGGTTTGTTTCGCAACGGAATATTCCGTCTGGCGGAAAATACAAAAGGGCGGCATGCCGCTCAGGTGTGATTCCCCGAACCAATTACCAGCGCGTAGGTCTGTGTCGCGATCTCCAATTCCTCGTCAGTAGGTACCACCGCCACCGCGACCCGGGCACCCTCGGGCGAGATCAGCCGCGCCTCGTCGCCGCGCACGGCGTTGCGCTCGCCGTCCACCGCCAGGCCCAGCTCCTCCAGACCCGCCAGGGCGGCCTCCCGCACGGGCGCCGCGTTCTCGCCGACGCCGGCGGTGAAGGCCACCGCGTCCACCCGTCCGAGTACGGCGTAATAGGCGCCGATGTACTTCTTCAGGCGGTGAATGTAGATGTCGAACGCCAGCTCCGCCTGCTCGTCGCCCTCGTCGACGCGGCGGCGGATCTCCCTCATGTCGTTGTCACCGCACAGTCCGATCAGACCGCTCTTCTTGTTGAGAAGAGTGTCGATCTCGTCGGCGGACATTCCACCAACACGCATCAAATGGAAGATGACGGCCGGGTCCATGTCTCCCGAGCGCGTACCCATCACGAGCCCCTCCAAAGGCGTCAGCCCCATGGAGGTGTCCACGCAGCGCCCGCCCCGCACGGCCGAGGCCGACGCCCCGTTGCCCAGGTGCAGCACGATCACGTTCGTCTCGGCCGGGTCCTTGCCCAGCAGCTCGGCGGTGGCCCGGGAGACGTAGGCGTGGGAGGTGCCGTGGAAGCCGTAGCGCCGGATGCGGTGCTCGTCGGCCGTCTTTACGTCGATCGCGTAGCGGGCGGCCGACTCCGGCATCGTCGTGTGGAACGCGGTGTCGAAGACCGCGACCTGCGGCAGGTCGGGCCGCAGGGCCCGGGCCGTGCGGATCCCGGTGAGGTTGGCCGGGTTGTGCAGCGGGGCGACCGGGATGAGCCGCTCGATCTCGGCGAGCACGGCGTCGTCGATCACGGTCGGTTCGGTGAAGGACTTGCCGCCGTGCACCACCCGGTGCCCGATCGCGGCCAGTTCGGGCGAGTCCAGCCCGAGACCGTCCTTGGCGAGCTCCTCGGCGACGGCCTTCAGGGCGGCGTCGTGGTCGGCGATCGCCCCGCCGCGCTCCCGGCTCCCGCCGCCGGCCGGGGTGTGCTTCAGCCGGGAGGTCTGCTCGCCGATGCGCTCGACCAGACCCACCGCCAGCCGGCTGTCGTCGCGCATGTCGAGCAGCTGGTACTTCAGCGACGAGGAGCCGGAGTTGAGGACGAGGACGCGGGTGGGGCTCACGGGGCGGTCGCCTTCTCGCT
>NZ_MUKA01000330.1 GCF_002150735.1 Streptomyces africanus
CTACGCCGCCGACCTGGTCCGCTCCTTCCAGGTCGTCACCCCGGACGGCCGGCTGCGCGAAACGGACCCCCAGCTCGAACCGGAACTGTTCTGGGCCCTGCGCGGCGGCAAGGGCACCGTAGGCGTCGTCACCTCGCTGGTCACCGAGCTGCTCCCCCTCCCCCGCATCTACGGCGGCGGCATCTACTGCCGGGGCGAGGACACCGAGGCCCTGCTCCAGGCCTGGGCGGACTGGACCCGCACCGTCCCGGACCAGATGTGCAGCGCGTTCACCATCCTCCGCCTGCCGCCCATCCCGCAGATCCCGGAGCCGCTGCGCGGAGGCTTCTGGGCCCGGGTGGCGATCGCCTGGCCCGGCCTCCCGGCCGAGGGCGAGGCACTGATCGCACCGCTGCGCGAAGCCGCCCCCGTGGCCGTCGACACGGTTGAGGTGATGGACCACGCGGCCCTGGACCGCATCCACATCGAACCCCAGGACCCGCTCCCCGCGAGGGAGTCGTGCCTGCTCCTGCGCGACCTGACCCCCGCCGCCATCGGAACGTTCCTGGAGCAGGCCGGTCCCGCGGCCGGCGCCGGCCACCCCCTGCTGATGGTCGAGATACGCCACATGGGCGGCGCGCTGTCCCGCCCGTCCGCCATCGAGGACGCCGTGTGCTCCCGCGACGCCCTGTACTTCATCGACTCGGTCGGCATCATGGCCGCGCCACCCGCCGCCGAGGCCATCGAGCAGGCGACGCAACAGCTCTACACGGCCATGGCCCCCTACGGCACGGGCCGCACCATGGTCAACATCCACGGCACCCCGGGCGACGAACAGGACCGCGCCCGCGCCTGGACCCCGGAGGTCTACGCACGGCTACGCCAGGACAAGGCCACCTACGACCCGTCCAACCTGCTCCGCTACGGCCACGCGGTGACTCCCGCGTAGCCGCAGCGAGCAACACTCAAGCCCTTACGTCGTCGACCGCCGCCGCCGAGCCCCCGGCCGCCGCTCACTCGGCCGCGTCACCGGATCACCGGCCTCCACCGCGGCGGCTCTGCGCTTCGCGCCGAAGTCGGCCAGGGCCTCCGCCAGCTTGTGCACGGACGGCTCCGGAGCCATGACGTCCACCCGGAGCCCGTGCTCCTCGGCCGTCTTGGCGGTGGCGGGGCCGATACACGCGATCACGGTCACGTTGTGCGGCTTGCCGGCGATACCGACCAGGTTCCGCACGGTGGACGACGACGTGAACAGCACGGCGTCGAACCCGCCGCCCTTGATCGCCTCGCGCGTCTCCGCCGGCGGGGGCGAGGCCCGCACGGTCCGGTAGGCCGTGACGTCGTCGACCTCCCAGCCCAGCTCGATCAGCCCGGCGACCAGCGTCTCCGTGGCGATGTCGGCCCGCGGCAGGAACACCCGGTCGATCGGGTCGAAGACCGGGTCGTAGGGCGGCCAGTCCTCCAGCAGCCCGGCGGCCGACTGCTCGCCGCTCGGCACCAGGTCCGGCTTCACGCCGAAGGCGATCAGCGCGTTCGCCGTCTGCTCGCCGACGGCCGCGACCTTGATGCCCGCGAAGGCACGCGCGTCGAGCCCGTACTCCTCGAACTTCTCCCGCACGGCCTTGACCGCGTTCACCGAGGTGAAGGCGATCCACTCGTAGCGGCCCGTCACGAGCCCCTTGACCGCGCGTTCCATCTGCTGGGGCGTGCGCGGCGGCTCGACGGCGATGGTCGGCACCTCGTGCGGCACGGCCCCGTACGACCGCAGCTGGTCGGAGAGCGACGCCGCCTGCTCCTTGGTGCGCGGCACGAGCACCTTCCAGCCGAACAGCGGCTTGGACTCGAACCACGCGAGCTGGTCGCGCTGGGCGGCGGCGGAACGCTCACCGACCACGGCTATCACCGGCCGGCCGCCCTCGGGCGAGGGCAGCACCTTGGCCTGCTTCAGCGTCTGCGCGATCGTGCCGAGCGTGGCGGTCCAGGTGCGCTGCCGGGTGGTCGTACCGGCGACGGTGACCGTCATCGGGGTGTCCGGCTTGCGGCCCGCGGAGACGAGCTCGCCGGCCGCCGCCGCGACGGAGTCCAGCGTGGTGGACACGACGACCGTGCCGTCCGACGCCCCCACCTCCGTCCAGCACCGGTCCGACGCCGTGCGCGCGTCGACGAACCGCACGTCCGCGCCCTGCGCGTCCCGCAGCGGCACACCGGCGTACGCGGGCACACCGACGGCACTCGCGATACCGGGGACGACCTCGAAGGGCACCCCGGCGGCGGCGCACGCCAGCATCTCCTCGGCGGCGTACGTGTCGAGGCCCGGGTCCCCGGACACCGCACGCACGACCCGCCTGCCGCCCCGCGCGGCCTCCATGACAAGATGTGCGGCATCCCGCACCGCGGGGGTGGCTGCGGCGGTTGACGTACCGTCAACAACCGTCAGCTGGGGCGCTCCTGTGCCCGGAGCCGGATCCTGGGAAGGATCCGAGTCCGTGTGCACTTCGGAGACGCCCTGCCTGGCGTGCTGACGTACGACGTCGAGCACTTCGTGCTCGGCGACGAGGACGTCCGCGTGCGCCAGCGCCTCGACGGCGCGCAGAGTCAGTAGTCCCGGATCTCCGGGTCCGGCACCCAGGAAGGTGACGTGCCCGTGTTCAGGACCGGCGGAAAGGGTGGTGGGGCTCAATGTGCTCGCTCCCCCATCAGACCGGCCGCGCCCTGGGCGAGCATCTCGGCCGCGAGTTCGCGACCGAGCGCCATTGCCCGGTCGTGCGTCTCGGGCACGGGACCGGTGGTGGACAGCTGCACCATGCGCGTGCCGTCGGTCGTGCCGACGACGCCGCGCAGGCGCATTTCCTTGACAATCTGCCCGTCGGCCAGAAGGTCGGCCAGCGCGCCCACAGGGGCGCTGCAACCGGCCTCCAGGGCGGCGAGCAGTGACCGCTCGGCCGTTACGGCGATCCGCGTGAACGGGTCGTCGAGTGCGGCGAGCGCGGCGACGAGGTCCGCGTTGCCCGCGGTGCACTCGATCGCCAGGGCCCCCTGGCCGGGGGCGGGCAAAACCGTGTCGACCGACAGGAAGTCGGTCACCTCGTCGCCCCGGCCGATCCGGTTGAGTCCGGCGGCGGCCAGTACGACCGCGTCGAGCTCACCGGAGCGTACGTATCCGATCCGGGTGTCGACGTTGCCGCGGATCGGGACGGTCGCTATGTCCAGGCCGTGGCTGCGCGCGTACGCGTTGAGCTGGGCCATGCGGCGCGGCGAACCGGTACCGATGCGGGCTCCGCTCGGCAGGTCGGTGAACTTCAGCGCGTCCCGGGCGACGATCACGTCCCGCGGGTCCTCCCGCACGGGGACGGCGGCCACGACCAGCTCCTCGGGCTGCGTGGTCGGCAGGTCCTTCAGCGAGTGCACCGCGAAGTCGACCTCGCCCTTGAGCAGCGCGTCGCGCAGGGCGGTGACGAACACGCCCGTGCCGCCGATCTGGGCGAGCTGCTCGCGCGAGACGTCGCCGTACGTGGTGATCTCGACGAGCTCGACGGGCCGCCCCGTCACCCGGCTCACGGCCTCGGCCACCTGCCCGGACTGGGCCATGGCGAGCCTGCTCCGCCGGGTGCCGAGCCGTAGTGCCTTTTCGTTCATGCCGGCCCTCGGTCTTTCTCTGTGCTGTCCTCGGCCCGGGAGACGGCGGCAACCGCCTCGGGGTCGAGGTCGAACAGGGTCCGCAGCGCGTCCGCGTACCCGGCGCCGCCGGGCTCGGCCGCGAGTTGCTTGACCCGTACGGTCGGCGCGTGCAGCAGCTTGTCCACCACGCGCCGCACGGTCTGGGTGATCTCCGCGCGGTGCTTGTCGTCGAGGCCGGGCAGCCGTCCGTCCAGGCGGGCGATCTCGCTGGCCACGACATCGGCGGCCATGGTGCGCAGGGCGACCACGGTCGGCGTGATGTGCGCGGCCCGCAGTGCTGCCCCGAAGGCCGCGACCTCGTCGGAGACGACACGCCGGACCTGGTCCACATCGGCAGCCATCGGAGCGCCCGCGGATGCTTCCGCCAGCGATTCGATGTCCACCAGCCGCACCCCGGTGAGCCGGTGTGCGGCGGCGTCTATGTCCCGCGGCATCGCCAGGTCGAGCAGGAAGAGCACGGGCTCGGGCCGCGGCGGCTCGTCGGCCGGCTCGGGCCGGCGCCGCTCGGGGATGCGGCCGACGGTGGCCACGGTCGCGGCGAGCGCGGCGATGGCGTCGGCGTCCGGGGCGGGGTCGAGCGGGCCGGACGTCCCCGGCCGGGCCGCGCGCTGGGCACCGCCCACCGTGCCGTTGTCCACCCACGCCGCGTGCTGTTCCAGGTCGGCGGCGGCCATACCGGCCACGGCCGCCTCGCCCAGCACGGAGAATCCGGCGGTGCCCTGCACCGCGGGCAGGTCCAGCGGGCAGCCGTCCTCGCCGCCGAGCCCGGTGGCCGCCGGGGCGCCCCGCCCGGCGCCCGGGGCCGCGGTCCGGCCCGGCTCACCGTCCGGGGCGGGCGATCCGTCGGCCACGTCCGCCGGCGCGGCCGTACGGCCCTCGACCGCGGCGGCGACCGACTCGGCCGTCAGGACCAGGCCCGTCGCGCCGGTGCAGGAGACGGCGACGTCGGCACGTGTCAGCTCGAACGGCACCGACTCCATCGGGACCGCGCGGGCCAGCACGTCCGTGTCGTCGCCCTCGGTCAGGATCTGGGCGAGGCGCTCGGCGCGGTCGAAGGTGCGGTTGGCGACGACGACCTCGGCGACCCCGGCCCGTGCGAGTGTCGCGGCGGCCAGCGAGGACATCGACCCGGCGCCGATGACCAGGGCCTTCTTGCCCCGGGCCCAGGTCTGCACCTCGCCGCCCGCGGCCAGCTGCTCCAGGCCGAAGGTGACCAGGGACTGGCCGGCGCGGTCGATGCCGGTCTCGGAGTGGGCGCGCTTGCCGACCCTCAGGGCCTGCTGGAACAGGTCGTTCAGCAGCCGGCCCGCGGAGTTCAGCTCCTGGGCGCGGGCCAGGGAGTCCTTGATCTGGCCGAGGATCTGCCCCTCGCCGACGACCATCGAGTCCAGCCCGCAGGCCACCGAGAACAGATGGTGGACGGCCCGGTCCTCGTAGTGCACGTAGAGATAGGGAGTGAGCTCCTCCAGGCCGACCCCGCTGTGCTGGGCGAGCAGCGTGGACAGCTCGGCGACACCGGCGTGGAACTTGTCCACGTCGGCGTAGAGCTCGATGCGGTTGCAGGTGGCGAGCACCGCGGCCTCGCCGGCCGGTTCGGTGGCGACCGTGTCCTGGAGCAGCTTGACCTGCGCGTCCGCGTTGAGCGAGGCCCGCTCCAGGACGCTGACCGGGGCGCTGCGGTGGCTGAGTCCGACGACGAGGAGGCTCATGCCGGCATCACGGCGGGCATGTCCCCGTCGGGTCCCTGGTCGGCGGAGTCGCTGCGCGCGGCGGCGGCCGGGACACCGCCGTCGGATGCGGCGGCCTCCTCGCCGGCCTTGCGCTGCTCGTGGAAGGCGAGGATCTGAAGCTCGATGGAGAGGTCGACCTTGCGCACGTCGACGCCGTCGGGGACGGACAGCACGGTCGGCGCGAAGTTCAGGATGGAGGTGACACCGGCGGCCACGAGCCGGTCGCAGACCGCCTGGGCGGCACCGGCGGGGGTCGCGATGACACCGATCGACACGCCGTTGTCCTGGATGATCTTCTCCAGGTCGTCGGAGTGCTGCACGGGGATCCCGGCGACGGGCTTGCCCGCCATGGCCGGGTCGGCGTCGATCAGCGCGGCGACCCGGAAGCCGCGGGAGGCGAACCCGCCGTAGTTGGCGAGGGCGGCGCCGAGGTTACCGATACCGACGATCACGACCGGCCAGTCCTGGGTGAGGCCCAGCTCGCGGGAGATCTGGTAGACGAGATACTCGACGTCGTAGCCGACGCCCCGGGTCCCGTAGGAGCCGAGGTAGGAGAAGTCCTTGCGCAGCTTCGCGGAGTTGACCCCCGCCGCGGCCGCGAGCTCCTCGGAGGAGACCGTGGGCACCGAGCGCTCCGACAGCGCGGTCAGGGCGCGGAGGTACAGCGGAAGCCGGGCGACGGTGGCCTCGGGAATCCCTCGGCTGCGGGTCGCCGGTCGGTGAGTTCGGCCAGTTGCCACGGTGCTCCTGCGGGTAGAGCGGGGCTGTAGGCGGTCATACGTCCCTACATGACCGCCCCGTCGAAAGCAGGCTATGTCTTTGTGAACGCGTGCACAAAGATGGTGTCCGATTTGCCCGGCCAACGTGACCGGGGTCACGCGCCCCCGGCGCACTCGCGGGGAACCGGCGCATACGCGCCACCGTTCCTTTGCTTCTGGGGGCAAAACCGCACACTCTCCTCTGTGTATCCCGCCCCCGAGACCAGCCACCGTCGATCCTAAGCGACCTGACAGGCCCTTTGGACTGCTCGGTCAGTTGCGGCACCGGGCGGGAACAGCGGGATCAGCCGGTCAGCGCCTTGCGCAGGCGGTCCTCGTTCACGCGCCAGAACGTGTGCTGCCTGCCGTCGACCAGCACGACCGGGATCTGCTCCCAGTACTGGTCGTGCAGTGCGCGGTCCTCGGTGATGTCCTTCTGCTCCCAGGGGACTCCCAGATCACTGCACACCTTCTCCACGACGACCTGTGCGTCATCACACAGATGACAGCCCGGCTTGCGGATCAGGGTGACGAGCCGGTCCCGAGGGGGCCTGCGACGAAAGAGGGGACTCATGTCGGCCATTGTCGCGCGCCCCGACACGAGGGGAACCTGCCGCCGAACGCCCGCTTTAACCACACGCTTGCCGAGAGTTCACAGGCTCCGAACCTCAGGACTCCGGAACCCCCGAACAAACTGGCTATGCTCACGCCATGGCCGCTCTCGGATGGCTCACTCCCCGTAGGCGCTCCGCCACGGCGCGGAGCGTTTTGGCAGGCGAGGCCTCGGCGGAGGCTGCCCGCAAGTCCTCACAGGAGGCCGCCGGCACGACCGAGGAACCGCAGTTCCCGGTCCACGGCGACGACCGGGCCGCCGCCTTCTTCGACCTGGACAACACCGTCATGCAGGGCGCCGCCCTCTTCCACTTCGGGCGGGGCCTGTACAAGCGGAAGTTCTTCGAGACACGCGAGCTCGCCCGGTTCGCCTGGCAGCAGGCCTGGTTCCGGCTGGCTGGGGTCGAGGACCCCGAACACATGCAGGAGGCCCGCGACTCGGCCCTGTCCATCGTCAAGGGCCACCGCGTCGCCGAGCTCCAGTCGATCGGCGAGGAGATCTACGACGAGTACATGGCCGAGCGCATCTGGCCCGGCACCCGCGCCCTGGCCCAGGCCCACCTGGACGCCGGCCAGAAGGTCTGGCTCGTCACGGCGGCCCCCGTCGAGATCGCCCAGGTCATCGCCCGCCGCCTGGGTCTGACCGGCGCCCTGGGCACGGTCGCCGAGTCGGTCGACGGCGTCTACACGGGCAAGCTGGTCGGCGAGCCGCTGCACGGCCCGGCCAAGGCCGAGGCGGTCCGCGCGCTGGCCGCGGCCGAGGGCCTGGACCTGAGCCGCTGCGCCGCCTACAGCGACTCGCACAACGACATCCCGATGCTGTCCCTGGTCGGCCACCCCTACGCCATCAACCCGGACTCCAAGCTGCGCAAGCACGCCCGCGACCTGGACTGGCGCTTGCGCGACTACCGCACCGGCCGCAAGGCGGCCAAGGTCGGCATCCCGGCCGCGGCCGGCGTGGGCGCGGTGGCCGGCGGCACGGCGGCGGCGATCGCCCTGCACCGCCGCCGTCGCTGACGACCGACCGGGCCGACGACCGATCAATCCGGGACACCTTCGTCTACGGGATGACAAGCCCCGTAAATCCAACTGGCGTACCCCCACAACCTCGCATCCAGTCCTCTTGGCTGGACACGGCCACAACACGCCCTGGACCCCGC
This sequence comes from Streptomyces africanus, assembly GCF_002150735.1. Lineage (GTDB taxonomy): Bacteria > Actinomycetota > Actinomycetes > Streptomycetales > Streptomycetaceae > Streptomyces > Streptomyces africanus. The sequence goes on from NZ_MUKA01000330.1 coordinate 7,918, forward strand.
CTCAATCCGAACCCTTCCGATCAACAACCGTTCACACTCTGGCACTTGATGCGGCGTCAATCGGTTACGGAAGCGACGTAATCGGCGATTTGAGCAACTCGGTGTAGCAGGGCCTACACGAAGCGTTATTCTCCTCAGACGCAAACCGGTACCCCTCCGTCGCTACGACGGGTGAAAGGTCCCGCACTGCACGTGATGGAAGCTCTGCCTCTGGGAGTCCCGTGTACCCACACGTCGGGGTTGACGCCTCGGGCCTGGCTACGCTGCGCGCAACGGTCCTCGACCTGTTGCGCGGCTTCGTCCCCACCGCGTACGCCGGCCCCGCATTCGCCACCGCCGCGCCCCTAGGCCCGTGCTATGCACTGGCCGACGGCAGCGCCGCGGTCGGCAGACGAGGGCGCCCGTCCGGCGCGGCCACCGCCCGACGGCCGGCGGCGGACAGCGACAGCGCCCGCATGATGGACCTCGTGGAGCGCGCCCAGGCCGGCGAGGCCGACGCCTTCGGCCGCCTCTACGACCAATACAGCGACACCGTCTACCGGTACATCTACTACCGGGTCGGGGGAAAGGCGACCGCCGAGGACCTCACCAGCGAGACCTTTCTGCGCGCCCTGCGCCGCATCGGCACGTTCACCTGGCAGGGCCGCGACTTCGGCGCCTGGCTGGTCACCATCGCCCGCAACCTCGTCGCGGACCACTTCAAGTCCAGCCGCTTCCGCCTCGAGGTCACCACCGGCGAGATGCTCGACGCCAACGAGGTCGAGCGCTCCCCCGAGGACTCCGTCCTGGAGTCCCTCTCCAACGCCGCCCTGCTCGACGCCGTGCGGCGGCTCAACCCCCAGCAGCAGGAGTGCGTGACACTCCGCTTCCTCCAGGGCCTCTCCGTCGCGGAGACGGCCCGTGTCATGGGCAAGAACGAGGGCGCCATCAAGACCCTCCAGTACCGGGCCGTCCGCACCCTCGCCCGGCTCCTCCCGGAAGACGCCCGCTGACCGGGCCGTACGCTCGGCGACGGCCAACTCACGTTCCGTCACGGTCCGTTGACTTCGGCATTCGATCATCCGACGTCCGTAACCCAAGTGCCGCGCCACTCGTTGTGCGGGATGCAGGCTCCCTGTGGTCACCCCCTGACCGGCTTCGATCACTCGATCGTGTGGTCGCGTTCAGGGTGTGCAACCCTCAGGACCCCCTGGGGAGTCGACCGTCATGACGAGAGGAGGTGCCGCCAGTGATCGCGAACGTATCGGCGCACCGGCGGGCGAACGCCTTCGCCCAGGCCCTTCAGGAGCAGTCCGAGCAGGGCACGGCGGCCGAACAGTCCGAAGGCTCGGCACCGGCCCCGGCCGCTGCGGAGCCGACCGACCAGGCACGCCTGCTGGCGCTCGCCTCCGGTCTCGGCGCGCTGCCCAAACCGGAGCTCGACCCGGAGGTCAAGGTCGTCCAGCGGGCCCAGCTGGTGGCCGCGTTCGAGGCCATGCTCCAGGAGGGCACCGCAGGAGGTGGGGCGACGGACGGCGCGGTCCCCGAGCAGCGCTCCCCCCAGGCCCGTGGCGCCCACCGGGCGGGCTCACTGAAGAAGTTCCGGCCCCGTTCCCGCCTCGCCAAGGGCCTCACCGCGGGCGGGCTCAGCGTGGGCGTGGCCGCGAGCGCCTTCGGCGGAGTCGCCGCCGCCAGCAACGACGCCCTGCCCGGTGACTCGCTCTACGGCCTCAAGCGCGGCATCGAGGACGTCAAACTCGGCCTCGCCGACAGTGCCGACGAGCGCGGCCGGGTCTATCTCGACCACGCCTCCACCCGGCTCAGCGAAGCCCGCCGCCTGATGGAGCGGGGCCGCAGCGGCCCGCTGGACCACGAATCCCTGGGCGAAATCCGCCGCGCCCTGTCCGGCATGCGGCACGACGCGTCGGAAGGCCACCGGCTGCTCAGCGAGGCGTACCAGCGCGACCCGGACTCCCTGGGCCCCATCCAGGCCCTGTCCGCGTTCTCCCGCTCCCACCGCGAGGCCTGGGGCGAACTGCGCGCCAAGCTCCCCGTCACGCTCGGGGACGTCAGCGAACAGGTGTCGTCGGTGTTCGACGCCATAGACGAGGACGTCGCCCCGCTGCGGTCCCTGCTGCCCGAGCCCCCCTCCCGGGGCGGCGGCGAGAACAGCCGGCGGCGCGCCTCCGAGTCGGCCTCCAGCGGCTCCTCGGCCACCGACCGGACCGCCCGGCCAAGTGACAGCGGCCGCGGTCACTCCGACAAGAGCGGCAGCGACAGCCCCAGCCACTCGGCCGGCAGCGACAGCGACGGCCTGCTCGGCGGCAACACCGGCGGCCTGCTCGACCCGCCGCGGCAGTCCAGCGACACGAGCACCTCGCCGTCCGCGGAAGGCGTCCCGCCCGTCCCGCAGCCGGACGTGACGCTCCCGCCGCTCCTGCCCGATCTCCTGCCCGGGCTGGGCATCGACGGCGAGGACGCCGACTAGCCGGCGGTACGACAGTGGGGGCGCCCCTCCTCGAGGGGCGCCCCCGTCGTCGTAGGCCCTGTTTCAGAAGAAGACCGACCGGCGCTGCACCAGCAGCTTGTACAGGGTGTGCTGGATCTGCTCCCTGACCTGGTCGGTCAGGTTGAACATCAGCATCGGGTCCTCGGCGGCCTCCGGCGGATAGCCGTCCGTGGGGATCGGCTCGCCGAACTGGATCGTCCACTTGGTCGGCAGCGGCACCGCCCCGAGCGGCCCGAGCCATGGGAACGTCGGCGTGATCGGGAAGTACGGGAACCCCAGCAGCCGCGCGACCGTCTTGGCGTTGCCGATCATCGGGTAGATCTCCTCGGCCCCGACGATCGAGCACGGCACGATCGGCGTCCCGGCGCGCAGGGCGGTCGAGACGAAGCCGCCGCGGCCGAAGCGCTGGAGCTTGTAGCGGTCCGCGAAGGGCTTCCCGAGGCCCTTGAAGCCCTCCGGCATCACCCCGACCAGCTCGCCCTGCTCCAGCAGCCGGGACGCGTCCTCGGCACAGGCCAGGGTGTGACCGAGCTTGCGGGCCAGCTCGTTGACCACCGGCAGCATGAACACCAGGTCGGCCGCGAGCAGCCGCAGATGCCGGCCCGCCGGATGGTTGTCGTGCACGGCGACCTGCATCATCAGGCCGTCCATCGGCAGCGTCCCGGAGTGGTTGGCGACGATCAGGGCGCCGCCCTCGGACGGGATGTTCTCGACGCCCTTCACCTCGACCCGGAAGTACTTCTCGTACAGCGGGCGCAGCAGGGACATCAGGACCTGGTCGGTGAGCTCCTCGTCGTAGCCGAAGTCGTCGACCTCGTAGTCCCCGGTGAGGCGGCGGCGCAGGAAGGCCAGGCCGCCCGCGATACGCCGCTCCAGGCCGCCCTCGCCACCCTGGGACTCCTCCGGCGGTTGTTCCTCGGATGTCACAGGAACATCATCCTGCGGAGCGGCCCTGGTGGGCAGGGGCTGCACCTCACGTACCGGCACGGACTCCGTGCCCGGCCGACGGTTCCCCGCACTCCGGCGCCGCTGCGGACGCTGCGCGGCGCCCCCGCGGGACCGGTCGTCGTCGAACGGAATGACCTTGGCATCCGCCATCGTTGATGCGCTCCTCAGTTGGCGCTCTGCGTCGGGGGGTGGCCGCCGCCCGCGAGGGGCAGCGCGGCGATCCGGTCGACGGCCCCCGCAAGGGCCTCCGGCGGAAGAAGTCCGGGACCTTGACTGCGTGCGAAGTCCGCGAACGTCTCCGCGGTCGTGTACTTGGGCTGGAATCCCAGCGTCTCGCGCATCTGCCCCGTGGCCACGACCCGGCCGTGGGTGAGCAGCCTGATCTGCTCGGGCGAGAAGTCCGTCATACCCAGCGTACGCACCAGCGAGCCCGCCCAGGTGACGGCCGGGAGCAGCAGGGGCACGGTGGGGCGGCCCAGGCGCCGGGAGCACTGCGAGAGCAGCAGCACACCGTCGCCGGCGATGTTGAAGGTGCCGCTGTTGAGCGTGCCCCGCCGCGGCTCGTGCGAGGCGATCCGCAGCACCTCGATCACGTCGTCCTCGTGCACGAACTGAAGCCGCGGGTCGTAGCCGAACACGGTCGGCAGGACCGGCAGCGCGAAGTACGAGGCGAGCGGAGTGTCCGCGGTCGGGCCCAGGATGTTGGCGAACCGCAGCACGCACACGGCCACGTCGGGCCGGCGGCGCGCGAAGCCGCGGACATAGCCCTCGACCTCCACCGTGTCCTTGGCGAAGCCGCCGCTGGGCAGGGACTTGGGCGGGGTCGTCTCGGTGAAGACGCCCGGGTCGCGGGGCGCGGACCCGTAGACGTTCGTACTGGACTTCACCACCAGCCGCCGCACGCTCGGGGACTTCTGGCAGGCACCGAGCAGCTGCATCGTGCCGATGACGTTGGTCTCCTTGAGGGAGGCCCGGTTGCCGCTGCCCAGCGGCGTGCCCGTCACGTCCAGGTGGACGACCGTGTCGGCGCCCGTCTCCGCGAGCACCCGCGCGATTCCGGGCTGCCGGATGTCGGCCTGGACGAAGTCCGCGCCGCCCAGATGGTGCTCGGGCGGCACCGCGTCCACGGCGACGACCCGGTCCACCTCGGGGTCACGCTGGATCCGCCGTACGAACCGGCCCCCCAGCTGGCGGGCCACACCGGTCACGAGCACGACCTTGCCCAAGATCAGCGCCTTCCTTCCAGAAAACCTCTTGCCCCGCCGCGTTCCCCCCAGGGGCCAACTTAGCGGGTCGGTGTTGCGCTGTGATGACCGCCCGATGCGCGACGTGACGACAAGCAGCCGGACGCAGGAGCCGGAACGCGTGTGGCCCCCCACCAGTGGGTGGGGGGCCACAGCAACGCTCTCGCGGCGTCCGCGTCGCGAACTTACTTCTTGTTGCGACGCTGGACGCGCGTGCGCTTGAGCAGCTTGCGGTGCTTCTTCTTGGCCATCCGCTTGCGCCGCTTCTTGATAACAGAGCCCACGACTACCCTCGCTCACTTCTCATCACTCGGTTGTTTGGGCGCCATGGGCCCACACGACCTACGAGGGGCTAGCCTACCCGCCCGAGCGCTGAGGTCGTAATCGAGGAGGCCAGGGTGATCCCGAGTGCCCTGTGAGGGATCACCCCGCCCCAGCCGTCAGGCGGTTTCCACCCCCACATAGCTCTCGCGGAGGTACTCGTGAACCGCTTGCTCCGGGACGCGGAAGGACCGCCCCACACGGATCGCGGGCAGATGACCGCTGTGCACCAACCGGTACACGGTCATCTTCGACACTCGCATCACCGAGGCGACTTCCGCCACGGTAAGGAACTGAACCTCGTTCAGAGGCCTCTCGCCAGCTGCAGCCATGACACACCTGAACCTTCCGCACTCGACGGCCACCGGCTTCCCCTTCCGGTGACTCTTCGTCGCTGCGTGCTCACTCCCCAATGTAGGGGCGGGTGATGCGAGTGGGGAAGAGGTGCACCCATCGGCGGCCTACTGTGACAGACACGCCCGATTGAGTACGTAGCGGGTAAGCGGCAGGTAGTAATCAGACCGCACGCCGTCATCAAGTGGAACGACGACGGAGACGGACCCCTCCGCCTCACCGACGAACGGGGCGGGGTCGTTCGTATCGGCCGCCCCGATGGCCTCGAACCCCAGCTGACCAGCCCCGCAGACCCACCCGTGGTCCCCGATCACCAGCTCGGGAAGGGGCCCGCCGGCCTCCGCGGCAGCGGCCAACACGGTACGAACCGGGAGAGGTGAGTGCGTATGTGCGCCGGGCTCACAACCGGGGCGTTCCCCGCCGGATCCCCGCACCAGCGCGACTCCTCGTACGTAGTCGAGGTTGTACGTGCGTAGGCCGAACCGGGTCGTTATGTCGACACAGCGACCCTGCGCCGGGGTGAGAACGGCACACCCCGCCGCCGACAGCGCGTCTGCCAGAGCGGCGTAGAAACCGAGCAGCCGGTGGGGGTGCCCGGTGCCGAGGAGCACGGGTGCGCTCCGTCGGGCGGCCTCGGCGAGGCGCTCCGCGAAGGCGTCCAGCGCGGCCAGGGTGCGTTCCGGATCGATCACGTCCTGGCCGGAAGTCCGAGGGTAACTGGCCGAAACCCCACACCGGTCCGCCATCAGCTCGATCACATCCCGCTGGCTCCAGGCCCCTTCGGGATCGAGCCCGAGCAGCACACGGGGATCCCGGGCGGCGAACAGCCGGTAGCTCCGCAGGCTCTCCTCACGAGGCGTGGCCACGGTCCCGGCGAGGCGGGCACCCACCAGGTGCGCACGAAGGGCTTCGGGGGTCAGCACGAACAGATCGTGCGCGACCAGGGCCCCACGCGTCCCGAGAACGCGCGAACACCGCACAGTCGGCCTACCAGGCACCCGCAGCCCACCGGTCCCCCCGGTCAGGCCAGCAGCCCCCGCAGCGGGAACACCGCCCGCCGGGCCGCCAGCACGGCCTGGTCCAGCCGGTCCGCGGGGTCGTAGCCCTCCTCCCAGCCCGGGAAGGCCACGGGCCAGCGCCCGTCCGTCATCCGTGCCGGGGCCAACTGCCGCGTCCGGGCGAACACTTCCTGTCGCCAACCCTCGGGAATCACCGCCTCGGGCGCCACCGCCCGGCCGGCCGCGATCCCGACCAGATGCGTCCACGACCGCGGTACGACGTCCACCACGGCGTAACCGCCCCCGCCCAGCGCCACCCACCGCCCGTCGGCGTACTCGTGCGCCAGGTCGTGACAGGCCACCTGCACCGCCCGCTGCGCGTCCAGCGACACCGCAAGATGCGCCAGCGGATCCTCGAAGTGCGTGTCGGCCCCGTGCTGCGTCACCAGCACCTGCGGCCGGAAGTCCGCGATCAGCTCCGGCACGACCGCGTGGAACGCCCGCAGCCAGCCGGCGTCCCCCGTCCCGGCCGGCAGCGCCACGTTCACCGCCGACCCCTCCGCGCTGTCGGCGCCCGTCTCCTCCGGCCACCCGGTCTGCGGGAACAGCGTCCGGGGATGTTCGTGCAGCGAGATCGTCAGCACCCGCGGGTCCTCCCAGAACGCCGCCTGCACCCCGTCCCCGTGATGCACGTCCACGTCGACGTACGCCACCCGCTCCGTCCCCAGCTCCAGCAGCCGGGCGATGGCGAGCGACGCGTCGTTGTAGATGCAGAACCCGGACGCACCGCCGGGCATCGCGTGGTGCAGCCCGCCCGCGAAGTTCACCGCGTGCAGCGCCTCACCGCGCCACACCGCCTCCGCGGCCGCCACCGACTGCCCCGCGATCAGCGCCGACACCTCGTGCATCCCGGCGAAGGCCGGATCGTCCATCGTCCCCAGCCCGTACGACTGGTCCGCCGCCCCCGGATCCGCCGACGCGGCCTTCACGGCCTCGATGTAGTCCTCCCGGTGGACGAGCCGCAACGTCGACTCCCCGGCCGCCTTGGCGGCGACCACGTCCACCTCCCGGTCCAGCCCGAAGGCGTCGACCAGCCTCCGGGTCAGGGCCAGCCGGACCGGGTCCATCGGATGCCCCGGACCGAAGTCATAGCCCGTTACTGCCTCGTCCCACATCAGCTGTGCGCGGCCGCTCATGCCCGCCACCGTATCGGTCCGGTTGAGCAGCGAACGACCGGGCGTACACGAGCGTCACCAGGACCAACACCATCGGCACGAGCATGGCCCCGCGGTAACTCCACAGATCACCGAGCGCACCGACCAACGGCGAACCGATCAAAAACCCCACATAGTTGAAGACATTCAGCCGCGCGACGGCAGCGTCCGAAGCCCCCGGGAACAACCGGCCGGCCGCCGCGAACGTCTGCGGCACCAGCACACACAACCCCAGCCCCAGCAGCGTGAACCCGAGCATCCCCACC
>NZ_MUKA01000331.1:0-22539 GCF_002150735.1 Streptomyces africanus
CCTCGATGTTGTGGCACTGGTCGAGCATGAACGCGACCTCGGGCGAGAACCCGCCGCCGCGCACGACCTCGTACATGATCCGGAACAGCTGGAAGGGATCCGCGGCCCCGACCATCAGGTCGTCGTCCGCGTAGAACCGCGAGTTGAAGTCGAACCCCCCGAGCTTCCCCTCCCGCAGCAGCGTCGCCACGATGAACTCGATGTTGGTGCCCGGCGCGTGATGCCCCGTGTCGACGACGACCTGCGCCTTCGGCCCGAGCTTCAGGCAGTGGGCGTACGCCGTGCCCCAGTCCGGCACATCGGTCGAGTAGAAGGCCGGCTCGAAGAACTTGTACTCCAGCAGCATCCGCTGCCCGTCACCCAGCCGGTCGTAGACCTCCGCGAGCCCCTCGGCGAGCCGGTCCTGCCGGGCCCGGATGTCGTCCTGCCCGGGATAGTTCGTCCCGTCGGCGAACCACAGCTTCAGATCGCCGGACCCGGTCGCGTCCATGATGTCGACACACTCCAGCAGGTGGTCGACGGCCTTCCGGCGCACGGAAGCCTCGGGGTGGCAGATGCTCCCGAGCTTGTAGTCGTCGTCCTGGAACGTGTTGGAGTTGATCGCGCCGAGCTTCACCCCGCGCTGCTCGGCGTGCTTCGCCAGCGCCGCGTAGTCGTCGACCTTGTCCCACGGGATGTGCAGGGCGACGGTCGGGGCGACCCCCGTGAACTCGTGCACCTTCGCCGCGTCGTCCAGCTTCTCGTACGGATTGCGCGGCACACCCGCTTGAGCGAACACCTTGAAACGCGTGCCCGAGTTCCCGTACGCCCACGACGGCGTCTCGACTGCCTGGGTCTTGAGAGCGGCCTTCACCGCGGCGAGCTCGGTCACGTCAGGGCTCCTGAGGCATCGGGTCGTAACGACCACCGAATGAAACGATTCAGGACGCGAAGTTATGGGCCCCCCGAAGGGGTGTCAACCCCTCCGGTCGACACGGTTACTCGTGACCAGGGCGTGACCTTCTGTCCTCGAAACTTTTTCGACCGGAACCCATTGACGTGACATGCGCGACCCGCCTAACGTCCCGGCAATCCAGTTGAAACCTTTCACGACGCCCACGACGCCGCGAGGCCGTCCCGCCGGCGTCGTCGAGGAGCCCCCATGACCCACCCGTCCACCACGGGTCCGGCCCCGGTTCTGGCACTGAAGGACGTCTCCAAGTCCTTCGGCGCGGTCCGCGCACTGCGGGACGTCTCCCTTGAGCTGTTCCCCGGGGAGGTGCACGCCCTCGCCGGGGAGAACGGTGCCGGCAAGTCCACCCTCATCAAGACGCTCGCCGGCGTGCACCGGCCCGACGCCGGCCAGGTGCTGCTCGACGGTGCGCCCGTCGCCTTCCACGGTCCCGGCGACGCCCGCGACGCCGGCATCGCCGTGATCTACCAGGAGCCCACGCTCTTCCCCGACCTGTCGATCGCCGAGAACATCTACATGGGCCGCCAGCCCCGGCGCGCCCTCGGCCGGATCGACCACAAGGCCACGCACAACGCGACCGCCGCCCTCATGGAGCGCCTCGGAGTCGAACTCGACCCCGACCGGCCCGCCCGCGGCCTGTCCATCGCCGACCAGCAGATCGTCGAGATCGCCAAGGCCCTCTCCTTCGACGCCCGCGTCCTGATCATGGACGAGCCGACCGCCGCGCTCACCGGCAGCGAGGTCGCCCGCCTCTTCGGCGTCGTACGCACCCTGCGCGACCAGGGCGCCGCCGTGCTGTTCATCTCCCACCGGCTGGAGGAGATATTCGAGATCTGCCGGCGCGTCACCACCCTGCGCGACGGCGCCTGGGTCGGCAGCGAGCCGCTGGAGGGCATGACCGAGGACGACCTCGTGCGCCGCATGGTCGGCCGCGACCTCGACGAGCTCTACCCCAAGCAGGACGTGCGGCCGGGCGAGGTCGCCCTGAGCGTGCGCCGCCTGACCCGCGAGGGCGTGTTCACGGACGTCTCCTTCGAGGTACGGCACGGCGAGATCGTCGGCCTCGCCGGACTCGTCGGCGCCGGGCGCACGGAGGTCGCCCGGGCCGTGTTCGGCATCGACCGCTGGGACGCCGGCGAGGTCTCCGTCGACGGCAAGGCCCTGGTCAACGGCGCCCCGTCCACCGCGATGGCCGCCGGACTCGCCCTGGTCCCCGAGGACCGGCGCGCCCAGGGCCTGGTGATGGACATGTCGATCGAGCGGAACATCGGTCTCACCGGACTGCGCACCACCGTGAAGGCGGGCCTGATGGACCGCGGCGCCGAGCGCAGCCGCTCCCTCGACTGGGCCGTCAAGCTCCAGGTCAAGTACGCCCGGATCGCCGACACCGTCAACACCCTGTCCGGCGGCAACCAGCAGAAGGTCGTGCTCGCCAAGTGGCTCGCCACCGCGCCCAGGGTGCTGATCGTCGACGAGCCGACCCGCGGCATCGACGTCGGCACCAAGGCCGAGGTGCACCGGCTGCTGTCCCAGCTCGCCGCCGACGGTGTGGCCGTCCTGATGATCTCCTCCGATCTGCCCGAGATCCTCGGCATGGCCGACCGCGTGCTGGTCATGCACGAGGGCCGCCTCACCGCCGAGATCCCACGCTCCGACGCCACCGAGGAAACCGTGATGGCCGCAGCCACCGGGAGGGCCGCCGCATGACGGTCGTCACCCCACAAGAGGCCCCCGTGGCCGACGTGCCCAAGTCGAGCGGCACCCGCCTCGTCGACCGCGTCTTCAAGATGCGCGAACTCGCCATCCTCGTCGTCTTCCTGGTGATGATCGCCGTCACCCAGGCCGGCAACAGCCAGTTCCTCTCCGAACAGGGCATCAAGGACCTGCTGCTGAACGCGACGATCCTCGTGCTCGTCGCCACCGGCCAGTCCCTCGTCGTCATCACCCGCAACGTCGACCTGTCCGTCGGATCCACGCTCGGCATCAGCGCCTTCGCCGCCGGCACGTATCTGCAGGGCGGCGGCAACGCGGTCGTGGCGATCGCGCTGGCGGTCCTGCTCGGCATCGGCTTCGGACTGCTCAACGGCCTGCTCGTCAGCCTCGGCCAGGTGCCCGCGCTCGTCGTCACCCTCGGCACGCTCTACATCATCCGCGGCGTCGACTCCATCTGGGTCGGCTCCAGCCAGATCACCGCGGCCGATCTGCCCGGCGGATTCGTCGACTTCGGCTCCGGCGGCATCTCGGCGGTGCCGTACCTGGCGCTGATCGCCCTGGCGGTCCTCGTCGCCACCGCCTACTACCTCAAGCACTTCGCCAGTGGCCGCGAGCTCTACGCGCTCGGCTCCAACCCCGAGGCCGCCCGCCTCGCCGGCATCCCCGTGCGCAAGCGGATCCTGGCCGCGTACACCTTCTGCGGCGCCCTCGCCGGACTCGCCGGCGCGATGTACCTGGCCCGGTTCGGCAACGTCGACTCCGGCACCGGCAACGGCTACGAACTGACCGTCGTCAGCGCGGTCGTGGTCGGCGGCGTCGTCTTCACCGGCGGCTCCGGCAGCGTCTACGGCGCGGCCCTCGGCGCGCTGCTGCTGACCTCCGTCAACAGTGTGCTGCCCGCCCTCGGCGTCAGCTCCGTCTGGGTGCTCGCGATCAACGGCATCCTGCTCATCCTCGCCATCGCGGTCGACCGGATCGTCGCGCTGCGCGTGGCCTCCGCCCTGAAGAAGAGGAACGCCCGCCATGGCTGACATCTCCCTGAGCCGAGCGGTCCGCTGGTCCGCCTTGAAAAGGTGGGATTCCGCCGTCGGCGCCCTGCTGATCGTGGTGCTGCTGTTCTCCTTCGGCTTCGTCGACGGGTTCGGCAACGGACTCAACCTGTCGTTCCTGATCGGCAACACGCTGCCGATCGCGCTGATCGCGCTGCCGATGACCCTGCTGGTCGTCTCCGGGGAGATCGACCTGTCGGTGGCGTCCACGGCGGGGCTGTCCGGCGCGGTGATGGGCGCGCTGTGGAACCAGGGCATGGCCATCGAGACGATCATCCCGATCTGCCTGCTGCTGGGTGTCGTCTGCGGGCTGGTGAACGGACTGCTGGTGACCCGGCTGGGGTTGCCGTCGCTGGCCGTCACCATCGGCACGCTCGCCGCGTACCGCGGTATCGCGCAGATCGTGCTCGGCTCCGACGCGGTGACCGACTTCCCCACCCAGTACCTGGACTTCGCGGCCGGGCGCATCGGCGACACGTTCATCCCGTACGCCTTCCTGCCGTTCCTCGTGCTGCTCGCCATCGCCGTGGTCGCACTGCACGCCACGCCGTTCGGGCGGTCGCTGTTCGCGATCGGGGCGAGTGAGGAGGCCGCGCGGTTCGCCGGGATCCGGGTCAAGCGGCAGAAGTTGCTGCTGTTCACGGTGACGGGGCTGATGGCTTCCCTCACGGGCATCTTCTGGGCGTTGCACTACGCGAGTGCGCGGTACGACAACGCGACGGGGCTGGAACTGTCGGTTGTGGCCGCGGTGTTGCTCGGGGGGATCGACTTCGACGGTGGCAAGGGGACGTTGGGTGGTGCGATCGCCGGGGTTTTCTTGCTCGGGGCGCTCCAGAACGTCATGAGTCTCCAGGATGTTTCCGCCCAGTCGCAGATCGTCGTGACCGGTGTGTTGCTGGTGCTTTCCGTGCTCGGGCCTCGGGTGGCTCGGCAGATCGCCGTTTTGCGTGCTCAATCTTCCGGCTGACCCGTCGTCTGTGGCTGGTCGCGCAGTTCCCCGCGCCCCTAAAGGGGCGCACCACACTCACCTCGTTCAAAGGAACAAGTCATGCGTAAGTCAACCCTTCGCCGCAGCTGCGCGGCGCTCGCCACCGCCACCTCGCTCGCCCTGGCGCTCACCGCCTGCGGCGGCACCACCAAGAAGGACGTCGCGAACGAGGGCGGGGGCGCCGCCACCGCCGGCAAGGCCGACCCGAACGCGGCCACCAAGAAGGGCCTCACCGTCGGGTTCCTGCCCAAGCAGGTCAACAACCCGTACTTCACCTCCGCCGACAAGGGCGGCGAGAAGGCCCTGGCCGAGCTGGGCTCCAAGTACAAGGAGGTCGGTCCGTCCAGCGCGACCGACACCTCCGGGCAGGTCAGCTACGTCAACACGCTCACCCAGCAGCAGGTCGACGCGATGGCCGTGTCCGCGCAGGACCCGGGTGCCCTGTGCACCGCGCTCAAGCAGGCGATGAAGAACGGCATCAAGGTCGTCACGTACGACTCCGACACCACGGCCGGCTGCCGCAACGCCTTCGTCTCGCAGGCCTCCGCCGAGGACCTGGGCCGTACCGAGGTGCAGCTGCTCGCCAAGCAGATCGGCTACAAGGGCGAGATCGCGATCCTGTCCGCCGCGCAGACCGCGACGAACCAGAACACCTGGATCGACTTCATGAAGGACGAGCTGAAGAAGCCCGAGTACAAGAACATGAAGCTGGTGAAGACCGCGTACGGCAACGACGACGCCCAGCAGTCCTTCCAGCAGACCCAGGGCCTGCTCCAGGAGTACCCGAACCTGAAGGGGATCATCTCCCCGACCACCGTCGGCATCAAGGCCGCCGCCCAGTACCTGTCGGGCTCCAAGTACAAGGGCAAGGTCAAGCTGACCGGTCTCGGCACCCCGAACGACATGCGCAAGTACGTCAAGAACGGCACCGTCGAGGCGTTCGAGCTGTGGGACCCGGCGAAGCTCGGCGAGCTGGCCGCCCGTACCGCCGTCGCCCTGTCCTCCGGGCAGATCACCGGCAAGGAGGGCGAGACCTTCAAGGCCGGCTCCATGGGCGAGTACACCATCGGCAAGGACGGCGTGATCAGCCTCGGCAAGCCGACCGTGTTCGACGCCAAGAACATCGACCAGTTCAACTTCTGATTCCCGGAGGATCGTTGATGCAGCGCGTGTGCTTCCTGCTGAAGGTCCGGGCGGACCGCCTCGACGAGTACCGCGAGCGGCACGCCGCCGTGTGGCCCGAGATGCTCGACGCCCTGAAGGCGACCGGCTGGCACAACTACTCGCTCTTCCTGCGCGAGGACGGACTGCTCGTCGGCTACCTGGAGACCGAGGACTTCGCGGCCGCCCAGGCCGGCATGGAAGCCACCGACGTCAACGCCCGCTGGCAGGCGGAGATGGCGCCGTTCTTCGAGTCGCTGGACGGCGCCCGGCCCGACGAGGCCATGAAACCGCTCACGGAAGTGTTCCACCTCGCCTGAACAATGGAGTTCATGAGATGCGCAGACGTACGTTGCTGGCCGCGGCCTTCGCCGGAGCCGTGGTGACCCCCGCCCTCGCCTCCGGCACCGCGCGGGCCGCCGTCCCCGGGCCCTCCGTCACCCGGACCGGCACGACGACGCTCGACAGCCAGGCCCTCTTCTTCGTGTCGTACGACGGCCTGGTCAACAACAACGCGTTCCAGAAGAACGGCCTGCTCACCTACAAGGGCTACCAGTACGCCGTCTGGTACACCGCCGACCGCAACGCCGTCGTCGGACGACGGGTACTCGGCGGCAGCACCTGGTCGACCGTGAAGGTCGGGCACACCCTCAAGGCGAACGACTCCCACAACGTCATCTCCATGGGCGTCTCCAAGGCCGACGGCCGGCTGCACCTCAACATGGACTCCCACAGCGACGGCTTCACCTACGTCAAGTCGGTCGCCGGGCTCATGGACAACCCCGGCGGGCTGAGCTGGACCGCGAGCCGCTTCGGCGCGCCCCAGTCCACCCTGGACGGCCTCGCGCCGACCTCGCAGTTCACCTACCCGCAGTTCATATCCACGCCCGACGGCAAGCTCCAGCTGAGCTACCGTGTCGCCATCTCCGGCAACGGGCGCAACGCGCTCGCCGAGTACGACGGCACGAAGTGGACCAACCTCGGCGAGTGGTCCGGCTCCACCGGCACGTACACCAGCGAGCACGGCTCCTCGACCGCCCGCAACATGTACCTGCACGGCATCGACTACGACCGGAACGGCCGCCTGCACTCCTTCTTCACCTGGCGCGAGCAGAACGGCGCCGTGATGTGCAACAGCGGCGGCATCACCAACCACGACACCGGCTACGTCTACTCCGACGACCGCGGCCGCACCTGGCGCAACAACGCCGGCACCGTCGTCGGCGTCACCGGCGGCTCCGACAAGGTGTCCGTCACCGACGCAGGCCTGGTCGTCGACCCGCTCAACCCGGACCACTCCCTGATGAACCAGGAGAGCCAGTTCACCGACTCGGCGGGCCGGCCGCACGCGATCATCTCCTACGTCCCCGGCCGCTTCGGCCAGTGCACCACGAACTACGTGGCCGACCGCACCGCCAACGGACGCGCCTTCCACGTCCGCAAGAACGCCTCGGGCTCCTGGCAGAAGACCGAGATCCCGGTCCCGCTGAACTCCAGCCAGCGCACCAAGCTGATCCTGGACAAGTACGACAACGCCTACGCGATCTTCCCCTTCGGGCGGATCGCCGGCGCCTCGGCGGCCTCCGGCTACACCGACTGGAAGATCCTGTTCGACGGCAGCGGCCTCAACGCCTTCGGCGAGGTCGTCATCGACGAGACGCGCGTCGCGCAGGACGGGGTGCTGTCCTTCATGTACCAGGAGAAGTCCAGCGGTACGACGCCCTCGGCGCTGCACGTCGTCGACTTCCGGCTGCCCGCCTGACCGCGCCCGGTTCCCGGGGCGGCGTGCCGTAATGTGAAGCCGCCCCGGCCGCCGCCCCCTCGTCTCCCCTTGGAGGTCCCTGCCCGATGGCCCAGTCGGTGGGTATCAAGGACGTCGCCCGCGCCGCCGGAGTCTCCGTCGGCACGGTGTCGAACGTGATCAACCGCCCGGACACGGTCGCCACCGAGACCCGGGCCCGCGTGCTGTCCGCGATAGACCGGCTCGGCTACGTCCGCAGCGAGTCCGCGCGCCAGCTGCGCGCGGGCCGCAGCCGCATCATGGGGCTGCTCGTCCTCGACATGGGCAACCCCTTCTTCGTCGACGTGGCCCGCGGTGCCGAACGCGCCGCACGGCAGGCCGGGCTCGGCGTGATGGTCTGCAACAGTGCCCAGAGCCCGGGCGAGGAGGCCGAGTACCTGTCGCTCTTCGCGGAGCAGCGCGTGCGCGGTGTGCTGCTCACCCCGGCCGACGCCACGGGCCGCAACATCGAGGCGTTCCGCCGGCACGGCATCCCGTTCGTCCTGGTCGACCGGGTCGCCGAGGGCACCACCGAGTGCTCGGTCTCCGTCGACGACGTCGCGGGCGGCGCCCTGGCCGTACGCCATCTCGTCGACGCCGGGCACCGCTCCCTCGCCTACGTCAGCGGCCCGCCCGGCCTCAACCAGGTCCGCGACCGGCGCACCGGCGCCCTAGAAGCGCTCTCGGAGGCCGGGCTCGGCCCCGACGCGCTGCGCGAGCTGCCCACCGAACGGCTCGACGTCGCCGCCGGCCGGGACGCCGGCGCCCGCCTGCTGGGTCTCGCCGACCGGCCGACCGCCGTGTTCTGCGCCAACGACCTGCTGGCGCTCGGTGTCCTCCAGGCCATGTACGCGGCCGGTGTCGGCGTTCCGGACGACCTCGCCATCGTCGGCTACGACGACATCGAGTTCGCGGCGGCCGCCGCCGTCCCCCTCACCTCGGTACGGCAGCCCGCCGTCACCATGGGCGCCATGGCGGCCGACCTGCTCCTGGAGGAGACGGAGGAGGAGGGCCCGGCCCGGCCGCACGAGCACCGGCGGGTCGTCCTCCAGCCGGAGCTGGTGGTCCGCCGCTCCAGCCTGTCGGGGCGCTGAGGGGCCGACGCCGACCGGGTCCTCGCCGTGCCGGCTCCGGCAGATACCGCGACCGCGGGCCGCGCCGACAGAGTGGAGCACCGGAAGCGTCCCCAGTCCTCACGAATCGGGAGATGAGGCGCGTTCAAACGCTACTGTGACCTGGTGGAAGACTCGATCCAGACTCTCTTGGCCCGGCTTGTCAAAGGGCCGTCCTTTCTCCTGCTCGGACAGTCGCTGGAGACCTCTCACGAAGTGACGGACGATCCGGGGCGCAGGGTGCCCAGCGTGACGGCGGCTTCCGGTCATGATCTGTCCGATGCCTACCAGCGCTTCAATGACGCGATCCGCACGGAACCGGTGCCGGAGTGGCTGTCGACGATCATCCAGTATCCGTGGAACGGAGTCTTCACTTCCCGCATCGACTCCTCGCTGAGTGCACTGTTCAGCTCCGACTGGCGCAGGGTCGTGCCCACTGCCCAGGCACAGCTTGGCAGGCACCCTCGCAGCACCACCGAACTCCAGCTGCGCCATCTGTTCGGCGGCCTGGGGCTGCCGGACGACGAGCGGCCACCGATGGACGCGATCCAAGAGGTCGAGATACGTGCGCGGGCGGTCGAGTCGCTGAACACCCTCGCTGACACGCTCGTCACACCTCGCGGTGTGGTGGTGGTCGAGGGCTACACCCTCGACGACTGGCTGACACCACAGGAACTGTTCGCCTTCGTCGGCCGCTTGCAACCGGGGCAGGCCCACTTGTTCTCGGCGACCGACCCGCTGCGCGAAAACCCGTTCATCGGTGCTGCCATGGAACGGGGCACTCTGGTCGTCCACGACCAACCGTTCGGGGAACTGCTGTCCGAACTCGAGGAAACCGGGCGTTTCCAACGGTCGGCGGCCGGGCGCGGGATGGCCGGGCAGCGGGTCATCCCGGTTGGTGACACCTTCGCCGAAGTCGATGTCAGCACATGGAACCGGGTGATCGGTGCGGCCCGGCCGGTCGATACGGAACTACTGGAGCCCTTCCCATCCGCCTCCGCCGCCATGCGGTACCAGCGGTTCCGTAATTTCCTGGGGGAAAGCGAGGGCACACCTCCCTGGAAGGCGATTGCCAGCGGCTACCACCTCCGTCGTGACTTCGAGGACACACTGCTTCGGCGCGTACGAGCCGGGCTGGAGGAGTTGTCGACACCAGAGCCGATCGTTGTCGCCGGGCAGACGGCAACGGGCAAGTCAATCGCTCTGTGTGCACTGGCGCTCGACATTGCCCGGTCGGGGCAAGGTGCGGTCCTGCATACTTCGCGTCGCAGTGATCGTCCGACGCTTGCCGACATCGACGCCTTCGCTGCCTGGGCCGACGAGTACCACGGCATTCCCACGCTGCTCGTCTGGGACGGCATGGTCAGCACCGACGAGTACTACTCGCTGCAGAGGCAGTTGCGCTCCCGGGGACGTCGTGTCCTCATTGTTGGTAGCAGCTATCTGCCACCTGGACAGATCAGGAAGGGCCTCCACAAAAACGTCCTCCGTATCGGCTCCGGTCTGAGCGACGGTGAGGTCAGCCGCATAAAAGAGTGGCTGCCGAAATTTGGTGTCCCAGTTCCCGATGACCTTGGAAAGACCGTCGATTCCTCCTTCCTCGCCTTCCTCTACCGGGTCTTGCCCGACACCGAACGGGGTCTCCGTCGGGGCCTGTCGATGGAGATGCGGGCCGCTGAGACGGGGCTGGAGAAGCTGGCGAAATCGGCGAAGCTGTCTAATCGCGCCCATCTGTCGGTGATGGCCCAAGCTCTCGCCGACGCGGGATTCGACATCGACGCGCTGACGCCGTCGGAGCGGCCGCACAGTGAACTCGTCGATCTCTCCTTCGCGGAACGGAGTTCGACCGAACAGCTCACCGCCATGATTCTGGTTGGTGGTTGCCGGGGGCTCCCTGTTCCGCTGGAGCTTCCGCTGCGTGTCCTGGGCCGCGACGGCTCCAGCAGCATTGTCGAGCTGGTGAAGAACTTCGATATCTTCCGCTGGACCGATAACGACAGCGGAAACCAGTACCTGGGAACGCGGACGCAGCTGGAGGCCGAGCTGCTCGCGAAGGAAGACCTGAACGTACGCACCGAGGTCGAGGTGATCGTTCGGATGATCGAGAATCTCCGCCCGGCTCTGAACCGTTGGGGCGGCGAGGAGGTTCAGTACATCGTCGACCTCATGGAGCGCATCGGCCCGAAGTCTCGGCTGCCTGAGTACAAGCCCCACTATCTCGATTTCGCCGACGCCTTCCGCCAACTTCGGGAGGGCCTTGGCCGGACCCACCATCGGCTCGTGCTGTCGGAGGCGACCCTCACCAGGGAGTACGTGCATTGGGCGCAAAGCGGTGACAAGTGCACCTACGAAGAGCGGATCCGCCTACTGCGAGATGTACAGCGGCTCGTGCAGATGACTCTTGAGGAGGCCGATGCCGCTCCCCGGTCCCGGCTGAATCTCCTCGTCGAACTCGCCAGCACCGCGGGTGCTCAGCTGTTCGAGCTGTCCCAACTCGGCGAAAGGGGGGACGCCGCCAGCATCAAGGAACTCATGAGCGGCGTCATGCGGGCGGCCTTGTCCGCGAGGGCGCTCGATCCGGAGAACGTCTACCCCGTCGATGTCGTGGCCTGGACCACCCGGCAGGCGGTGGAGAGCGGACTGCTGACGGAGAGGCTCAAGATCGACCTCCTTGCCAATGCTCAGGCATCCCTGGATTCGATCGATCCGGAGAGTCTGAGCCCGGAGCAGCGCGCCAAGTACGATCAGCGGCACCTTGAAATGTCGCGCATGCTCAACGATCCTGCGCTGGAGGTGAAACATCTTGCAGCGCTATCGGAGAACTCCGACCCGGCCGCTTACTACTTCCTGGCACTGGCTGCGGCGAGGGGCGGCCCGGACGGGATGAAGGTCGCTGTCGAAACCCTCCTGCGGGCTCCTGCGGATGTGCGTGCCGACTGGCGTTGCTCCCGTTTGTTGCTGGACCTGTTCTGGCAGCTGAAAACGGGAAGGCGCTTCCTCCGGGGTGAACGAGAGGTGCTCGCCTTCGCTCCCGACGACTGGGAGGAGTGTCTCCGGGTCGCCGATGCGATTCCCAACGCCGGGGGCTTCGACCGGTACCGACTGGACTTCCTCCGCGGCCTCAGCCTGTTCCATCTGGGTTCCTACCGGAGATCGGATGAAGTCTTCCGGGCGCTCGATCGTGAGTCGCACGACCTCTCGTCGCGTGTGGTCGCCACGTACTTGTTGTCCAGCCCGGACGGAAACGCACGCGTGTTCACCGGACGCGTCACGTGGGCGACTCCGGACGGAAGGAAGGGAACGGTGTGGGTGGATCAACTGACGACTGAGGTTGCCTTCATCCCGCAACGGTTCTCGGTGTCCGACTTCCGGAAGAGGGGGGACGTCCTGCCGGCCTTCCATATCGCGTTCAACATGCGCGGTGCACTGGCCGACCCGATCCGCGCGAGCCAGCGAGCGGAGCGGAGGAGCGCCGGTGCCCAGTGACGTCGAGCATTTCCGCCGCCTCTGTCGCACTCTCGCCCAACACAGGAGGATCTGCACCGGCGAGTCTCTGCTCATTCCCGACGAGCGGGCATGGCCCGAGTCTGTTCGCAGCGAAGCCGAATTCGATCTCCTGGTGTCAGCCGCCTACAAGCTCTGGCGGGAGACCTGGAAGCTGGATATAGGCTTCCTGCTGGCTCAACGAGGTGCTGATCGTCCGGCGCGGAATTTCGACCGACTCATTTATGAGCTGCGTACGGCCAGTCAGCACACGGACAACGACGACGCGGAGGCTCGTCGAGACGCATGGACGAGCGACGCGTGCGGCGGCCACCCGCCGACTACAGGTGATGACTGGGTTCTTTGCGGTCAGGCGCTGATGGCGGCGATCAATGTTGCCGTCGACTGCCTGGGCAGGCTGGCGTCCGCCGGACGGCACAGCAGTGAGTTTCGTCAGGCGTGGCAGGCAAAGGTGTCGGAGAGTGTCCCGTCCATCGTCGAGCGGGTCGCTTCCGACCTGGGCATGTACCTGAGTCAGAACAATCAGGCTTACCACGTACGACAGGTCGAGCGACTCTGGAACCGCTACCGCCTTCGGCGCGGCGAGACTCCTGCCATTGTCATCGCAGGGCTGGCCGAGTGCAGCCTTGTGGGCCAGGTCGACAGGCTGCCGTGCTCCTACGAGGCAATTCTCGACGAACTGTGCGTCCTCGGTACGGCCGACGCAGCTCCAGCGCTCCGGTTGGCACACGCCGTGGCGGAGATCGCCGGGACCAAAGGAGACGCATACCTGAAACAGGTCAAGTCGATCTGGGCGTCGCTGCGGCTCAGTGACACTCCCTGATTAAGGGCGGTATGACGGTACGTCACGACTCGGTGAGTGCCGCTGATCGGTGAAGCCGTGATTGCGGCTGTACGGAAAGCAAATGTGTGTTGAACTGGGACGCCGCCTGGAAACCGTTTCGCCTGGGGAGCCCTGTTGACCGCCAGCTACCGCCAGCCCGGAGTCGTCCTCACCGACCGCCGCTTCACCGTCCCCCTCGACCACGGCCGCCCCGGGGGCGAGACGATCGAGCTGTACGCCCGCGAGGTCGTCGCGAGCGACAAGGCGCACCAGGACCTGCCGTGGCTGCTCTACCTCCAGGGCGGGCCCGGCTTCGGCGCGGACCGCTCCGTCGGCAGGCCCGGCTGGCTCGGCCGCGCGCTGAAGGAGTACCGCGTGCTCCTCCTCGACCAGCGCGGCACCGGCCACAGCACGCCCGCCACCCGGCAGACGCTCCCGCTGCGCGGCGGCCCCGCCGAGCAGGCCGACTACCTCACCCACTTCCGGGCCGACTCGATCGTCCGCGACTGCGAGGCCATCCGCGCGCAGGTCACCGGCGGCGCCCCCTGGACCGTCCTCGGCCAGAGCTTCGGCGGCTTCTGCCTGACCACCTACCTGTCGCTGGCGCCCGAGGGCCTGGCCACCGCCGTGATCACGGGTGGACTGCCCTCCCTGGACGCCCACGCCGACGACGTCTACCGCGCCGCCTTCCGGCGCATCGAACGCAAGGTCGCCGCGCACTACGCCCGCTACCCGCAGGACGCCGAACGCGCCCGCCGGATCGCCGACCACCTCCTGACGCACGACGGGGTCCTGCCGAACGGCTACCGGCTCACCGTCGAGGCCTTCCAGTCCCTCGGCATCGTCCTCGGCACCGGAGACGGCACCCACCGCCTCCACTACCTCCTGGAGAACGCCTTCGTCCGCACCCCGCAGGGCTTCACGCTGTCCGACGCCTTCCAGGAGCAGGCGCAGGGCATGCTGTCGTACGCCCGCCACCCGCTGTACGCCCTCGTCCACGAGGCGATCTACGGGCAGGACGCCCGGCCCACCGCCTGGTCGGCGGAGCGGGTGCGCGCCGAGTTCCCGCAGTTCGAAGCCGCGAAGGCACTCGCGGGAGACGAACCGCTGCTGTTCACCGGCGAGTCGATCCACCCCTGGATGTTCGACTGCGACCCGGCGCTGCGGCCCCTGCGCGAGACCGCCGACCTGCTCGCCGCCCGTACCGACTGGACGCCCCTGTACGACCCGGCCCGCCTCGCCGCCAATGACGTCCCCGTCGTCGCCGCCGTCTTCCACGACGACATGTACGTCGACACGGCCCACTCGCTGCGCACCGCCCGCGCCATCCGCGGCCTGCGCACCTGGGTCACGGACGAGTTCGAGCACGACGGCGTGCGGACCGGCGGCGGGCGGGTCCTCGACCGGCTGCTGGCGCTGGTGCGGAACGAGGCGTGATGCCGTGCCGGACGCGTGGTGATGCCGGCGGCACGGATTAGTCTGCGGGCATGACGACCACTCAACTCCAGCCCATGCCCGGCGACTGGCGGCGTGCCCTCGCGGTCGTGGCCCACCCCGACGACCTCGAGTACGGCTGTTCTGCGGCGATCGCGGCCTGGACCGACGAGGGCCGCGAGGTCGCCTATGTGCTGGCGACCCGGGGCGAGGCGGGCATCGACACACTGGAGCCCGAGCGCTGCGGGCCCCTGCGGGAGCGGGAGCAGCGGGCGAGCGCGGCGGTGGTCGGCGTGTCGGCCGTGGAGTTCCTCGACCACAGGGACGGTGTCGTCGAGTACGGCACCGCCCTGCGCCGCGACATCGCCGCCGCGATCCGCCGGCACCGGCCCGAGCTGGTCATCACGCTCAACCACCGGGACACCTGGGGCGGCGTCGCCTGGAACACCCCGGACCATGTGGCGGTCGGCCGGGCCACACTCGACGCGGCCGGCGACGCCGGCAACCGGTGGATCTTCCCCGAGCTCACCGAGCAGGGCCTGCAGCCGTGGGACGGCGTGCGCTGGGTCGCCGTCGCCGGATCCAGCAGCCCCACGCACGCGGTCGACGCGACGTCCGGCATGGAACGCGCGGTGCGCTCACTGCTGGAACACCGCACCTACATCGAGGCCCTGACCGACGAGGACCCGGAGACCTACGTCCGCGGCTTCCTCACCCGGCACGCCGAGGCCACCGGGGAGCGGTTCGGGGGCAAGCCGGCCGTGGCGTTCGAACTGTTCAGCAGATGACGGAGAGCGTGACGTCGGCGGGTTTCTTCGTTTCGTATGCTGAACGTCATGCGAGATCACAAGCCTGCGCAGGCGGAACTGCGCGGCGACTGCGAGCGGTGCTTCGGTCTGTGCTGCGTCGCCCTGCCGTTCGCGGCGTCGGCCGACTTCGCCGTCGACAAGGACGCCGGCACCCCCTGCCGCAATCTGCAGAGCGACCACCGCTGCGGCATCCACGCCAGACTGCGGCAGAAAGGGTTCACCGGCTGCACGGTCTACGACTGCTTCGGCGCCGGGCAGCAGGTCTCGCAGATCACCTTCGGCGGCCGGGACTGGCGGTCCGGGCCGCCTGAGCACGCCCGTCGCATGTTCGACGTCTTCCCGGTCGTCCGCCAGCTGCACGAGCTGCTCTGGTACCTGACCGAGGCGCTCGCCCTGCACGCGGCCCGGCCGGTCCACGCCGATCTGCGGGGGGCTCTGGAGAAGACCGAGGAGCTGACCGGGCTGACCCCCGAGGAGCTCGCCGGGCTGGACGTGGCGGCGCACCGCCAGGAGGTCAACGTCCTGCTGCTGAGGACGAGCGAGCTGGCCAGGGCCGGCACCAAGGGCCGCAAGAAGAACCGCCGGGGCGCGGACCTCATGGGCGCCCGCCTCAAGGGGGCCGACCTGCGCGGTGCCGACCTGCGGGGCGCGTACCTCATCGCCGCCGACCTCACCGGCGCGGACCTGCGAGGCGCGGACCTGATCGGTGCCGACCTGCGGGACACGGACCTCACGGACGCCGACCTGACCGGGGCGTTCTTCCTCACCCAGCCGCAGCTGAACGCGGCCCGGGGCAGTGCCGGGACCCGGCTGCCCGCGTCAGTCACCCGCCCCGGGCACTGGACAGCGCAGGTCTGAGGCCGGCTCCCGCACCGGCGTCCGGCGCTCCGGGTGCAGCCGCAGCCCCTCCGGCATCAGCGTCAGCCGCTCGGTCACGCGCAGCCGGTACGCCGGGTCGGACCGCAGCTCGTAGCGGCGCAGCAGCAGACCGAGCACCAGCGTCGCCTCGTGCAGGGCGAACTGGCGCCCGATGCAGGCCCGCGCCCCGGTCCCGAACGGCTTGAAGGTGTGCGGGGCCCGGGACCGTACGGCCTGCGCCGCGAAGCGGTCAGGGTCGAACCGCTCGGCGTCCGCGCCCCACACCTCGGTGTCCCGGTGCAGCATCGGCGTCAGCACCAGCGCCCACGCCCCGCGCCGCATCGGATGCTCCCCGGCCAGCACGGTGTCCTCCCGTGCCTCCCGGGCGAAGGCGGGAGCGGTGGGCCACAGCCGCAGCGACTCGTCCAGCACCCGGCGGACGTAGCGCAGCCGGGCCACCTGCTCGTAGGCCGGTTCCGCAGTGTCGCCCCAGACGCGGTCCACCTCGGCGCGGGCCCGGGCCGCGACCTCGGGGTGGCGGGAGAGGTAGTGCAGCGCGAACGAGAGCGCCCCGGAGGTCGTCTCGTGGCCGGCGACGAGGAAGGTGATGACCTGGCGGCGGACGTTCCGGAGTTCCAGCCGCTCCCCGGTCTCGGGGTGGGCCGTCTCCAGCATCCGGTCGAGCAGGTCCCCGTCCCCGCTGCCGGAGGCGTGCCGGACCCGGATCAGCTCGTCGACCGTGCGGTTGAGGTGGGCGATGTCGGCCGCGTTGCGGCGGCTCGCGCTCCGCAGCAGGAGCGGAGCGAGCGGGAAGGGCACCGTGTTGAGCCGCTGCGCGTACGTCAGCGTGCCGACCATCGCCGTCACGAAGGGATGCGGCCGGGCGCGTTCGAACGACCCGAAGTCGTGGCCGAAGCCGGTGCGCGCGATCGTCTCCAGCGTCAGCTTGGTCATGTCGCCGGGCACGTCCACCGCCCGGCCCGAGGCCGCCGCCCGGTCCCAGTGCTCCGTCAGCTGCCGCGCGACGGCCAGCATCATCGGGTGGTAGCCGGCCATGGCCTCGCGGCTGAACCCCGGGGCGAGCACGTCGTGCGCCAGCTGCCAGTTCGGCTCGTGGTTGTACGCCGTGAACAGGCCGTCCCCGGCGACCGGCCGCAGGTTCGCTATGCCGAGCCCCACGTGCTTGGCGAACCGCGACTCGTCCGCGAGGTCGGCCGCGTGCCGGGCGCCCCACACGAACACGAACTCCTTGCCGAAGGCCTTCCGGCGGAAGACCGGGCCCAGTTCGCGGGCGTACCGCAGCGTGTCCTGCAGGGGAGTGCGCCGGTTCACGCCCACCACGTCACCGAGCAGCGGGATCCGGTGCGGCGGGTGCGGAATGCGCTCCAGCTCCGGCCAGCCCAGCTCGGCACTGCGGAACCCCTTGGCCGGCCTGTCCCGTGTCGGCGCCTCCGTCATGACGCGATCTCCCTTGATCCAGCGGCGGGTTCGCACGTGTTGTACGTGGGTTCAATAGCGCCGTTCAGTCTGGTCCCGTTGTTGAACCGGCGTCAAGTACAGTGCGGGCATGGCCGCGAACCAGAGCGGGCGCACGCGCCGCCGGCTCAGCACCGAGGAGCGCCGGGAGCAGCTTCTGTCGGTCGGGGCGCGGCTGTTCTCGGAGAGTCCGTACGACGACGTGTGGATCGAGCAGGTCGCGGAGATCGCCGGGGTGTCGCGCGGGCTGCTGTACCACTACTTCCCGACCAAGCGGGACTTCTTCGCGGCGGTCGTCGAGCGCGAGAGCGAGCGGATGCTGCGCATGACGGCGGCGGTGCCCGGCGTCCCGGTGCGCGAGCAGCTCGCGGGCGGCCTCGACACGTTCCTGGAGTACGTCCGGGCCCACGCCCACGGCTACCGCGCCTTCCACCGCGCCGACGCGGCCGGGGACCAGGCGGTGCGCCGGGTCTACCAGAGGGCCCTGGCCGCGCAGGAGCGGCAGATCCTCGCGGCGCTCGCCGAGGATCCCGAGTTCGGCCCGGCCTTCGAGGAACGGCCGGAGGTGCGGCTCGCGGTGCGCGGCTGGCTGGCGTTCACCACGTCCGTGTGTCTGGAGTGGCTGCGGGGCACGGAGTTGAGCCGGGATCAGGTCCGTGAGCTGTGCGCGCGCGCCCTGCTGGGTGTTCTCACTCCCTGAACGGCCTCGTGAAGATCACGTGACGCGGTTGGCTCACACCCAGATCTTCGGTAAGTTAGGCAAGGCTTACCTAAGGAGGTCTGGGATGGGTGACGACAGCCACGACGATAGCCGCAGCTGGACGGCGGCCCCTGCCGCAGCGGAGCGGGCGCGCTCGGTGCTCGCCGCCGCGTGGTCCTGCTCGGTGACCGCGGAAGGCACGCGGGAGGAGCTGGTCGGCGCGCACACGGTGACCGAGGACGGCCGGGTGCTGGTCGATGTGCCCGGGGACAGCGCCCTGCTCGGGGCCGCGATCTGCGCGCCCCGCGGCGAGCCGTCCGCGGTGCTGGAGTTCGCCGACGTGGCGCCCGTCCCCGTGCGCAGCCGGATCCGCGCCCGGCTCTGGCTCGCGGGCTGGTTCACCGTCGAGGAGGAGGCCCGGCTGGCCTTCCGGGCCACGCGCGTGGTGCTGCGGCAGCCGTCCGGGTCCGTGGTCGTGGACCTCGACGACTTCGCCGCCGCCACGCCCGACCCGCTCGGCGCGGCCGAGGCCCGGCTGCTGACGCACCTCGCCGACTGCCACGCGGACGCGGTCGAGCGGCTCACCCGGCTCGTCGACGCCGACAGCCTGCACGGCGCGGTCCGCGTCCGGCCGCTCGCCGTCGACCGGCACGGACTGACCCTGCGCATCGAACGCACCCGCGCCCACGGCGACGTACGGCTCGCCTTCCACGCACCCGCCGACGACGTCGCGCAGCTCACCGAGCGCATGCACGTCCTGCTCGGCCAGGCGACCGCCGCGGCCTGCCCGCGGGCCCTACAGCGGCAGCGCACAGACGGCGACCGGTGACGGAAACGGTTCACCGGCGCGGCGCAGCGCGCCGCTCGCCCCGTCCACGCGGAAGACGGTCACCGTGCCGGACTTCTGGTTCGCCGCGAACAGCAGCGTGCCCTCCGGCGAGAGGGCGATCTGGCGCGGGAAGTCCCCGCCCACCGGCACGGTGTCCAGCAGCTTCAGCCGGGCGCCGTCCGCCTCGACGGCGTAGCGCGTGAGGCTGTTGTCGCCGCGGTTGGCGAGGAAGGCGTGACGGCCGTTCGGGGTCACCAGGAACTGCGCCGGGTAGCTGGTGCCCGGACCGGTGCCCGTGGACTGCGGCTCACCGACCGTGACGCGGCCGGAGGCGGGGTCGTACGCGCAGACCGCCACTGTGTTGTCGACCTCGTTCGCCAGGTAGGCGTACCGGCCACCGGGGTGGAACGTCAGGTGGCGCGGGCCGGCGCCCGGCCGGGTCCGCGCCTGCGCGACCTCGGTGAGCCTGCCGGCCTTCTCGTCGAACCGGTAGGTGTAGACGGTGTCCGTCCCCAGGTCCACGGCGAGCACATGCCCGCCGTCGGGGCTGGTGAAGACCTGGTGGGCGTGCGGACCCTCCTGGCCCGGACCCGGTGCCGGACGGGAGTGCCGGACGAGATCGGTCCGCTCGCCGAGGGCGCCCGAGGTGTCGATCGGATGCACCGCCACACTGCCCGAGCCGTAGTTCGCGCTGAACAGCCAGCGCCCGCCCGGATGCACCGACAGATGGCAGGGACCGGCGCCGCCGGTGCTCCGGCTGCCGAGAATCTTCCGGTCGGACAGCCGGACGGCCGTCACGGCGCCGTCGTCGCGCTCGTTCACCGCGTACAGCGTGTGACGGTCCGGGTGGATCGCGAGGTACGACGGGTCGCCGACGCCGGTGAGCGTGCCCGTGCCGCTGATTCGGCCCGTCGCCGCGTCGTACGTGGCCAGGCCGATGCCCTTGCCGCCGCCCTCGACGGAGGTGTAGGTGCCCAGATAGAGGGGGCGCGGGCCGGACGGACGCCGGGCCTCGCGGGACGGGCTCACGCTCGCCCCGGGGGCCGTCGGACTCGCCGGGGCCGCCGGCGCGGGCGCGTCGTCACAGGCGGGCAGCGCCGCCGCGGCGGCTCCGCCCGCCAGCGCGCCGACGAACCGGCGCCTGCTCCAGCCACCACTGCCCATGTCGCCCCTCAGGTCGTCACTCGTCCCCGCCGCGACAGCCACCTTGGCGTGGATCACCCGCCGGGTGCAACAACGGCACCGGGCGCCTGCGCGGGGCGCGCTCCACTCCAGGTGGCCGCTCAGCGAGAACGCTCGCCGAACCCCGTACGGTTCCGCCACATCTGCTCCTGGACGCCCAGGCGCTCCCGCAGCCGCGTCAGGCGCGGCATCTTCACGCGCTGCTCCCGCGACACCTGGTCCAGTTCCTCGAACAGGCGCCGCGTGCGGTGCTCGGTGTCGAGCTCGTCGAGGATCCGGTTGACCTCCGTCAGGACGGCACCGAGCAACTGCCAGTTCCGCGTCTCGCGCTCGGCCTCCTCGCGCAGCAGCAGGGCCAGCTTGTCGCGGGTGCCCGCCGCGGTGCGCAGTTCCGTGGTGAGACGTTCCTCCGCCGACTCGGCGCTCTCACTGAGGTGGGTGGTCACCAGCACCGCGAAACTCACCACCGCGTCGGCGATCTCGGACAGCAGCTGCTCCAGCGCGGCGCCCGTCTCGGCCTCGAACAGCGGCTCCGGCGCGCGCTCCTTCGCGAGGTCCGTGAAGGAGCGCGCCAGCACGCGCAGGACGACCGTGCAGATCTCCAGGGTGTCCAGGCCGGTGCGCAGCACCACCCGGTGCAGCAGGCCCTCCCGCACGCGCGGGTTGAGCCGCAGGCTGTCCTCCGCCTGCCGGAGCGCCGCGTCCACCTCGACGATGTCGTGGTCCAGGCGCCGCGCCTCGTGCAGCCGCTCCACCGCCTGGTCCGGCGGCGTACCGCCGGCGGCCTCCTCGCCCATGCGCAGCATCAGCTGCCGCAGCCGGCGCGCCAGCCCCTCGATCGACTCGCCCGCCTCCTCCACCCACACCGGAGGAGCCAGCAGCAGATTGCAGCCGAGCCCGACGATCGCGCCGATCAGCGTCTCCACCACCCGGGCCCAGGCGGTGTCCCCGACGGTGGTGACGCCGAGCACCAGCATCGCGCTGATCGCGACCTCGGGTACGTACTCCTCCACCCGGACGAGCCGTCCCACGGCCAGTGAGGCCACGAGGAGCAGCGCCAGGCTCCACCAGGTCAGGCCCACCAGGAGGCTGAACGCGATGGCGACCAGGACGCCGGTCACCACGGCGTTCACCCGCCGGAAGCCGTTGGTGAGCGTGGCGTACAGGGTCACCTGGACGACCAGCAGGGCCGTCAGGGGAGCGGTGAGCGGTGCCGGCTCGGGGCTCAGCCGCAGCGCGATGACGTACGCGATCGTCGCCGCGGTCGCGGACCGCACCGTCTGGACGACCACCGGGTCCCGGCGCTTGTGCAGGATCCGCTGGGCGTGCGCCGTCCACTCACGTACCTCTGGCATCCTCGGGCTGTTCCCCTTCCCCTGGCGCATCGAACGCGTTCATGAAGGACGTTAGCGCCGAGGGAAACCACGGGCGACCGAGGGCCTCAGGCGTACACCTTGTCGAGGAAGGCGGCCAGATGGCCCCGGGTCCGCTCGATCTGCTCCCGCAGGGTGAGGCTCTCCTCGAAGCGGGTCCCGTTCTCCGGCACCTTCTTCCCGCGCAGGTACAGCGAGCAGGCGAGGTCGGTGCACATGTACGCCCCGACGGAGTTGCCCTCACGTCCGGCCGCTCCCGCCTTGCGCGCGGTCATCAGCGACACACCGCCCCGGGGGTGCGTCGTCAGGCACAGCGAACACATGCTGCGCTGCAGAAAGCCCCGCTGCGCCGCCTGGAACCGCATCGCCAGGCCGACGAGCCGGCCTTCGCGCTCGGCGACCAGATAACTCCGGTCGGGCGCCCCCGGATCCCGCCACCCGAGGAAGTCGAGATCGTCCCAGGGCCGCTCGGCGAGGTCCCGTGGGACGGTCAGACGCTTGGCCTCTCCCTTGGAGCAGTTGACAAACGAGTTGCGGATGTCCTGTTCGGTGAGTGATCTCATGGGAGGGCTCCTGGTCGTCGTCGTACGAAACCTAGGGGTCCTAGGTTTTGTAGTCAGGGTAAGAGCATCGACGAAGGGGGAGCCAGTGGATATTCCTCAGGACGCGCCGGCGCGCGCACGGGCGGCGCTGCGCCATGTGGCGGGCGGCTCGTCGGGACCCGCCGTCGATCCGCGGACGCGGATCACGCTGAACTTCCATCCGGACCGGCCGGCGGGCGAGGTGCCCCTCCTCG
>NZ_MUKA01000331.1:22557-22707 GCF_002150735.1 Streptomyces africanus
AGCCGGATCTTCGGCGGGGCGTACGACGAGGCGGCCGGCCACGAGCGGCCCGTGTACGGCGCCCTGAACTTCCGCCGGCAAGTGGTCGGCGCGGCGCCGCGCTTCGGCTCCTCGCACTTCCGGCTGCGCGCCGGCGTCCTGACCCGGGCC
>NZ_MUKA01000332.1 GCF_002150735.1 Streptomyces africanus
TTCCAGGCGGTCAAGCACCGGCTGGCCGACGCGAAGATCGCCCTGGAGTTCGCGCGCCCGCTGGTGTTCGGAGCCGCCCTGGCCCTGCGGCCGGCCGAGGCCGCCGCCGCCAAGGCCGCCGCGTGCGAGGCGGCGTACAGCACCGCCCGCACAGCACTGCACCTGCACGGCGCGATCGGCTACACGGCGGAGTACGGCCTGTCGCTGTGGCTGACCAAGGCCCGGGCCCTGCGCACAGCCTGGGGCGACCCCCACGCGTGCCGGGCCCTGGTCGTCAGTGCCGCTGGTGATCGCCGCTGGTGATCTGCCGGTACTCCTCCACCGTCGGTTTCTCGATCCGCGCGTCCGGCCCGAACATCGCCTTCGCGAGCCGGGCACGCAGCCGCTCGGACCGCTTGACCTTGCGGCGGACGCCCCCCGCGTCGACCAGGGGCCCCATCTCGTAGGGCGGATGCTGCTCGTGCTGGGTGAGGGTGAACAGCTCCGCCTGCGAGAGGGGCTCGTGCACCTCGATGTACTCGCCGTTCGGCAGCCGTTTGATGGTGCCGGTCTCCCTGCCGTGCAGCACCTTGGCGCGGTCGCGGCGCTGCAGGCCCATGCAGATCTTCTTCGTGACGAGGAAGGCGGCGACCGGCAGCACGAAGACGCCGATCCGCACGAACCAGGTGATCACATTGATGGACAGATGCAGATGCGTGGCCACGATGTCGTTGCCGCCGCCGATCAGCAGCACCGCGTACAGGGTCAGCCAGGCCACGCCCAGGCCGGTGCGCACGGGCGCGTTGCGCGGCCGGTCCAGGATGTGGTGCTCGCGTCTGTCGCCCGTGATCCACGCCTCGATGAAGGGATAGAGGCCGATGGCGAGCAGGATCAGCGGGAAGAGCGAGAAGGGGATGAAGACGCCGAGGACAAGCGTGTGACCCCAGAGGTTGATCTCCCATCCCGGCATCACCCGGATCAGCCCCTCCGAGAACCCGAGGTACCAGTCCGGCTGGGCGCCGGTGGTGACGAGGTCGGGGCGGTAGGGGCCGAAGGCCCACACGGGGTTGATCTGGGCGATGCCGCCCATGACCGCCAGGACACCGAAGACCAGGAAGAAGAAGCCGCCCGCCTTGGCCATGTAGACCGGCAGGAAGGGCATCCCGACGACCGACCGCTCCTTGCGCCCGGGGCCCGGGAACTGGGTGTGCTTGTGGTAGAAGACCAGGATCAGATGGGCGGTCACCAGGCCCAGCATGATCCCGGGCAGCAGCAGGATGTGGACGGGGTACAGCCGCGCGATGATGTCCTCGCCCGGGAACTCCCCGCCGAAGAGGAAGAACGACAGGTACGTCCCGACGATCGGGACCGACAGGATCGCGCCCTGCGCGAAGCGGATGCCGGTGCCGGACAGCAGGTCGTCGGGGAGGGAGTAGCCGGTCAGGCCGGTGATGATGCCGAGCATCAGCAGGGTCCAGCCGAAGACCCAGTTGAGCTCGCGGGGCTTGCGGAAGGCGCCGGTGAAGAACACCCGCATCATGTGCACCAGCATGCCCGTGATGAACACCAGCGCGGCCCAGTGGTGGATCTGCCGGATCAGCAGCCCGCCGCGCACGTCGAAGCTGATGTCCAGCGTGGACTCGAACGCCTTGGACATGAGCACGCCGTTGAGCTGTGTGTAGGACCCCTGGTAGGCGACCTCCTGCATGCTCGGCTCGAAGAACAGGGTGAGGTAGACGCCGGTGAGGATCAGGACGATGAAGCTGTAGAGGGTGACCTCGCCCAGCATGAAGGACCAGTGGTCCGGGAAGACCTTGCGCATGTTGGCCCTGGCCAGCGCGTAGAGCCCGAGCCGCCCGTCCGCCCAGTCGGCGAGCTTCTCGCCCTTGCCGGCCGGAGGGCTCCGGCGAGCGGAAGCCGTTTCGTACACCCGTCGTGCGCCGTCGTCGCCCATACGTCGTCGCCTCCCCGTCGCATCCTTCCCAGCGTGGCACGGCGGCGCGGCCACGCAAATGGGGCGTATGGGCGGTTGGGCCAAGGGGCGGGCCGGTTGGGCCAGGGGAGCGAGCGGGCGGCTCAGCGGCTGCCGGGATCCCGTACGATCCCCTGGGCCCTGGCGGCCGCGAGCCACTGCGGGAACTCACCCACGAGGCGGTCGTACAGCTCGGCGTCCGAGACCCTTCGCGGGTCCTCGCCGGCGGGGAAGAACCCGGCGTTGTCGACGACCCGCTTGCCCGGCACGGCCAGCTCGTCGAGCCTGCGCAGGAAGTCGAACTGCTTGCTGCCCGGGTCGCCGAAGCCGATGAACTGCCAGAACAGCGGCAGCTTCGCCGCCTTGCACAGGTACCGTTCGGCGGCGAGTCTGCTGAGGGGGCCGCCGTCGGTCTGGAAGACCACGAGGGCCGGCTCGGTCGCCCCGCTGTCGAGGTAGTGGTCGATGACGGCGTCCATCGCCAGGTGGTAGCTGGTCCTGCCCATGTGCCCGAGCGCCGCCACGATCCGGGCGATCCGCCCCTGGTGGTCGGAGAGAGCGATCTCGGTCTCGGCGTCGACGTCGGTGGAGAAGACCACCACCGGCACGGTGCCGTCGTCATCGAGGTGCGCCGACAGCCCGAGCACCCGGTCGGCCAGCGCCTGCACGCTGCCGTCCTTGTAGTACGGCCTCATCGAGCCGGAGTGATCGACCACGAGGTAGACCGCGGCGCGCAGGCCGTCGAGGCCGTGCTTGCGCAGCGACACCCCGGCGCTCTTGTACAGGCTGACCAGCGCGGGGGCGGTCTCCTGGACCTTGCTGAGGCTGATCGCGGCCATCCGGGCTCCCCCCTCGGTCACCGGCTGTCGATCACCGGGACAGAGCCTGAGAGTACGGCACTCGGGCCCCCGCGCTCTGCGATGATGTCCTACTCGTGAAATGCATGAGGGGGACGCGTGAAACCGGGACAGGCCGAGGCCCCTGGAGCGGGCAGACGACGGGCTTTGGTCGTCGGGGTGGGGCGGACCCCCGCACTGGAGCGGGACGAGCATCTGGCCCGGCGTTTCCCCGCTCTGGACAGTGCCGTCGAGGACGTCGAGCTCGTGAGCCGTGCGCTGCGCCAGTCACACTACGAGGTACGGCCGCTGCTCGACCCGGGCGGCTTCCAACTGCTCGGCGCCCTCCAGGAGTTCTTCGACGAGTGCTCCCCCGGCGACACGGCGTTCCTCTACGTGTCCTGTCACGGTACGACCGTGGGCAAGCGGGAGCATCTCCTGCCCGCCGACGTACAGCCGGGCCGTATGGACCCGGCCGGTGGCCGGTCGCTCCTCGACCGCACGCTCATAGCCGCCGACCCCGAGGGACTGCTCGACGGGCTGCCCGCCGGCGTGACGACGGTCGTGTGCCTGGACCTCTGCCGCACCGAGGAGCCGACGCCGCTGGCCGAGCAGAGCAGGAGGACCGTGCTCTCGGCCGCCGAGGACGTGTACTGGCTGTACAGCTGCAGCCGGGGCGAACGCTCCTACGCCGACCCGCAGGACGGCAGTTGGTTCGGCCGGGCGCTCGCCAAAGCGCTCGCGCCGACGACCCAGCCGACCACCTTCGCCGACCTCGTCCGCTACACCCGCACGGCGGTGCGCCGGACCGCCTCCGACGCGGGCGTCATGCCGCCCGCTGTCGACCGGTATGTCCCGCACGGCCTGGACGCGGACGGCCCCGGCCCCGTGCTGTGCGAGGGCGCGCAGGAGGCGTATCGATGGACGACGATGATCGAGCAGTCGTCCCTGTGGGAGTACACGTCGGGTACCGCGGCCGTGCACGAGCGGGTCAAGAAGCGGCTCGGCGAGCTGGTCGAGCACATCGTGGACTCCCTCTCCACCGAGGGCGCGCACCGGGACGACCCGTGGACCGACCCCACCTATCCGGTCCGGGTGGTCGACCGGACGGAGACGCTGGTCAAGCGGGCCCGTCTGGAGGGCCGCGACCTGCTCTCGCCCGCCGAGACGGCGGCGCTTCTCGCCGCGCCCGTCGTGCAGGAGGGCGTCGTCGCGATCGCGCTGGAGGAACTGCGCAGGACGATGCCCGAGGGCATGGACGTCAAGAGCGCCGCGGACGACGCCCTCGAAGGCCACGACCGCCTGGTCCGGGACGCCGCCCACGACGTGGCCCGCGCGCACTCCCAGGTCCGGCGCACCGTCGCGACTCTGCGCCGCCGCGGCCTCAAGGAGCAGACGGCGGCCGCCGACCACTGGCTGCGGCACCGCTTCATCACCGACTGGGACCTGCTGTGGGAACGCACGGGCGACTACCCGGCCGTGGACACGATCCTCGACCTGCTGGTGAGCGCGATCCTGGACGCGGCCGCCGACCCCACGGGAACACCGGTCAGAGAGGCGACCAGGCTCACCATCGACGGCCAGGTGCGCCAGGTCCTCGGCCATCTGACGGTCCATCCGAGCACCAGCCCGCGTATCAACGACGCGCGCGGCGGTGACGACTGGAGCACCTACCCGCCGGTGCCCGGGAACCAGTGGCGCGCCTCAGACCTGGCCCGTCTGCTGTGGACGGCCGGCCTCCAGGCCGCCGATCCGCGCCGGATGTCGAGTGTCCTCGTCGACCACCTCGGCGCCCACGAGCCCCTGGACCCGGACGACGTGGTGGCCGCCCTGTCCGCCGACTTCGGCTACGACGTGACGCTCCTGGGCGAACGGGACGACGACCCCTACCAACTCACCGTCCGGTTCGCCTGCCCCCATCCGGCGCTGCACGTGGCCGTCGAGGAGCTCGCCGCGCGCACGAACGCGACCGTGAGCCTGCTGCACCAGGAGTGCCAGAAGGCCCGGACGACCCCGCCGGCCCTGCTGCGCGGTTTCCCCGAGCGCGTCACCACCGACCAGCTCGTCCCCGTGGCCGAGCGGTACAAGCAGCCGCTGGAACGCTTCCGGCTGGCCGAGGACGAGATCCGTCCCCTGCTGATGGGCACCCAGCTCTACGGCGATCCCATGCTGGCGGTGCGCGAGCTGTACCAGAACGCCCTGGACGCCTGCCGCTACCGCGACATGCGCCGGCAGTACGGGGCGGTGCAGGGGCGTCCCGGGCCCGACTGGCAGCCGAGGATCACGTTCACGCAGGGCTGGGACGCCGACGGCAGGCCGTACATCGAGTGCACCGACAACGGCTCCGGCATGAACCGCGCCAAGCTGACCTCGATGTTCGCCCGTGCCGGCAAGCGGTACGAGCAGGACCCGGAGTTCGTCCAGGAGCGCCGCAACTGGCGTCGCGCCGAACTCGGCGAGATGCCTCTCAACTCCCGTTTCGGCATCGGCGTGTTCAGCTACTTCATGCTGGCCGAGGAAGTCGTCGTCTGGACGAGCCCCGTGGACCACTACGGCCGCGCGCTCCAACTGGAGCCGCTGCGCGCCGACATCCAGTCGGGCTCGGGGCTGCTGCGGATCGGCCAGGATCCGCATGTGGCGCTGGACGGTGGGACGCGGGTGCGGCTCTATCTGGGCGAGGATTCCACCGTCCCGCCCTCGTTGGTGGACACGCTCGAGTCCTTCCTGTGGGTGGCGGACTTCGAGGTGGAGGCACGAGAGCTCACCAAGGACGACACCCGGACGGTCGTACGGCACCGGCGCTGGGAGCCCGGAGCGCTCATGCCTCCCACCCCCAAGCCCTGGTACGGCGACGCCGTCCAGGGCGCCCGGGACATCTGGCTGGTGCAGGGGCCAGGAGGGTGGCTGCTGGACGGAGTCGTCATCAAGGACGCGCCGGAGTCGTACGGCCATATCGTCAATCTGCGGGAACGGCATCGGCCGGAGCCCAGCGTGGATCGCAACAGCCTTATCTCGTACGACGAGGAGGCAGTGACGTCCGAGCTGCTGGATGCCGCGCCGAGGGCCGCCGCGCGGTGGCGGGAGGTCCTCCTGCAGTGGCTGTGGGACCTCGCCGAGAAATCGCCCCGGCTCGCCTTCGTCGTGCTCGACTCGCTGCCGGACAACACCGCGGCCATCATCTTCCCCACGGCAGGAATTCGGCATCAGACCCTGCCCCGTTCGATACCTCTCGCAACCGCCGGATGCCTGCCCATGGACGAGAGCAACGAGGACGTCCGAGGCCCCTGGCGTGGGTTGCTCGGCGAGTACCAGAGCGCCCTCGCCAAACAGTGGCAGAAGGCACGGCTCGCTCTTCACCAGGAGGGGAAGACGTTCCTGCCGCCTGGGTATCCCGTCCCGGCCAGCATGGACGCGATCCTCTTCCCGAAGGACTCCGCCCCACGCGGGTGGGAGACCGTACTGCGCGCTGCACACCTGACACACACGCCGTCGGGAGAGCCCCTCAAGGCCCTCCGCCGCTACGCGATCCTGGGCGCGCAGGTTCCCGCCGCGACGGAAATCCGCGGGCTAAGGACGGCACGGCCCACGAAGAAACTGGTGGAGTTGTCCAGGATGTGGCGTTCCATGCAGCGCGCACGGACTTTGCACAAACCGGCCCTGTACGCTCCGCTCCTGCTGATCGCTGCGCGGTATCGCCTGCGCCTCGCGGACGCTGTCGCTCTCCTGGAAGAACTGCGGACCTGGCAGTTTGAGTTGCCGCCCCCACCCGTCCTGGACGCCGACCTGGCCGCCGAGGTCCCCACCCGCGGCGACGCCGCACTGCTGGTAAGCAAGGAACTGAACGAGGAACGGCATCTGTGGCCCGGTGAGCTGGGGGTCGTCGACCTTCTGACCCGGGCCGAGCCGGGGGTGCCTGTCAGCGACTTGGCGGAGCGTGTCCGGCGGTTCGAGCCGCTCGGCTTCTCGCTGCGGGAAGAGCCCTCGCCTGCGGCCGTCGCGCACGGTCCACTCGATGCGATGGAGCGGCCCCTGTTCGGCGGGGCAATGAGCGTCCACCGGGACAGGACACTTCGGCGTGGCGACGATCTCCGGATGGCCAGCCTGCTCGTGCTGGCCGCGGAGTTGCAAACTCCGCCCAGTGAAGTGGCCGCACGGGTAAACGCGCTGACGCCGGTGACCGGGATACGCGCCGACGAGCCGCCCGCCGAGGTGGCCGACTGGATCCCCTCCTCCCTGGCGGCCGAAGTGCTCTCTGCGATCCGTCGCCGTGGCGCCGGTGTCTCGCCCTGGGAGTTCATCAGGGTCATCACGCGCAGGGCCTCTCGCACCCCGAGCCTGTCGCCCCGGTCGGACATCGACCTCGACGAGATCGACAAGCTCCTGCGGCGCCTGAATACGGCGGGCCTGCTCGCCCCGGGTTTCGAGGACCGCATCGAGGAGACCGTGCGGCAACTGGAGGTCTGGGACCACCCCCTCACCCGTGGACACACGATCGCGGCGTCCGGCAGGCATCTGGACGAGCAGGGCGTGACACCCCCGGTCCTCGTCCAGCTCAGCGCCTCGGAGCGGCGCCCCATCGGCGACATCGTGCAGCGGCTGACAGGACAGGACCAGATCCTGCCCGTCTCCGTCACCCGGCCGGACCCCGCAGTCCTGGACCTGCAAGCGACGTCCCAGGACGTCACCGCACTCCTGCGGCACTCGTCGAGCGGATTTCTGCCGGACCTCCGGCTCTCGCGACTGCTGCACCACGCGTACGGCATGCGCCGCACCCTCGCCGCATCCCTTGAGCACCTGGCCCGCTTCGTCCCGCTCGGCGCGCCTCCACCCCCCTGCGCCCCCGACAGCCCCGAGTTCGCGGCCGTGCGGGACCACACACCGGACCTGTTCGACCTCGCCGCCTTCAGCCCGGGTCTCCTCGGCATCGGCGACGAGTCCTGTGTCCTCGGCCCCCTCGAACTCGTCCGCACAGCCGGCCGCTTCGACTGGACCCTCGGCACGACGTACGACCGCTACGCCCCCTTCGCCTGCCTGGGACTGGACGTCACCGTCGGCAGGCCCGAGGTCGAGGTGGCCGACCGGGTCCCCGACTGGCAGGACCTGATCATCCTCACCGAGCAGCTCACCGGCCGGGCCCCCGCCCTGGCCGGCGTCGTTTCCGAGGACCACATCACGCTCAGCGCGGAGGAGACGGACCTGCCCGAGAGCCAAGTGCGCGAGCGGCTGGCCCGGTATGCGGACCTCTTCTCCCTCGAACTCTCCGCCGAAGCCCCTCACCTGGAAGGCACCGCCGAGTGACGCCCCCGATCGAGTACGACCCCGACGCCGTCCACACCCCCGTCCTCACTTTCCGCTGGGTCGTGCGCAGGAACGGCGACGACGCCCAGTACGAAGCCTCCGGGACCTGCCCGGTCTGCACCTGCCCGATGACGAGGACCTGGCCCTTCGGGCAGCCCCCGGTCGCCAAGGGCGGCTTCTTCGACCGGCGCGAGGAGCCGGGGCCCGAGCCGTTCCACACCCTGTGTCAGTGCCGCACCCTGCACATGAACCGCCCCGCGAGCGAGCCCCGGGGCTGCGGCGCCCTGCTGACCATCGCGGCGCCGCCCTCGCCCGGGCAGCCCGGGGCGACGCCATGACGTTCACGCCCACGCCACAGCAGCTCCGCGACGCGGACCGCCGCTGTCGCGAGATGGCCTCCCCGGATCGGCAGTTGCAGGCGGCGCTGCATCAGGCCGAGGGGTACCGCAACTTCCTCGCCTCGCTCACCGGCCTGCTTGCGGCGGTGTTCGTGCTGAAGGGCCAGGAGGACCTGAGCAAGCTGGCGGACACGCCGCGCTGGTGGGTGACCGGGCTGCTGATCGCCGGGTTCCTCGCCCTGATCGCCGCTTCCTGGCTGGGCGTTCTGGCCGTGCACGGACGGCCCGGTGAGGAGATCCTGCTGGAGGCGGGCAGGCTGCTGCGGTACGAGAAGAAGCGGACGAAGACCATCTGGCTGCTGGTGGAGTGCGCGCGCTGGCTCGCCCTGGCCGGTGTCCTGTGCGTCGCCGCCGCGGTGATCGTCACGTGGGTCGTGCCCGGCGGAAAGTAGCGGGGAAAGGCGACAGCGCCTGCCCGGTCGTCCGGTCGGGGACTGTGGGGCAGGCGCTATCGGTGTTCCGCACGCCTTTGTGCGGGACGTTCATGGGTGACCGTCAGGTCACTTGTCTCATGGGCTCGGTCAGACCATCAGCGCACGGTCCGTCGGGCGGATCGGCGCCGGCAGCTCGCTGGCGCCCGTGAGGTGGCGGTCCACCCCGCGCGCCGCCGAGCGGCCCTCGGCGATCGCCCACACGATGAGCGACTGGCCGCGGCCCGCGTCACCGGCGACGAACACGCCCGGCACGTTGGTCTGGTAGTCCTCGTCGCGGGCGATGTTGCCGCGCTCGTCGAGCTCCAGGCCGAACTGCTCGACCAGGCCGTTCTCGCGGTCGGTGCCGGTGAAGCCCATGGCGAGGGTGACCAGCTGGGCGGGGATCTTGCGCTCGGTGCCCGGCTTCGGGGTCAGCCGGCCGTCGATGAACTCCACCTCGGTGAGGTGCAGCCACTGCACGTTGCCGTCCTCGTCGCCCTCGAAGTGGGTCGTCGAGACCGAGTAGACGCGCTCGCCGCCCTCCTCGTGCGCCGAGGTGACCTTGTAGAGCATGGGGAAGGTCGGCCAGGGCTGGTTCGTCGGGTGCCGCTCGTCGTTCGGGCGGGGCATGATCTCCAGCTGCGTGACGGAGGCCGCGCCCTGGCGGTGGGCCGTACCGACGCAGTCGGCGCCGGTGTCGCCGCCGCCGATGACCACGACGTGCTTGCCCTCGGCCGAGATCGGGGGCGCCACGTAGTCGCCCTCCTGGACCTTGTTCGACAGGGGCAGGTACTCCATGGCCTGGTAGATGCCCTTGAGCTCGCGGCCGGGCACCGGCAGGTCACGGGCCGTGGTGGCGCCGACGGCCAGGACGACCGCGTCGTAGCGCTTCTTCAGGTCCGTCGCCTTCAGGTCGCGGCCGATCTCGATGCCGGTGCGGAAGCGGGTGCCCTCCGCGCGCATCTGCTCGATACGGCGGTTGATGTGCCGCTTCTCCATCTTGAACTCGGGGATGCCGTAGCGGAGGAGGCCTCCGATGCGGTCCGCGCGCTCGTAGACGGCGACGGTGTGGCCGGCCCGCGTCAGCTGCTGGGCGGCGGCCAGACCGGCCGGGCCCGAGCCGATGACGGCGACGGTCTTGCCGGACAGGCGCTCGGGGATCTGCGGGGCGACGTCCCCGGTCTCCCACGCCTTGTCGATGATCGAGACCTCGACGTTCTTGATGGTGACCGGCGGCTGGTTGATGCCGAGCACACACGCCGACTCACAGGGAGCGGGGCACAGCCGGCCCGTGAACTCCGGGAAGTTGTTCGTCGCGTGCAGCCGCTCGGAGGCGGCGGCCCAGTCCTCGCGGTAGGCGTAGTCGTTCCACTCCGGGATCAGGTTCCCGAGCGGACAGCCGTTGTGGCAGAACGGGATGCCGCAGTCCATGCAGCGGCTGGCCTGCTTGCTGATGATCGGCAGCAGGGAGCCGGGGACGTAGACCTCGTTCCAGTCCCGGACGCGCTCCTCGACGGGGCGGGACTTGGCGACCTCGCGCCCGTGGTTCAGGAAGCCCTTCGGGTCAGCCATTGATCGCCGCCTCCATCATCTTCTCGTGGGTCTCGGTCTCGGAGAGACCGGCTCGCTCGGCGGCGTCCTTGGCGGCGAGCACTGCCTTGTACGTGCTGGGGATGATCTTGCTGAAGCGCTCGACGGCGGTGTCCCACTCGGCCAGGAGCTTCTCGGCGACGGTGGAGCCCGTCTCCTCCTGGTGGCGGCGGACCACGTCGTGCAGCCACTGCTTGTCGGTGTCGTCCAGCGCCTCGACCGCGTCCAGGTTGCCGACGTTGACGTTGTCGCGGTCCAGGTCGATGACGTACGCGATACCGCCGGACATACCGGCCGCGAAGTTGCGGCCCGTCTCGCCGAGCACCACCGCGTGGCCGCCGGTCATGTACTCGCAGCCGTGGTCGCCCACGCCCTCGGAGACGACCGTCGCACCGGAGTTGCGGACGCAGAACCGCTCGCCGACCTTGCCGCGCAGGAACATCTCGCCGCCGGTGGCGCCGTAGCCGATGGTGTTGCCGGCGATGACGCTGTACTCGGCGAGGTGGTCGGCCGCGCGGTCCGGGCGGACCACGAGCCGCCCGCCGGAGAGGCCCTTGCCGACGTAGTCGTTGGCGTCGCCCTCCAGACGCAGCGTGACACCGCGCGGCACGAAGGCGCCGAAGGACTGGCCGGCGGACCCGGTGAAGGTGATGTCGATGGTGTCGTCGGGCAGGCCGGCGCCACCGAACTTCTTCGTCACCTCGTGGCCGAGCATGGTGCCGACCGTGCGGTTGATGTTGCGGATCTGCACCTGCGCGCGGACCGGCTGGGCCTCGGTGGCGTCCGAGGCGGACAGGGCGTCCGCGGCGAGCTTGATCAGCTGGTTGTCGAGCGCCTTCTCCAGACCGTGGTCCTGGGCGATCAGCCGGTGGCGGACCGCGCCCTCGGGCAGCTCGGGCACGTGGAACAGCGGTGCCAGGTCCAGGCCCTGCGCCTTCCAGTGGTCCACGGCACGCGTGACGTCGAGGGTCTCGGCGTGGCCGACGGCCTCCTCGATGGAGCGGAAGCCCAGCTCGGCGAGGATCTCGCGGACCTCCTGCGCGATGTACTGGAAGAAGTTCACGACGTACTCGGCCTTGCCGTTGTACCGCTCGCGCAGCACCGGGTTCTGCGTGGCGATGCCGACCGGGCAGGTGTCCAGGTGGCAGACGCGCATCATGACGCAGCCGGAGACGACGAGCGGCGCGGTCGCGAAACCGAACTCCTCGGCGCCGAGCAGCGCGGCGATGACCACGTCACGACCGGTCTTCAGCTGGCCGTCGGTCTGGACGACGATGCGGTCGCGCAGGCCGTTGAGCAGCAGCGTCTGCTGGGTCTCGGCGAGGCCGAGCTCCCAGGGTCCGCCGGCGTGCTTCAGCGACGTGAGCGGCGAGGCGCCGGTGCCGCCGTCGTGGCCGGAGATGAGGACGACGTCCGCGTGCGCCTTGGAGACACCCGCGGCGACCGTGCCGACACCGACCTCGGAGACCAGCTTGACGTGAATCCGCGCCTGCGGGTTCGCGTTCTTCAGGTCGTGGATCAGCTGGGCCAGGTCCTCGATGGAGTAGATGTCGTGGTGCGGGGGCGGCGAGATGAGGCCGACGCCCGGCGTCGAGTGCCGCGTCTTGGCGACCCACGGGTAGACCTTGTGGCCGGGCAGCTGGCCGCCCTCCCCGGGCTTGGCGCCCTGGGCCATCTTGATCTGGATGTCGTCGGAGTTGACCAGGTACTCGGAGGTCACACCGAAGCGGCCGGAGGCGACCTGCTTGATGGACGACCGGCGGGCCGGGTCGTACAGGCGCTCCGCGTCCTCGCCGCCCTCACCGGTGTTGGACTTGCCGCCCAGCTGGTTCATGGCGATGGCGAGGGTCTCGTGCGCCTCCTGCGAGATGGAGCCGTACGACATGGCGCCCGTCGAGAACCGCTTGACGATCTCGGAGACCGGCTCGACCTCGTCGATCGGGATGGGCCCCCGGTCGGACTTGAAGCCGAACAGGCCGCGCAGCGTCATCAGCCGCTCGGACTGCTCGTTCACGCGCTCGGTGTACTTCTTGAAGATGTCGTAGCGGCCGGAGCGCGTGGAGTGCTGGAGGCGGAAGACCGTCTCCGGGTCGAACAGGTGCGGCTCGCCCTCGCGGCGCCACTGGTACTCGCCGCCTATGTCGAGGGCGCGGTGCGCCGGGGCGATGCCGGAGGCCGGGTAGGCCTTGGCGTGCCGGGCGGCGACCTCCTTGGCGATGACGTCGATGCCGACGCCGCCGATCTTGGTGGCCGTGCCGTTGAAGTACTTCTCGACGAAGGTCTCGTCGAGACCGACCGCCTCGAAGACCTGGGCGCCGCGGTAGGAGGCGACGGTCGAGATGCCCATCTTGGACATGACCTTCAGCACGCCCTT
This sequence comes from Streptomyces africanus, assembly GCF_002150735.1. Lineage (GTDB taxonomy): Bacteria > Actinomycetota > Actinomycetes > Streptomycetales > Streptomycetaceae > Streptomyces > Streptomyces africanus. Next base: position 12,861 of record NZ_MUKA01000332.1, read on the forward strand.
GCCCAGGGCGTAGATGAGGTTGCGGATGGCCTTCTCGGACTCGATGCCGGGCAGGAAGGTGCCGGCGCGGACCAGGTCCTCGACGGACTCCATCGCCAGGTACGGGTTGACGGCGGCGGCGCCGTAGCCGATGAGCAGGGCGACGTGGTGGACCTCGCGGACGTCACCGGCCTCCACCAGCAGGCCCACCTGGGTGCGCTGCTTGGTGCGGATGAGGTGGTGGTGGACGGCCGCGGTGAGCAGCAGCGAGGGGATCGGCGCGTGCTCGGCGTCCGAGTGGCGGTCCGACAGGACGATCAGGCGGGCGCCGTTCTCGATCGCGGCGTCGGCCTCGGCGCACATCTCGTCGATCCGCGCGGCGAGGGCCTCGCCGCCGCCGTGCACCCGGTACAGGCCGGACAGGGTCGCGGCCTTGAAGCCGGGCATGTCGCCGTCGGCGTTGATGTGGATGAGCTTGGCCAGCTCGTCGTTGTCGATCACCGGGAAGGGCAGCACGACGCTGCGGCAGGAGGCCGCGCTCGGGTCGAGCAGGTTGCCCTGCGGGCCCAGCGAGGAGCGCAGCGAGGTGACGAGCTCCTCGCGGATGGCGTCCAGCGGCGGGTTGGTGACCTGGGCGAACAGCTGGGTGAAGTAGTCGAAGAGCAGGCGCGGGCGGTCCGACAGCGCGGCGATCGGCGAGTCGGTGCCCATCGAGCCGATGGGCTCGGCACCGGCCTTGGCCATCGGCGCGAGGAGGACGCGCAGCTCCTCCTCGGTGTAGCCGAAGGTCTGCTGGCGGCGGGTGACCGAGGCGTGGGTGTGGACGATGTGCTCGCGCTCGGGCAGGTCGGAGAGCTCGATCTCGCCGGCCTCCAGCCACTCCCCGTACGGCTGCTCGGCGGCGAGCTCGGCCTTGATCTCGTCGTCCTCGATGATGCGGTGCTCGGCGGTGTCGACGAGGAACATGCGGCCGGGCTGCAGGCGGCCCTTGCGGACGACCTTGGCCGGGTCGATGTCGAGGACGCCGACCTCGGAGCCGAGGACGACGAGGCCGTCGTCGGTGACCCAGTAGCGGCCGGGGCGCAGGCCGTTGCGGTCGAGCACGGCGCCGACCTGGGTGCCGTCGGTGAAGGTGACGCAGGCCGGGCCGTCCCAGGGCTCCATCAGGTTGGAGTGGAACTGGTAGAAGGCGCGCCGGCTGGGGTCCATGGAGTCGTGGTTCTCCCACGCCTCCGGGATCATCATCAGCACGGAGTGCGGCAGGGAACGGCCGCCGAGGTGCAGGAGTTCGAGGACCTCGTCGAAGGAGGCGGAGTCGGAGGCGTCCGGCGTACAGACCGGGAAGATCCGCTCGATGGCCTTCTCGTCCGACCCGAACAGGTCCGAGACGAGCTGCGACTCGCGGGCCACCATCCAGTTGCGGTTGCCCTTGACGGTGTTGATCTCACCGTTGTGCGCGACGAAGCGGTACGGGTGGGCCAGCGGCCACGACGGGAAGGTGTTCGTCGAGAACCGGGAGTGCACGAGCGCGATCGCGGAGGCGAAGCGGCGGTCGGACAGGTCCGGGAAGAAGGGCTCCAGCTGGCCGGTGGTCAGCATGCCCTTGTAGACGATGGTCCGCGCGGACAGCGACGGGAAGTACACGCCGGCCTCGCGCTCGGCGCGCTTGCGCAGCACGAAGGCCTTGCGGTCGAGGGCGATGCCCTCCGAAACGCCGTCGCCGACGAAGATCTGGCGGAAGACCGGCATGGTCGACCGGGCGGTGGCACCCAGCAGCTGGGGGGCGACCGGCACCTCGCGCCAGCCGAGGACGGTCAGGCCCTCTTCGGCCGCGATCGTCTCGATGCGCGAGACGGCGTCGGCGGCGGAGTCCTCCGGCAGGAAGGCGGTGCCGACGGCGTAGGCACCCGCCGCGGGCAGTTCGAATCCGGCCACGTCACGGAAGAAGGCGTCCGGGACCTGCGACAGGATGCCGGCGCCGTCGCCGGAGTCGGGCTCGGAGCCGGTGGCACCGCGGTGTTCGAGGTTGCGCAGGACGGTCAGGGCCTGCTCGACCAGGGTGTGGGACGCCTCGCCGGTAAGGGTGGCGACGAAGCCGACGCCACAGGCGTCGTGCTCGTTGCGGGGGTCGTACATACCCTGCGCAGCAGGGCGAGCATCCATGAAGGACCAGTTCTGGCCATTCGCGGAATGCTGGGACGGCTGGCGCGGCGTACGCATCGGCTCTCCCGTCGTCGTCATGTGGCATATGCATGGTGCCGAGGGACGACGTTGGCCCTCGCGTGATCGCAAAATTTCGTGCAGGTTACATGATGGAGCGGTTCTCGGGAACCGGGATAATCCGTCCCAACATGCGGACACCAGCGGCTCGCGGCGGGGGTACCGCACCGACGGTGGAAGCTATGGGGGGCCCGTACGGAACGACCGGGTGAGATCGATGCCCGTCGGGCCTGGGGCGGGGACGGGCGTCTTCGCCCACCCCGCCGAGCGCGCCCACGGGCCTCATTGCCCGCAGCGCTTACGGCTCATGCCCGGTGATTGCGCGTTCGAAACCAGCAAGTAACGGCTACTTATACGGCCCCTCGCATAAGTCCGAGCCGAGCTATCCTACGGCCGTTCCGAACAAGCTGCCCAGGGCGTACGTCACACCGGCCGCAGCGCCTCCCAGGAACAGCTGCCGCAGCCCGCTGTACCACCAGGTGCGGGCCGTCACCCGGGCCACCACCGCGCCGCACAGGAAGAGCCCGAGCAGCGCCAGCAGCACGGCCGGCCAGAGGCTGCTCGCACCCAGCAGATAGGGCAGGACGGGGATCAGCGCGCCCAGCGCGAAGGAGCCGAAGCTCGACACCGCGGCCACGGTGGGCGAGGGCAGGTCGCCGGGGTCGATACCCAGCTCCTCCCGGGCATGGATCTCCAGCGCCTGCTCGGGGTCTTTCGACAGCTGCCGGGCGACCTCGTCGGCCAGTCGCGCCTCGACTCCGCGCGCCCGGTAGAGCGCGGCGAGCTCGGCCTCCTCGTCCTTCGGGTGCTTGCGCAGCTCGCGCCGCTCCACGTCCAGCTCGGCCTCGACGAGCTCGCGCTGCGAGGCGACGGAGGTGTACTCGCCGGCGGCCATGGAGAAGGCGCCGGCGGCCAGGCCCGCGAGGCCGGTGAGGACGACGGTGTGCTGGCCGACCGAGCCGCCCGCGACACCGGTCATCAGGGCCAGGTTGGAGACGAGGCCGTCCATCGCACCGAACACCGCGGGACGCAGCCAGCCGCCGTTGACGTCCCGGTGGGTGTGGTTGTCCCGGTGCGCCTCGTGCAGCGCCGCCTCGGTCTCGATGATGGCCATGAAATATCCCCGCTCCCCTTGCCGAACCGTTTCTCTGGACGAGTTCCAGATTTTTACAACACACAAAGTACGCCGTGAATTCCGAGACCGCCAGCAAGGAAAGGCTGCGCTAACCTGCGGTTTTACCCTTCCGCGCTCACTTGATGGTGATCTTGCACAGATGTCGACCGGGTGATGCTGTGGCTCCCGAGGCTCGGGGCGGTCGCCGCAGTGGGACACCTTCCCCATGGCATCGATCGCCTGCATCCCCTCCGTACCGGCGCCCGGGGACGCCACCGAACTCCGCGCACGCGCACGTGGCGCCCTCCTGGGCCTGGCTGTCGGTGACGCGCTCGGGGCCCCGGCCGAGAACCTGAAGCCCTCCGAGATCCGCGCGCGGTGGGGCCGTATCACCGGCTACGTCGCCGAGCACCCCGCCGGCACGGACGACACCGAGTACGCGATCTTCTCGGGCCTCCTCCTGGCCCGGCACGGCTCGGCACTGACCCCCGCGCACGTGGAGGCGGCCTGGCACGAGTGGATCGCCGACCGGGACGAGGGCCCCTTCCGGGGCGCCGGTTTCAGTGAGCGCGGCACGCTGGAGAACCTCCGGCGGGGCCTGGCCGCCCCCATCTCCGCCCAGCACCGGCACGCCTGGAGCGACGGTCTGGCCATGCGCGCGGCCCCCTTCGGGGTGTTCGCGCCGGGCCGCCCGGCGCGAACACCCCGAA
>NZ_MUKA01000333.1 GCF_002150735.1 Streptomyces africanus
GCCCCCGATCGGCACTTCGAGGACGTACGCGTTACCGCTCATCCCCGGCACTTCATGCGTCTGGAGCACGCCGCCGTGGGCCCGGACGATCCCGCGGACGATCGGCTCGTGCACGGTGTCGCCGCCGGCGTACGGCCCGCGCACCTCGATGCGCACGACCTCACCGCGCTGCGCCGCCGCCACCACGACGGTGTTGTCCAGGTAACCGCCCGCCGACACGGGCGTGTTGCCGGTCGCGTCGACCCCCGCCACGTCGGCGACCAGATGCGCGAGGGCGGTGGCGAGCAGCCGGGGATCGACCTCGGCCTCGATGGGCGGGGCGTGCACGGCGAACTGCACCCGCCCGGGCCCGATGAGCTCGACGGCCCCGTCGACACCGGCGGCGACGACGGCGTCCAGCATCACCTTCGTACGGGAGATGCCCTCGCCGCCCGCGTCGAGCCGCTGGTAGCCGAGGACGTTGTCGATGAGCGTCGTGATGCGCGAATAGCCGGCGGACAGGTGGTGCAGCACCTGGTTGGCCTCGGGCCACAGCTGCCCGGCGTCGTCCGCCGCCAGCGCGGCCAGCTCGCGCCGCAGCTCCTCCAGCGGCCCGCGCAGCGACCGCCCGAGCAGGGTCAGCAACTGCTCGTGCCGCGCGGCGAGCGCCTCGTACCGGTCCTTCTCCCGCTCCCCGAGGGCGGCGTACCGCTCCTCGTTCGCGCCGAGCTCTTCGGCGTGCCGCTCTTGCAGTTCCTCCAGCTCGGTGACGTGCTGCTGGCGCAGCGCGGTCAGCTCGGAGGCGTGCTCCTCGGCGATCCGCTCCAGCTCTTCCTCGTGACGCTTGTGCGCCGCCTCCTTCTCCTCGACGACGGCGTCGTACGGCCGCCGGTCGGTGAAGGTCATCACGGCACCGACGAGCTGCTCGCCGTCGCGCACGGGCGCGGTCGTCAGATCGACCGGCACCTTGCCGCCGTCCTTGGCGTACAGCACCTGCCCGCGCACCCGGTGCTTGCGCCCGGAGCGCAGGGTGTCGGCGAGCGGCGACTCGTCGTACGGGAAGGGCGATCCGTCGGCGCGCGAGTGCAGCACGAGATCGTGCAGTACGCGCCCGCCGAGATCGCTGGCCCGGAAACCCAGTATCTGAGCGGCGGCCGGGTTGACGAGCACGATCCGTCCGTCGGTGTCGGTCCCGACGACGCCCTCGGCCGCGGCCCGCAGAATCATCTCGGTCTGCCGCTGCGACCGCGCCAGCTCGGCCTCGGTGTCCACGGTCCCGGACAGGTCGCGCACGACGAGCATGAGCAGCTCGTCGCCGGTGTAGCCGTAACCGTCGTAGGCCTGCTGCCCGTTCTCCAGATTCGCACTGGTGACCTCGACGGGGAACTCGGTCCCGTCCGTCCTGCGCGCGATCATCCGGGTCGGCTTGGTCCGGGCATGCGGATCGAGGTGCTCGGGGCGCCGCATGGACCCCGGGATGAGCTTGGAGTCGAACTGCGGCAGCAGATCGAGCAGCCCGCGCCCCACCAGAGCGGTCCCCGGCGTCTCGAAGGCCTCCAGGGCGATGGTGTTCGCGTTGACGACCGTCCCGTTGGCATTGACCAGCACCAACGCGTCCGGCAGAGCGTCCAGTATGGCTGCGAGGCGAGCAGCGCCTCGGGATGGCCTGCTGCTCACGAGACGCTTCCTCCCTGTTACCGCACCTTGCCGACCGCTCGGGCCATCTTGCCAACCGTCCCGCGGCGTGTCACGCGAGGGAGTCTAAGGGCTGCGGTTGCGCCCGCGACGCCGGATGGGGGCGAGGTCGCACGAGGAAGTGACCCCGAACTGACGACCGAGTAACCGTCACACGCCCGTCCTCCTGCGACGACGTCGCGGGACCTTCGCGGGACCTTTACGAGGGCAGCGTTTCTGTACCTTTTTGCCCGGGTGGCCGAATGGGGCCGTGAGGTGGCCGGAAAGGGGCGCGAGCGGCGACACGGGGCGAAACCGCCGCGGTTCCCTCAGAAACGCCTCCCGGACCTCATGTCCGGCAGCAGCGGCACGAGCCGGTCCCAGCGGGCGATCCCGCAGCCGTCACGCCGGTCGTACGTGGCGTCGACGCGCCGCCCGGCCCAGGTGCCGGTGACCCGCGCGGTGGCCGGCCCGCCGTACTGCATGGTGCAGAAGCCGCCTTCCGGGGCGGGTGCGAAGACGTCCCTCCCCCACCGGGTGTCCCGCTCCAGGGCGGCGCAGGCCCCGCGCGGATCGGGATGACTGCCGCCGTCGGGCCCGCAGTACAACTCGTACGTCCCGTCGACCCCACTGCCCGCGTTCCGCACGGCGACGGTGAGGTGGTCCCGGCCCGGGCCCTGACCCCCACCGAGCTGCACCGGGGACGGGCCCGCCTGGGCGTACGCGGCGGCCGGGGACACCCCGGCCATCGCCCCGAAGGCGGCGACGGAGGCGGCGGCACCGACGACGAGCCGCCGCAGACGGGGTCGAGCTGTGGTCGGAGAGGTGAGGGAGCTCCGGGACACGTTTCCGGGTTCAGCCCGGCGAATGGCATGCGACATGACCTGACTAACGCGGCGCGGCCCGCTACGTTGCGCGCCGGGTGGACGCGCCGCACAACGCCATCGCACGCCCAGCCGCCCGACACCCCTACAAGGCCTTTGCCCTGCGACCTTCCCGCCTAGTACCGTGGGGGTCGATTGGTGACAGCACGCTCGACTGTGTCATCATCGGCACGCACCGACTCGCGCTCGCGCGAGCGGATGCGCACTGGAGGCGTCGCCTAGTCCGGTCTATGGCGCCGCACTGCTAATGCGGTTTGGGCCTTAAAGCCCATCGAGGGTTCAAATCCCTCCGCCTCCGCATCCTGACCAGGGAGTTCGGCCTCGCATGGCTGGACTCCCTGAGTCGCGTTCTAAGCCGTTTTCTCCGGCCCGGCCCCGAACAGTCCGTCGACGATCCGCCGCAGCACCACCTCCTCCTGGCCGGCAGCTTCCGTCCGCTCGTACTCGGTGAGCGCGAGGCCGGCGAGAGGGAACTCCTCAGTCAGTGCCCGCACCGCCCCGAGCAGCTCCTCCACGCCGAGCCCGCCCGGCTCGGGTGTACCGACGGCCGGGAACACCGTCGGGTCCAGGACGTCGAGGTCGATGTGCAGGTACACCGCCTCGGCGCCGGTCGCGCGCACGGCAGCCAGGAGAGGAGCTGGTTCTGCCAGCTGCTCGACGCCGAGGTGCCGTATGCCGCGGCTCTCGACAAGAGCCTGTTCACCCGGGTCCAGTGACCGCGCGCCCGCCAGTACGACGCGGTCGGCCGACAGGCTCCGCGCGGGCCGCAGGCCCTCCGGCCCGTCGCCGATGAGCGCGCGCAGCACCATGCCGTGGAAGGCTCCGGACGGAGACGACTCGGGGGTGTTGAGGTCTCCGTGCGCGTCGAACCACACCAGCGCGAGCCGGTCCCCGAACGCGGAGAGCGCGGCCTCGACCGGCGCGAGGTCGACCGCGCAGTCACCGCCGACGATCACGGTCTGCTCGCCGGGCGGAACCTCGGCCAAGGCCGCGCGCACCGCCACCAGATGGCGCTCCAGCACATCGGCGTTCCGCACACCGCCCCGCGCCGTTCCGACGCTGTCGTCCAGCGTCACCGTGCGCCGCCGACCCGCGGGTATCTGCCCGGCCAGCCAGGCAGCCCCACCGGGCAACCGACGGGCCGTAGGGGCGCCCGACCCCTGCCACTGCGCCACCTCAAGCACGACCGGACCACCCACGAAGGCTCCTCTCCACCACCCGATCACGAAGCCCCGTCTGAGGCCATTTGTGCAGGTCACAAGGGGTACGGCAAACGGATTTCACATGGCGGCGGCAGTCATGTAATGTTCTTCCTGTCGCCGCGAGCGAGCCGAAAGGCCCGGGAGCGGCGAAAAAACAAAACAAGCACTCGTAGCTTAACGGATAGAGCATCTGACTACGGATCAGAAGGTTGCAGGTTCGAATCCTGCCGAGTGCACACAGATCAGGAGCCCCGGAGAGATCCGGGGCTCTTGGCGTTTTGGGCGGCCGTACAGCAGCCAGGGCCACGCACGACGAGGGGCACCCTGATTCGCCGGGCGCCCCTCGCTTCGCCGGCTAGTTCAGCCTTTCCAGCCGCATCCCCCGGCTCTCGGCGATACGGAGTGCGTCTGCCAGCGCTTCGGTCAGGCGCTCGGCGAGGAAGCGGAGTTCTCCGGGCGGGGTGTCCGGCAGCATGTTGCGGGAGTGAGCGAGAAGTTCGTTGCCCATGCCGAGTTGGATCGACTCCGTGACATCGGCGAGTCGGGTGATCGGTCCGCCGTGGTGGTCGGTGATCAGGTAGCAGCGCTTGCCTTCATCGCCGGCCCAAGGGGGCAGACGGAGATCGTTCGGCATCAGGCCGCCTCCAGTCCGTGGATCCAGTACGGGCCGGTGCTCGTGTTCTGGCCCTGGGCGGTGGTTGCCAGTTCGCGTCGGCATTGCTCGTGGGCGGCCACATACGGACGTACCGACCTCACTGTGGTTGCGTCGAACGGACTGTCGTCGAGGGCATACGGGCTGCGCGGCAGCGGTGGCCTGGGGACACGGGGGACGTCGGTCGGCAAGACCGAAGCGGGAGGCTTGGAGGGCACGCCCGCACCGCGCCCTCCCTTCAGCAGGAGGGAAGCCCAGGCGGTGAGGAGGCGGATAAGGTCGGTCACGTCGTCAGCTCCGATCGGTTTGGCTGGTGGCCGCGCCCCCGGACGGCGGCATCCGTCGCGGGGGTTTTCACGCCAAAGCGCGGTATACCGCAGTCTACTGCGGTCGCGCGGTCTACCGCAGAGTTTTAGCGTCCACCGCATGAGCCCCGAGCTTGACCGCACCCGTCCCGTTTGGCGACAGGTCGCCGCAACCATCGCCACCCGCATCGCTGACGGCGAGTACCCGGTCGGTGCTCGTGTGCCCTCCGTCGTCGAGTTGTCTGCCGAGTTCGGCATCGCCAGCTCGACGGCACAAAAGGCGCTCGCCCATCTCAAGGCGGAGGGACTCATCCGAGCCGAGGTCGGCCTGGGCTCGTTCGTTGCCGAGGAGTCTCAGAGGGCCGGTGCCGGAGAGGACGTGTAGGCAGCGCGGCACATGGGCGGGGCTTTGGGCCGATCGACTTGTCCCACGGTCAGCGGGTCGCTTCGTCCATGAGCAGGTACAGCAGGCCCACCAGCGAGCCGCTGCTCACGATCTCCCGGCGGTCGATCATGCCGCGGATGTCTGAGAGCGGGATCCACTCGATGCGGTCGGACTCGTTCTTCTCCGTAGGCGGTCCCACGTAGGTCGCGCCGTCGGCACGGAAGACGTGGTGTTGTGAGTCGGTGATGCCGTTGGCCGGCTCGGCGTAGATGAGGGGCTTGACGGGACCGGGGCGCCAGCCTGTTTCCTCCAGGGCTTCGCGGGCGGCTGCCTCCTCGGGCGTCTCACCGTCTTCGACCAGGCCCATGGGAAGTTCCCAGGCCCACGTGTCCGTGACGAAGCGGTGCCGCCACATCATCAGCACCTCTTGGCGGTCGTTGAGTACGGCGGCCACGGCCAGGTGCCGCAGGCGGACGATCGTGTACTCACACCTGCTGCCGTCCGGTTGCTGGACATCAGCCAGAGACAGGTTCACCCACTTGTCGGTGTAGACGCGTCGTTCGCTGTGGCTCTTCCATTCCATGGCTGTGGCTTCGCCCTCTTCTGTCCATCGGCAGCTGTTGTTGTTCGGTTCGGATCGTCACGACGGCGTCGGCCGATCAGGGGGTGAGGCGTGGTGGGAAGAGGCCGAGCTGGACGTGCCGATCGCGATGGAGGACGAGGACGCGCTTTCGATGTTGACCACGTGCTGGGGCGGCAGTTCGGGCTTCGTCAGGAAGTCACGCAGAGCGCGCCCCGTAGGGGCGATGTGCGGGGCGGCAGCGGTCAGGAAGGCAACGCCGAGCACCAGCGCCGCCAGCCTCCCGGCGTTGCCGAGCAGGGCGAAGAGAGGTGGGACGGTGAACAGCAGGAACGCCAGTGTGAAGAAGGCCGGGACATGTTCGCGGTCCTCCCTCCTGCGGGCGGCCGAGCGTTCGTGGAACTCGACGTCTCCTTCGTCGTTGTGGGCCACGACCTTCCAGCCGGTGATGTCTCGGGCGGAGACGGAGAGCCGTAGGGCGACGGATTGGCCCCGCTCCAACTGGCCGATGGTGAAGACGGCTTCGCTCCTGTCCTGCTCAAGATCGGAGCGCCTGGCCACCCCCAACTCGCGTTCCGGCGCCGACGTCGGTACCGCTTCGATGACCTGTGCGCCGGCTGGGAAGCTGAAACGCAGGTGCTCGTTCTTGACGGCTCGGTTGCCGGTGTTCTCGACACGGAACGCGACGGAACTCAGCCCCTGGATGGGGTATCCGTTGTAGGTCAGCCGGAGTTGCTGTCGGATCGTCTCGTTAGCGGACACCATGGCGTTGTGAACCTCGGCGTCCCAGGAGAGCCGCTTCGTCGGTTCACGGCGGAGTTTCATGCGCTCGATCGCGACGGTTCCCAGCACGCCGATGACCGTGCCCACGACGGCGACCACCAGATTCTGCTGGAACTCGGACAATACGGCTTCGGCGGCCGTCACCGCGGCAGGAGTTGCCTCCACGACCGTCCCCCGTCCTCCACGCCCCATTTCCCGATCAACTCACTGTAGCCAGGTGGGACATGGTGAGGCAGGGAAGTTGCCCAGGCCCAGGGCCTTGGTTCAGTCGGTCCGGCAGTGTTCCTCCAAGTAGTTCGCCGCCATGCCGCTCGCGCGGGTGAACCAGTCGTTCAGGACGGCGATTTCGTCGGGGGAGTAGTCCGCGAAGAGTGTCCTGAGGCGGGCGTAGTAGGGCTCGTAGACCTCTCGGACGCGGGCGACCGCGTCGGGCCGGGCGGCTACGCGGATGCGGCGGCGGTCGGTCGGGTCGGGGCGGCGGGTGATGTAGCCGGCGCGTTCCAGGCGGTTGAGGATGCCGGTGACCGCGCCCGTCGTGACGTGGACGCGGGCTGCCAGGTCGCCGGCCGTGGGCAGGTTCTCACCGGCTTCGATGACGTAGGCGAAGCAGGTGAGGTCGGTCACACTCAGGCCTACCTGCTGGGCGATCTCGTGCTGTCCGACCAGGTGGGTCGCGATGAGGTGGTCCATCGCCGACAGTGCCTGCTCCGGCGTGGCGGCCGGACGCGGCTTGGCTTGCATTCCCAGATCCCTTAGTTCGTGAGATGTTTGGGTTCTAAAAGGCTTAGCTGGTGAGGGGTTCGGGGGCGCGGGTCCCCGGGCCTTGGGGTGTAAGGGGGCAGCATATGAGCGCACATCAGTATGACCACGGGCATACCGTCGCGGGATGGGTCGGAACCGGGATCGGGAGTGTCGGGGCCGTCGCGGCCGGGGCCGGGGTGTGTTTCGGCTCCGGTGTGCTGATCGCCGGGGGGCTCGCCATCGGGGTGGTCGGGCTGTTGGTCACCTGGGCGCTGCATCTGGCCGGCTGGGGGAAGGGACCGGGAATCCGGCCCCGGGAGGAGTGGGGCTGGCGGGTGCGGGACTCGGGGGCGCGGGCCGGGCATGCCGAGTGCCTCGGGTGCCGGCTGGCCGGGCGGGGGCGGACCGAGCAGGTGGCCGGGCGCCTGGTCGTACCCGGTGATGTGCGTGTGGGCGGGGAGAGCGAACCCGCTGCCGTGGGGGCCGACACCAGGCGCTGAATCGGGCGCTGATTCGGACGCTGTTGCTCGCCCGACGCCGTTGTCAGTGGTGGCCTCTACGCTCGGCAGAGATGGCACAGGCATGGAGGTGCTCGGGACTGCGGTGGTCCGCCGGCGGTCCCGTGCTGGTGTGGGACGGTGGCCGGCGCAGTGCGCTGACCTCGGGGAAACGCGTGGCCTTCGGGGTCGCGGAAGGGGGCGTGCGGACATGCGTGGGAGCTCGGGGGCATGCCTGTCCGACGGGGGCGGCCGTGTCGGCGCGCAGGACGGCGGCGCGGTGCGAGGAGTGTGCGCGGCTGGACCGGGCGCACTCCGTGGCTGCCGACACGATCGCGGACGATCCGCGGCCGTATCACGTGTATCTGGCGTGGTTCGGGCCCGGCATGGTCAAGGTCGGGATCACGGCCGAAGAACGGGGCTCCGCGCGGCTGCTGGAGCAGGGCGCTGTGTGCTTCAGCTGGCTCGGTGTCGGGCCGCTCATGGCCGCGCGGCGTACGGAGGAGCTGTTGCGGGCCGCGCTGCGGGTGCCCGACCGGATTCCCTACGCCGAGAAGCGGGTCGTGCGGGCCGTGCTGCCGGAGGCGGCGGCTGACCGGGCCGTCGAGGTCGCCGAGTTGCATGCGCGGGCCGTGGCGCTTCCCGTGTGGCCGGAGTCGCTCGTGCGGGAGCCTCTGCGCGTGGTCGATCACGTGCAGGTGTTCGGGCTCGCCGGGCTGCCCGTCGCCGTCGGGGAGGTGGGTGAGCTCGTCGCCGGTGGGGTCGTGAGCGGGGAGCTCGTGGCTGCTGCCGGGCCCGATCTGCATCTGGCGACCGGGGGCGGGGTCGTCGTACTGGATACGCGGCTGATGCGTGGGTGGGGGCTGGTGCCTGCCGTGGGTGTGGAAATGACCGTGCCGGTGCGGGAGTTCAAGGAGGAGGCCGGGGTGCAGGACGGGTTGTTCTGACCCGGCCGCTCATGAACCCCGCCCGCCGGCGTTCTCAGCCGTTCCCTGAGAAGTCCCTGTGTGTTTCTCAGGGAAATCACAGGCTGCCGAAAGGGTGCTCTCAGAGCACGCCGACATCGTGTGCACCATGACCACGACCTCGCCCCAGGGGCGCACCGAACTGCTGAGGCCGGACGGGAGCCCCGTCCGAGTGCTTGTGGTGGACGACGAGATGTCGATCACCGAGCTGCTGTCCATGGCCCTGCGCTACGAGGGATGGCAGATCCGGAGCGCCGGTGACGGCACGGGCGCCCTCCAGACCGCGCGCGACTTCCGGCCCGACGCCGTCGTGCTCGACATGATGCTGCCCGACATGGACGGGCTGGCCGTGCTCGGGCGGCTGCGCCGTGAGCTGCCCGACGTGCCGGTTCTCTTCCTCACCGCCAAGGACGCCGTCGAGGACCGGATCGCCGGGCTGACGGCCGGCGGGGACGACTACGTCACCAAGCCGTTCAGCCTCGAGGAAGTCGTCGCGCGGCTGCGCGGGCTGATACGGCGGTCCGGTGCCGCCGACCGGCGCTCCGACTCCACGCTGGTCGTCGGCGACCTCACCCTCGACGAGGACAGCCACGAGGTGACCCGGGCCGGTGAGAACATCCACCTGACCGCGACCGAGTTCGAGCTGCTGCGGTTCCTGATGCGCAATCCGCGGCGCGTGCTCAGCAAGGCGCAGATCCTCGACCGCGTGTGGTCGTACGACTTCGGCGGGCAGGCCAACGTCGTCGAGCTGTACATCTCGTATCTGCGGCGGAAGATCGACGCGGGACGGGAGCCGATGATCCACACCCGGCGTGGTGCCGGTTACCTGATCAAGCCCGCCGCCTCATGAGCGGGCGGCGACGGCCGGGTACGCAGCAGAGGGTGGGCAAGCCGCGCACGCTGCGGACGCGGCTCGTCGTCGCGTCCGTGGTGCTGATCGCCGTGGTGTGCGCGGTGATCGGGACGGTGACGACCCTCGCCCTCAGGTCGCATCTGTACGAGCAGCTGAACGGGCAGGTCGAGGACGTCGGCAAGCGGCTGTCGGGACCCATGAAGCCCGGCGGCGGAATCGACCTCGACTCGATGGAAAGGATCACAGGCTTCCTCAAGGGACCGGCGCAGCCTGAGACCATCGCCGCCGTGGTCGGCGCCGACGGCAGCGTCACCCGGGCGTTCATCGCCGAGAACTCCGAGGAGAACGTCCCCTTCCGGCAGAATTCGGCCGTCGACCTCACCGACGAGCAGAAGTCCGCCCTCGCCGAGGTGCCGACCACGGGTATGCACACCGTCGACATCCCCGGCCTCGGCGAGTACCGCGTGCAGTACGTCGCCGGAAAAGACGGAGGTCTCTACTACGTCGCCCTGCCCACCGAATCGGTCACCACGACCATCAACACCCTCATCCTCGTCGAGGTGAGCGTCACCGGCGCCGGTCTGGTCGCCGCCGCCATCGCCGGTTCCGTCCTCATCGGCGTCGCCACCCGCCCCCTCCGCCGCGTCGCCGCCACCGCCACCCGGGTCTCCGAACTCCCCCTGCACACCGGCGAGGTGAACCTCAGCGAGCGGGTCCCCGACTCCGAGACCGATCCGCACACCGAGGTCGGCCAGGTCGGTGCCGCCCTCAACCGGATGCTCGACCACGTCCACGGCGCCCTGCACGCACGGCAGCAGAGCGAGACACGGGTCAGGCAGTTCGTCGCCGACGCCAGTCACGAGCTGCGGACCCCCCTCGCCTCCATCCGCGGGTACGCCGAGCTGACCCGGCGCGGCAGAGAGGACGTCGGGCCCGACACCCGGCATGCGCTGCGGCGGATCGAGTCCGAGGCCGGGCGCATGTCCCTGCTCGTCGAGGATCTGCTGCTGCTCGCCCGGCTCGACGCCGGGCGGCCGTTGCAGTTCGAGCAGACCGACCTCGTACCGCTCGTCGTCGACACGATCAGCGACGCCCGGGCGGCCGGCCAGGACCACAACTGGCGTCTCGACCTGCCCGACGAGCCCGCGCTCGTGTCGGCGGACGCGGCCCGGTTGCAACAGGTCCTCGTCAACCTGCTCGGCAACGCCCGCACCCACACCCCGCCCGGGACGACCGTCACCGCCCGCGTCCAGCGGCGCGGCCCCTGGCTGTGCGTGGACGTCGAGGACAACGGGCAGGGCATTCCCGCCGCGTTGCTGCCGCACGTCTTCGAACGGTTCGCGCGCGGCGACTCCGCGCGCTCCCGCGCCACCGGCTCGACCGGTCTCGGCCTCGCCATCGTGCAGGCCGTGGCGAGTGCGCACGGCGGCGCCGTCACCGTCGACAGCGTGCCCGGGCGGACCGTGTTCACGGTGCACCTGCCCGCGCTGCCCGCGCCGCCGCAGCCGGACCTGAGCCGGCAGCAGCACTCACAGGCACGCCACAGCGTCACCACATGGGCGCGACAGGGCACCTGACGAAAGTCGGTTCCATGCGAACCGATTCTTCTCCCGGCACCCTGCCGGCGCGGGAGCACCTCCCGGCCGCACCAGCCGGTACGCCTGTCCTGGACGTAGTGATCCCCGTCTACAACGAGGAGAAGGACCTCCAGCCGTGCGTCCGCAGACTGCACGAGCACCTCGCCCGCACGTTCCCGTACGCGTTCCGCATCACGATCGCGGACAACGCCTCGACGGACACCACCCCGCAGGTGGCGGCAGGGCTGGCGGCGGAGATCCCCGAGGTCACCACCTTCCGCCTGGAGCAGAAGGGCCGCGGCCGGGCCCTGCGGGCCGTCTGGTCGGCCTCGGACGCCCCCGTCCTCGCCTACATGGACGTGGACCTGTCCACCGACCTCAACGCCCTGCTCCCGCTGGTGGCGCCGCTGATCTCCGGCCACTCGGACCTCGCGATCGGCTCCCGGCTGGCCCGCAGCTCGCGGGTGGTGCGCGGCCCCAAGCGGGAGTTCATCAGCCGCGCCTACAACCTCATCCTGCGCGGCTCGCTCCAGGCCCGCTTCTCGGACGCCCAGTGCGGGTTCAAGGCGATCCGCCGTGAGGTGGCACAGGTGCTGCTGCCCCTGATCGAGGACACCGGCTGGTTCTTCGACACGGAGATGCTGGTGCTCGCCGAGCGCGCGGGGCTCAGGATCCACGAGGTGCCGGTCGACTGGGTCGACGACCCCGACTCGACCGTCCACATCGTCAGAACCGCGACCGACGACCTCAAGGGCGTGTGGCGGGTCGGCAGAGCCCTGGCCACCGGTTCGCTGCCGCTGGACCGGCTCGCCCGGCCGTTCGGCGACGACCCGCGCGACCGTGAGATCGAGGACGTACCGCGGGGCCTCGCCCGCCAGTTGGTCGGATTCTGCGTGGTGGGCGGCCTCTCCACCCTCTTCTACCTGCTCCTCTACAGCGGCTTCCGCGTCTTCACCGGCTCCCAGGTCGCCAACGCCCTCGCCCTGCTGGTCTCGGCGATCGCCAACACCGCGGCGAACCGGCGGCTCACCTTCGGGGTGCGNNGCCCGCGCACTCCACCGAACTGGCGGTCCTCATCGCCGCCAACCTCGCGGCGACCGTGCTGCGCTTCCTGCTCTTCCGGGCGTGGGTGTTCCCGGACCGGCAGGACTGCGAGACGACGGTGGTCGCCTCATACGCCTCATACGACACCGACCAGTTCCGCGCCGGTGAAGCCGCGGACGGCACCTGGAGGGACGCCACCGTGCAGCTGCTGCCGGTGCGCCCCCACAACACCGATGCGAGGGACTTCCGATGACCGTCCACTACGACCAGCAGATCGCCGACAGAGACCCGGGTCCCGAGACCCGGACCCCACGTCCCCCTGCCCCCGAAGCCGGT
>NZ_MUKA01000004.1 GCF_002150735.1 Streptomyces africanus
GTCGAGCTGATGTGGGTCAAGGGGTCCGGTGGGGATCTCGGGACGCTGACCGAGGCCGGGCTGGCCGTGCTGCGGCTGGACCGGATGCGGGCGCTCGTCGACGTCTACCCGGGTGTCGAGCGCGAGGACGAGATGGTCGCCGCGTTCGACTACTGCCTGCACGGGAAGGGCGGTGCGGCTCCGTCCATCGACACCGCCATGCACGGGCTCGTCGAGGCCGCGCACGTCGATCATCTGCACCCGGACTCCGGGATCGCGCTGGCGTGTGCCGCCGACGGCGAGAAGCTGACCGCCGAGTGTTTCGGGGACAGTGTCGTGTGGGTGCCGTGGCGGCGGCCCGGATTCCAGCTGGGGCTGGACATCGCGGCCGTGAAGGAGGCCAATCCGCAGGCCATCGGGTGCGTTCTCGGCGGGCACGGGATCACCGCCTGGGGTGACACGTCCGAGGAGTGCGAGCGGAACTCGCTGCACATCATCCGGACCGCGGAGAAGTTCCTCGCCGAGCGCGGCAAGGACGAGCCCTTCGGTCCGGTGATCGAGGGGTACGCCGCGCTGAGTGCCGGGGAGCGCCGGGAGCGGGCCGCCGCGCTCGCGCCGTACGTCCGTGCCCTCGCCTCCCAGGACCGGCCTCAGGTCGGGCACTTCGACGACTCCGAGGTCGTGCTCGACTTCCTCGCGAGCGCCGAGCATCCGCGGCTGGCCGCGCTGGGCACCTCCTGCCCGGACCACTTCCTGCGGACCAAGGTCCGGCCGCTGGTCCTCGACCTGCCGCCGACCGCTTCGCTCGACGAGGCCGTCGCCCGGCTGAAGGAGCTGCACGCGGAGTACCGCGAGGAGTACGCCGCCTACTACCAGCGGCACGCCGAACCCGACTCCCCCGCCATGCGCGGTGCCGACCCGGCGATCGTGCTGGTCCCGGGCGTGGGCATGTTCAGCTTCGGCAAGGACAAGCAGACCGCCCGGGTGGCCGGGGAGTTCTACGTCAACGCCATCAATGTGATGCGCGGCGCGGAGGCGGTGTCCACGTACGCGCCGATCGAGGAGTCCGAGAAGTTCCGCATCGAGTACTGGGCCCTCGAGGAGGCCAAGCTCCAGCGGATGTCGAAGCCCAAGGCGCTCGCGACGCGGGTGGCGCTGGTGACCGGTGCCGGCAGCGGGATCGGGAAGGCCATCGCGCACCGGCTGGCCGCCGAGGGCGCCTGTGTCGTCGTGGCCGACCTGAACGGCGAGAACGCGGCCGCGGTCGCCGACGAGCTGGGCGGTCCGGACAAGGCCGTCGCCGTGACCGTGGACGTCACGTCCGAGGAGCAGATCGCCGAGGCGTTCCGGGCGGCCGTACTGGCCTTCGGCGGTGTCGATCTCGTCGTCAACAACGCCGGCATCTCGATCTCCAAGCCGCTGCTGGAGACCTCGGCGAAGGACTGGGACCTGCAGCACGACATCATGGCGCGCGGGTCCTTCCTGGTGTCGCGGGAAGCGGCGCGGGTGATGATCGCGCAGGAGCTGGGCGGCGACATCGTCTACATCGCGTCGAAGAACGCCGTGTTCGCCGGGCCCAACAACATCGCCTACTCCGCCACCAAGGCCGACCAGGCCCACCAGGTGCGGCTGCTCGCCGCCGAGCTGGGCGAGCACGGCATCCGCGTCAACGGCGTCAACCCGGACGGGGTCGTGCGCGGCTCCGGGATCTTCGCCGGCGGGTGGGGGGCCCAGCGGGCGGCCGTGTACGGGGTCGAGGAGGAGAAGCTCGGCGAGTTCTACGCCCAGCGGACCATCCTCAAGCGTGAGGTGCTGCCCGAGCATGTCGCGAACGCGGTCTTCGCCCTCACCGGCGGCGATCTGACCCACACCACCGGGCTGCACGTCCCGGTCGACGCCGGCGTCGCGGCCGCCTTCCTGCGGTGAGCGCGGCCGTGAAGTCGTACGCCGCGGTCGACCTCGGCGCGTCCAGCGGGCGCGTCATGGCCGGCCGCGTCGGCCCCGACAGCCTGGAGCTGACCGAGGCGCACCGCTTCCCGAACCGGCCCGTGCGCGTGCCCGAGGGACTGCGCTGGGATGTTCTCGGTCTGTATGCGGGCGTGCTGGACGGGCTGAAGGCGGCCGGGCAGGTCGACTCCGTCGGGATCGACAGCTGGGCCGTGGACTACGGGCTGCTCGACGCGGACGGGGCGCTGCTCGGCAATCCCGTGCACTACCGGGACCCGCGGACGGAGGGGGTCGCGGAGAAGGTGTGGGCGACCGTCCCGGCCGAGGAGCTGTACGCGGCGACAGGGTTGCAGTACGCGCCCTTCAACACCCTGTACCAGCTGACGGCGGCCCGGTCCTCCGCCCAGCTGTCCGCAGCCCGGCGGCTGCTGCTCATCCCCGACCTGCTGACGTACTGGCTCACCGGCGAGCAGGGCACCGAGCTCACCAACGCCTCGACGACCCAGCTGATCGATCCCCGCACGCGCGACTGGTCGTACGACATCGCCTCGCGGCTGGGGATCGACCTGGGGCTGTTCGCTCCGCTGCGGCAGCCCGGTGATCCGGCGGGTGTGCTGCGCGGCGCGGTGCTGGAGGAGACCGGGCTGACCGGGCCCGTGCCCGTGACGGCGGTCGGGTCGCACGACACGGCGTCGGCCGTGGCCGCCGTACCCGCCGGTCGGGAACGGTTCGCGTACATCTGCACCGGCACCTGGTCCCTGGCCGGTCTGGAGCTGGACGCGCCGGTGCTGACCGAGGAGAGCCGGGCGGCCAACTTCACCAACGAGCTCGGGCTGGACGGCACGGTCCGGTATCTGCGCAACATCATGGGGCTGTGGCTGCTCCAGGAGTGCGTGCGGGCCTGGGGCGAGCCGGACCTGGGCGCGCTGCTGCTGGAGGCGTCCAAGGCGGAGGCGCTGCGGTCGGTCGTGGACGCGGGCGACGCGGCGTTCCTCGCGCCGGGGCGGATGCCGGAGCGGATCGCCGAGGCGTGCCGGGCCTCGGGGCAGCCGGTGCCGCAGTCGCCGGCCGAGGTGACGCGTTGCATCCTCGACTCCCTCGCCCTCGCCCACCGCAAGGCCGTCCTGGACGCGCAGCGGCTCGCCGGGCATCCGGTCGACGTGGTGCACGTGGTGGGCGGCGGTACGCGCAACGCGCTGCTGTGCCAGCTGACCGCCGACGCGTGCGGCCTGCCGGTGGTGGCGGGGCCGACCGAGGCCGCCGCCCTGGGGAACGTACTCGTGCAGGCGCGGGCCCACGGTCTGGCCGGTGACCTGGCGGGGATGCGGCGGCTGCTCGTCCGTACGCAGCCGCTCACGCGCTACGAGCCGCGCGGCGGGACCGAGCGGTGGCGCGCCGCGCAGGACCGGCTCGCCGGGGACTGACGGGGTCTCCCCCCGGTCCCGTCCCCGCACTACGCTGCACTCATCCGATGATCGACCACAAGGAGCCGCGATGCGTGTCGCCCTGTTCCTGACCTGCGTCAACGACACGCTCTACCCGGACACCGGGCGCGCCGTGGTGAAACTGCTGACCAGACTGGGCGTCGATGTCGACTTCCCGATGGCGCAGACCTGCTGCGGCCAGGCGCACTACAACACCGGATACCGTCACGAGGCCGAGCCCCTCGCCCGGCACTTCTCCGATGTCTTCGGCGAGTACGAGGCGATCGTGACGCCGTCCGGATCGTGCGGGGCGATGGTGCGGGAGCTGTATCCGCGGATGGGCGAGCGGGCCCGGGCCGAGGGGCGCGGGGACACCCTCGCGGCGACGCTGGCGCCGGTCGTGCCGAAGACGTACGAGCTCACGGAGTTCCTGGTGGACGTGCTGGGCGTGACGGACGTCGGGGCGTACTACCCGCACAAGGTGACCTACCACCCGACCTGTCACGGTCTGCGCGGGCTGGGCCTCGGCGACCGGCCGAGGCGGCTGCTCCAGGCCGTGAAGGGGCTGGAGCTGGCCGAGCTGCCGGGGGCCGACGAGTGCTGCGGGTTCGGCGGCACCTTCGCGCTGAAGAACGCCGACGTCTCGGCGGCGATGGGCGCCGACAAGGTGCGCAACGCCGAGTCGACGGGCGCCGAGGTGCTGTGCGCGGCCGACAACTCCTGTCTGATGCACATCGGCGGGACGATGACCCGGCTGCGGACCGGTATGCGGCCGGTGCACATCGCGGAGATCCTGGCGAGCACGGAGGAGGAACCGGCCGTATGAGCGGGACGTATCTCGGGATGCCGGCGTTTCCGGAGGCCGCGCGGGAGGCCGTGGGCGACACGACCCTGCGCGGCAATCTGCGGCACGCCACGCACACCATCCGCGCCAAGCGGGCCAAGGCCGTGGCCGAGGTGTCCGACTGGGCCGAGCTGCGCGAGGCGGGCAAGCGGATCAAGGACCACACGCTGCGCCATCTCGACCGCTATCTGGAGCAGTTGGAGGAGGCGGTGACGGCGGCCGGCGGCATCGTCCACTGGGCCGCCGACGCGGCCGAGGCCAACGAGATCGTCACCCAGCTCGTGAAGATGACCGGCGAATCGGAGGTCGTCAAGGTCAAGTCGATGGCCACGCAGGAGATCGGGCTCAACGAGGCGCTTCAGGCCGAGGGCATCCGCGCCTACGAGACGGATCTCGCCGAGCTGATCGTGCAGTTGGGCAGGGACCGGCCCTCGCACATCCTCGTCCCGGCCATCCACCGCAACCGCGGCGAGATCCGCGACATCTTCTCCCGTGAGATGAGCGAGTGGGGCCGCCCGGCCCCCGAGGGCCTCACCGACACGCCCGCCGAACTCGCCGAGGCGGCCCGGCTGCACCTGCGGGAGAAGTTCCTGCGCGCCAAGGTCGGCATCTCCGGCGCCAACTTCATGGTCGCCGAGACGGGCACGCTGGTGGTCGTGGAGTCGGAGGGCAACGGCCGGATGTGCCTGACGCTGCCCGAGACGCTGATCTCGGTCGTCGGCATCGAGAAGATCGTGCCGACGTGGCGGGACCTGGAGGTGTTCCTGCAGACCCTCCCCCGCTCCTCGACGGCCGAGCGCATGAACCCCTACACGTCCACCTGGACCGGGACGACCGACGGGGACGGGCCGAGCACCTTCCATCTGGTGCTGCTGGACAACGGCCGCACCGACACCCTCGCCGACGAGGTCGGCCGGCAGGCGCTGCGCTGCATCCGCTGCTCGGCGTGCCTGAACGTGTGCCCCGTGTACGAGCGGGCCGGCGGCCACGCGTACGGCTCGGTGTACCCGGGGCCGATCGGCGCGATCCTCAGCCCTCAACTACGGGGCACGGGCAGCGAGATCGACGCCTCGCTGCCGTACGCGTCCTCGCTGTGCGGCGCGTGCTACGAGGTGTGCCCGGTCGCCATCGACATCCCCGAGGTGCTGGTGCATCTGCGGGAACGGGTGGTGGAGGGCGGGGAGGTCACCCGGGAGGGCAACAAGGTGGTGCTGCGGCCGGCGAAGGGGCATGCCGCCGAGCGGGCGGCGATGCGCGCGGCACGCTGGGCGTTCACGCACCCGGGCGCGCTGCGCACCGGCCAGCGCGCCGCCTCCCGGACCCGGCGCTTCCATCCCCGTACGCTGCCGGGGCCCGGCCGGGCCTGGAGCGGGACCCGGGATCTGCCACCGGTGCCCGCCGAGCCGTTCCGGGACTGGTGGCAGCGGACGCACGGCGGGAAGGACGGGGCCAAGTGACCAGCAGGGAACGGATTCTCGGGCGGGTACGGCGCGCGCTGGCGGACGTGCCACGCGACGACATGCCGTACGAGCAGGCGGTTTCGCGTGACTATGCGCGCAAGCACGGGGACCGGAGCGTCTCGGAGACGGTGGAGCTGCTCGCCGAGAACCTGGCGGACTACCGGGCGATCGTGCACCGTACCGAGGCCGAGGGGCTGGCCGGGCTGATCGCGGGGCTCCTGGAGAAGCGCGGCTCGGCGTCGGTGCTGGTGCCGCCCGGGCTGGACGAGGGGTGGCTGGCGGCGACCGGTGTGACCCGGGTGGCGGACCGGGCGGAGAGCACGCCGGATGAACTCGACCGGGTGGACAGTGTGGTGACGGCCTGTGCGGTCGCGATCGCGGAGACCGGGACGATCGTGCTGGACGGCTCTCCCGACCAGGGCCGCCGCCGGATCACGCTCGTCCCGGACCACCACATCTGTGTCGTGCGCGTCCCCGGCCAGGTCGTGTCGTCGGTGCCGCAGGGGCTGGAACGCCTCGACCCGGCGCGGCCGTTGACGTGGATCTCCGGGCCGTCGGCGACCAGTGACATCGAGCTGGACCGGGTCGAGGGGGTGCACGGGCCGCGCACGCTGGAGGTGATCCTGGTGGGCGGCGCCTGACGGGCGGAGCGCCGGCTCAGGGCAGGATCGCGTCGACGTGGCCGCCGTCGCCGCGCAGGGCACTGGGGGGTGTCGTCGAGCACACCCCGCGATACGGGTTCTGCGCGCGGAGCCTCCGTGCCATCATCGGTGAGCAAGCGCTTGGACACCTATCTGCCCTGCCCACTGCCGCCGACCTGGAGGCCCCGTTGTTCACATCCGTCGACGACGTCTCCGCACGTCTGGCCGAGACCGGCTATCTCGCCTCGCCCGCCGTCGCCACGACCGTCTTCCTCGCCGACCGCCTGGGCAAGCCGCTGCTGGTGGAGGGTCCGGCCGGTGTCGGCAAGACGGAGCTCGCCAAGGCCGTCGCCGAGGTCGCGGGGGCGCGGCTGGTCCGTCTCCAGTGCTACGAGGGGGTCGACGAGTCCCGGGCGCTGTACGAGTGGAACCACGCCAAGCAGCTCCTGCGCATCAGCGCGGGCCGCGACGAGACGTGGGACGAGACGCGCACGGACATCTTCAGCGAGGAGTTCCTGCTCACGCGGCCGCTGCTGACCGCCATCCGGGGCGACGAGCCGAAGGTGCTGCTGATCGACGAGACCGACAAGGCGGACGTGGAGGTGGAGGGCCTGCTCCTGGAGGTGCTCAGCGACTTCCAGGTGACCGTGCCGGAGCTGGGCACCATCACCGCGACGCGCCGCCCCTTCGTCGTCCTCACGTCCAACGCGAGCCGGGAGCTGTCCGAGGCGCTGCGCCGCCGCTGTCTCTTCCTCCACATCGGCTTCCCCGAGGAGGAGCTGGAGCGCCGGATCGTACGGCTGAAGGTGCCGGGGCTCGACGAGGCGCTGGCCCGCTCGGTCGTCCGGGTCGTGGGTGCGCTGCGGGCGATGGACCTGCGTAAGGTGCCGTCGGTCGCCGAGACCATCGACTGGGCGCGCACGCTGCTCGCCCTCGGTGCGGACACCCTGGACGAGACGGTCGTGCGGGCCACCCTCGGGGTGCTTCTCAAGCACCAGGACGACGTGCTCAAGGCGACCGCCAAGCTCGACCTGGACGCCCTGTGACCACTCCGGCGGGCGTCGCGGAGCGGCTGACCTCCCTGGTCGGGGCGCTGCGCGCGCACGGCATCCGGATCGGCACCGGTGAGACGGTCGACGCGGCACGGGCGGTCGAGGCGCTCGGCCTCGCGGACCGGGAATTGCTGCGCGAGGGGCTCGCGGCGACGCTGCTGCACGGCCCCGGCGGGCGGCAGGTGTTCGACCCGGTCTTCGACCTGTACTTCCCGCGCGGTGTCGGCAGGCCGGAGGAGAGGGCCGCGGGCCGGGACGATCTGCGCGACCGACTGGCGGCCGCGCTCGCCGCCGACGACCAGGTGCTGCTGGGCCGGCTGGCGGTGGAGGCGGTCGACGGTTTCGGCGGGTACGGTTCCGCGCCGGAGTCGGACGGCTGGTCGTCGTACCAGACGCTGGAACGACTGCGTCCGCAGACTCTGCTCGCCCGGGTCCGCGACGACGTGCGCGGCAGGGGCGGGGGTGAGGGGTTCGCGGACCGGCTGCTGGAGGACGAGATCCGGCGGCGTATCGAAACCTTCCGCGCGTTGGTGGCGGCGGAGGCGCGGCGCCGGGTGGCCGAGCGGCGCGGGCGGGACGAGATCGCCCGGCGGGCGGTGGCCCCGACCGTCGACCAGGTCGAGTTCCTGTTCGCCGGAAAGGCCCGCCTGGCCGAGTTGCGCAGGACGGTTCAGCCGCTCGCCCGCAAGCTCGCGACCCGGCTCGCGGCCCGCCGCCGCCGTGCCTCCCGGGGCGCGATCGACCTGCGGCGGACCCTGCGCGGCTCGCTGTCGACGGGCGGGGTGCCGATGAAGCCGGTACTGCGCCGGCGGCGTCCGGTCCGCCCCGAACTGGTGCTGCTGTGTGATGTGTCCGGATCGGTGTCCGGCTTCTCCGACTTCACGATGCTGCTGGTGCAGGCGCTGCACGACCAGTTCAGCAAGGTACGGGTGTTCGCCTTCGTCAACCGGATCGACGAGGTGACCGGCCTCCTGCGGCATGGCACCGCGGACCCGGAAGGACTCAGTGCCCGTATCCAGGCGGAGGCCACGCTCACGGGCTGGCACGGCAGCAGCGACTACGGCATGGCGCTGGGCGAGTTCGCGGAACGCCACGGCGACGCGGTCGGCCCGCGCACGACCGTGTTCGTCCTCGGTGACGCCCGCACGAACATGAGCGATCCGAACCTGCCGGCCGTACGGCAGATCGCCGAACGGGCCCGCCGCGTCTACTGGCTGAACCCCGAGCAGCGGTCGCGCTGGGGCACGGGCGATTCCGCCGCGCCCGCCTACGCCGAGCTGGTCGAGATGCACGAGTGCCGCACCGTCCGGCAGTTGAGCGTCCTGGTGGGGCGGCTGCTGCCGGTGTGACCGGGCGGCCGTACGAAGGACGGCGGGGCTAGTCCTTCTTGGCGTACTCCTTGGCCATGGTGCCCGCGAAGTCGTACACCACGCACTGGTCGTCGCCGACGACCCAGGCGTCGTGTCCTGGCGAGATGACGAACACGTCGCCGGGTCCGACTTCGCTTTCCGCTCCGTCGTCCATGCGGATGCGCATGCGGCCCGAGACGACGTAGCCGTTGTGGTGGATCTGACAGCTGTCGGTCCCGGCGATCGGAGCCACGGACTCGGACCAGCGCCAGCCTGGTTCGAACGTGGCGATGGCGAAGTCCAGTCCTGTCATATGGACGGCTTCCAGATGGCCTCGGGGGTAGTCGCGCCGCTCGTCCGGCTTGTCGAGCGTCTTGATCTCAAGCATGACGCTCCTCCTCAGGTGAGGGATGTGCTTCCATCGTCCGTCCGGCGGGCGGGCCGCGCCATTCAGCCGTTGGTGGTGCCGCACAGCCTGGCGAAGCGCTCGGCGTCGATGTTGCCGCCGGAGAGGATGACGCCGACGCGGCGCGGAAGGGGGCCCGCGCGGCCGGTGAGCAGAGCGGCCAGCGGGGTGGCGCCGCTCGGCTCGATGACGATCTTCAGGCGTTCGAAGGCGAACCGCATCGCGTCCCGGATCTCGTCGTCGGTGACCAGGACGATGTCGTCGACGAGCCGCCGGTTGACGGAGAAGGTGAGTGCGCCGGGTGTGTGCAGGGCCTGTCCGTCGGCGATGGTGTGCGGCACCGGGATGCTGATGCGCCGGCCCGCCTCCAGGGAGCGCTTGGTGTCGTCCCCGGCCTCCGGTTCGACGCCGGTCATCCGGATGTCCGGGTGCAGGCCCTTGGCCGCCGTGGCACTGCCGGCCATGAGCCCGCCGCCGCCGACCGGCGTCAGCAGCGCCCCCAGCTCCCCCGTCTCTTCGAGGAGTTCGAGCGCGGCCGTGCCCTGTCCGGCCATCACGTGCGGATGCTCGTACGGCGGGATGACGGCGAGACCCCGCTCGGCGGCCAGGGTCTCGGCGATGGCGACGCGGTCGCCGGTGTAACGGTCGTAGGTGACGATCTCGGCGCCGTAGCCGGCGGTGGCCGCACGCTTCGACGGCGGGGCGTCCTCCGGCATGACGATCACGGCGGTGGTGCCGAGCTCGCGGGCGGCCAGGGCGACGGCCTGGGCGTGGTTGCCGGAGGAGTAGGCGGCGATGCCCCGGGACAGCTGGTCGGGGGCGAGGCGGGAGGCGGCGTTGTAGGCGCCGCGGAACTTGAAGGCGCCGACGCGCTGGAAGTTCTCGCACTTGAGGTGGATCTCGGCACCGGCGAGGGCGTCCAGGGTGCGGGAGCGCAGGACGGGCGTGCGGTGGGCGACGCCGCGGAGCCGGGCGGCGGCGTCCCGGACGTCGTCGAGGGTGACCGGTGGGGTGGTGGTCGTCACGCGTGTCCTCCAGCGGATGTGCCGGACGCCGCGCTGCGGGCGGCCCGGGCCTGGGAGAGGTAGTTGTAGGCGGAGGCGCGGGAGATGCCGAGCCGGGCGGCGACCTGCTCGACCGCGCCGCGCACGGCGAAGACGCCGCGCGTGTCGAGCCCGCCGAACAGCTCCAGGCGCTCGGCGCGGTCGAGCTCCGCCCAGCTGCCGCGCTGTTTCGACTGGTGGGCGTCGACGAGGGCGTCGACGACGGAGTCGATGTCGTTGCCGAAGGTGGTGGTCGGCAGTTCGGCGGGGGCCGCGCGGGCTCCGGCGAGGGCGCCGAGCAGGTCGTGGACCTGGCTGACGGCACTGACGTCCACGTTGACGCAGAGCGCGCCGAACACGGCTCCCGTGGAATCCCGCAGCACCATCGTGGAGGACTTCACCAGCGTCCCGTTCCGGGTGCGAGTGACGTAGTTCAGGTCGTCGGCCGCCTCGTCCCCGTGGGACAGGACGCGCATGCCGATCTCGCTCATCGCGCCGCCCACCGCCCGCCCGGTCACCGATCCGGCGACGGCGACGACCGACTTCTCCGGGTTCCGGTAGTCGTGCAGCACGACTTCGCAGACCGGCCCGAAGGTCGCGGCGATCCCGTCGACGACCGGTGTCAGCGCGGCGAGGATCGCATCCCGTTCCGCGGTCAGAGTCTCTCGCATGGATCTAGACTACAGATCCAACCACTGGACCACCAGTCCAGAAACCCCCCAACAATTGCGGTGCCGGTAGGTCCGGCCGCGGCCGCCGCCCGCGTCACCGCGTCGCCGGTGCTGCTGCCCGTGCTGAGCGTGCTGTTCGCCGTGGCCTCGATCGAGGCGGCATCCTGCTCGCACTGGGCAGCAGCGTTCCCATCAGCCCCTACGTCACGACGATCTCGTTCGGCATCTACATGGGGTGCCGGGTGGCCGGGAGCTACCGGACCCGGCGGTGGGGACCGCGGCGGACGGCGGTGGGGACATCGCCCGGGACGGGCACTCAATCCCTGCCATGGGATCCAGACCACTGCCCGTGAAGGGGGCTTCAATGGTGGGCGTGCGGGTCGATCTAGAGTGCTCGTCATGACGACAGCAGCCACGCCGGCCACCCAGGCCTATCTCTCCGAGTTGTTCTCCCTGCACGGCCGGACCGCGGTGGTCACGGGCGGCAGTTCCGGCATCGGCCGCGCCATAACGGGCGCCCTCGCGCGCGCCGGGGCGAACGTGGTGGTGGTGGCGCGTGGCGAGGCAGGACTGACCGCGACGGTCGAGGAGCTGACGGCCGAGGGGTGCCGCGCCGCGTGGGTCGGCGCGGACCTGAGTACGCGCGAGGGTGTGCGGACGGCCGCCGAACGGGCCGTCGAGGCGTTCGGGGAACCCGACATCCTCGTCAACAGCGCCGGGATCAACGTGCGTCCGCCCATGGACGAACTCACCGAGGACGTCTGGGACCGCACGATGGCCGTCAACCTGGACGCGCCCTTCCTGCTGGGCCAGCGCTTCGGCCCGGGCATGGCGGAGCGCGGTTACGGGCGGATCCTGCACATCAGCTCGCAGCAGGCGCACCGGGCGTTCGTCCAGAGCGGGGCCTACGGCGCCTCCAAGGGCGGCCTGGAGTCGCTGGCGCGGTCGCAGGCCGAGGCCTGGTCGCCGCGCGGCGTCACGTGCAACGTGCTGGTGCCGGGCTTCGTCATGACACCGCTCAACGCGCGTCTGTCGTCGGATCCGGAGAAGGTGGCCGCCCTCGCCGAACGCACGCTGATCGGGCGGAACGGACTGGCCGAGGACTTCGCGGGGGCGGCGGTCTTCCTGGCGAGCCCCGCGTCCGCCTACATCACCGGGCAGGCGGTCTTCGTCGACGGCGGCATGTCGGTGCACTGACGCCGTCCCGGCGCCTGCCGTTCAGTGCCCGGAGGTGTCCTTCCGCCATACGTAGACCTCCGTGCTCGGGCCGCGTTCGGAGAACCGGCCCTCCGCCGAGGCCTCCCGCAGCAGCCGGCGCAGGTCCTCCTCGAAGTCGTCCCGGCGTCCTTCGAACAGATGCGGCGCCGAGAACGACATCGAGAACACCCAGGCGACGACATCGTCGACGGTCCGCTCCAGCGCCTGCCCGCCGGGTACGACGAGACGCCGGGGGCCGGAGAATCCCGCCCGGGCGAACACCTCGGCCTCGCCGCCCGCCGTGCCCTGCGGCAGGACTCCGCGGCCCGCCCGCCGCACAGGTCCCAGGTACCGCTTGACCAGGTCGTCCACGGCCGCGTAGGGGACCGCCGGGTGCGGCAGGCCGTCGAGGGTGCGGTGTTCCGTCTTCAGGTCCGCGATGTGCACCAGTGCCCCGCCCGGCCGGAGCATGTCCCTGACGGTCGCCGCGACCAGGTCGCGGTCCATCCAGTGGAAGGACTGCGCGAAGGCGGCGACGGCGAACGTGCCGAGCCCCGCGGGCAGCTCCTCGGCGCGGGCCCGCACCCACCGGGTCCTCTCCCCCACTCCCCGCTCTGCGGCCCGGCGTCCGGCTTCGGCGATCATCCCGCGGTCGGGGTCCACGCCGACGACCTCGCCGAACAGATGCGCGAGGCTCAGGGCGATCGTCCCGGGCCCGCAGCCCACGTCGACGAGGCGCCCCTGCCCGTCCGGCCGCAGCTCCTCGGCGAGCGCGTCCGCCAGCCCCGGGGCGTACGGCAGCCGCCCCCGCTGGTAGTAGGCGGCGGTCCCCGAGAACAACGTGTCGTCCCACTCCCAGCCGACCGCCACGCCGCCCACCACCTCACCGCACAGGATCCGCGATCACCCGACCGGGCGATGCCCTCCGATGATTCCACGGCCCCGCAAGCCACCAGGAGCGGGCGGCCGGGGATCCGCCGGCCGGGGCTCGGCCGACGGGCGGTTGTCAGTGCCCGGTGTCACGCTGGGCACACCGAATCTGCGGAAGGGAAGCATCGCCATGATCACCACGGAGTTCGCCCCCGGCTCTCCCTGTTGGCTCGACCTCGGCACTCCGGACGTGCGGACCGCCGCGGCCTTCTACGGCGCCGTGCTCGGGTGGGACTACGAGTCCATGGGCGGGAGCGAGGACTTCGAAGGCGGCATGTTCCGGAGGGACGGCAAGATCGTCGCCGGTCTCGGCAAGCTCACGGAGGAGGAAGCGCGCTCGGCGTGGATGCTGTACTTCAGCGTCCCCGACGCGGACGCCACGACGGAGGCCGTGCAGCAGGCGGGCGGCACCGTCCGGGTGGCGCCGATGGACCTCGACGAGTGGGGCCGGATGGCGCAGTACAGCGACCCGCTGGGCGGCCAGTTCGCCGTCTGGCAGCCGGGGACGAACAAGGGCGTCGACCTGGTCGACCAGCCGGGCTCACTGTCGTGGACCGAGCTGATGACGAGCGACGCGACGGCCGCGAAGGAGTTCTACGGCGGCCTGTTCGGCTGGCAGTTCAGCGACATGGAGCTGCCGGGCGGCGGAGGCACGTACACGCTCATCACTCCCGCGGGACTGCCCGAGGAGCGCATGCACGGCGGTCTCATGGAGCTGGGCAAGGAGAACCTCTCGCTGACGAACGGCCGGCCGTACTGGCACCCGGTCTTCGCCGTGGAGGACTGCGACGCCGCGGTGGCCAAGGTCAGGGAGAACGGCGGCAGCGTGCAGATGGGGCCCGAGGACGCGGAGGGCGTCGGCCGGCTGGCCGTCTGCCTCGACCCGGCGAACGCGGACTTCGTGGTGCTCACCCCGGCCGGGAGCTGAGCCCCGGCGGACACCCACCCCCTGGCGAGCCGGACGAGCTTCTTGCATATGATGTGCAAATGCGCAACGTCATCATCAGGGAAGCCACGGCGGAGGATCTCGACGGGGCCCGGGTGGTGATGCTCGACGCGGTGTACCGGGACTTCGGGACCGGATACGTGCCAGGGTGGCACGCCGACATCATCGACCCCGCGTCCTTCTACGTCCTGCCGCCACGGCACACGCTCCTGGTCGCCGTGGACGAGCGGGACGGGACGGTGGCGGCCACGGCGGCGCTGGACGCGCGCGGCCCGGCGCATCCGCCGAACCCGCGCCGGCTGGCCGAGCGGTTCCCCTCGGGCGAGACGGCACAGCTCCGGCGGGTGTACGTGCGCCCCGAGCACCGGCGGCGGGGCCTGGCCCGGCGGCTGGTGGAGGGTCTGCTGGACTTCGCGCGGGCCGACGGTGGTTACCGGTCCGTGTATCTGCACACGTATCCGCACTCGCCCGGTGCGATGGGTCTGTGGCGGACGCTGGGCAAGGTGGTGTGCGACGAGCGGGAGGACGTGCCCGGCGGGGGCAGCGGCGTGGTGCACTTCGAGATCCCCTTCGCCTGAGCGGCACGGGGACGACGGTGAACACCTCGCTCTCACCTCTGAGCAAGAGCCTGGCCGCCCTGAGCGTTGTCGCGCGCGGCGGCGTCCCGACGCTGCTGTGGCGGGCCGTGCTCACGGCCGGCCTGGTGGGCGGGATCGGCCTGCTGCCGTGGCTGTCGCGCACCGACCCGGCGCTGACCGTGCTGAAGTCCCGCTCGGCGGACCGCGACCCGGCCCCCGAGACGCTGCGCGCCATCCGCGGCGAACTCGGGCTCGACGACGGCCCCTTGGCACTGCTCGGCCGCTGGCTGGGCGGGCTGGCGCACGGGGACGCGGGCACGTCGTGGGTGTCCGGTGCCCAGGTGCTGCCCTCCGTCCTGCCGGCGCTCGGCGCGTCGTTGCTGCTGATGTCCGGCGCCCTCGTCGTCGCCGCGGTCACGGCGACGGCGGTGTGTGCCCGTACGCTCCGGCTCGGTTCGCGGGGCCGGCTCGGCGCGCGCGGTGCCGGCGGCGCGGCGACCGCTGTGCTGGCGGCGCTGCCCGAGTTCCTCGTCGCCGCGGTGCTCGCCTCGGTGATCGGGGTGCAGCTGGGCTGGCTGCCGGCCCTGGGCTGGTACGGGCCGCGGTGGATGGTGCTGCCCTCGCTGGCCCTCGGCCTGCCGGCCGGCGCGGTCCTCGGGCGGATGCTGGACGACCTGCTGCCCGGCGCGTTCGCCGAACCCTGGGCGGTGGCCGCCGCGGCCCGCGGTGTTCCGCCGAAGTCCGTGGCACGGCAGGCGGTGCGCCGCTGTGTGCCCGGACTGCTGCCCAACCTGGGCCTGTTCGTGGTCGGTCTGACCGGCGGGTCCGTCGCCGTCGAGCAGATCTTCGACATCCCCGGCCTGGGCCGGCTCACCCTGCACGCCGCGCTCGCCCAGGACCTGCCCGTCCTGCAGACCGGCACGCTCACCCTCGTCCTGCTCGCGGCCACTGCCGGCGTCCTCGCGCGGCTGGCGGCCCGGCTGCTGATCGGGCCCGCGCTGCGCGACGGCGCCCTGCACTCCCTGCACCGGCCGGCACCGCCCCCGCCCCGCGCCCTGCCCCTGCTGTACGGGGGGCTGCTCGCCACGGTCATCGGCCTCGGCCTGCCGCGTGACGCGCTCGCCCTGGACACCCTCGCCCGGCTGCAAGGCCCCTCCCCGGCCCACCCGTTCGGGACGGACGCGCTGGGCCGGGACGTCCTCGCCCGGGTCGCCCACGGCGCGCTGAACACCCTCGGCACGGCGCTCGCGGTGAGTGCCGCGGCCCTTCTCGCAGGGCTGCTGCTGGGGCTGCTGCCGCGGCTGTCCGGACCGCTGGTCGACACCGTCAGTGCCGTACCGCCCGTCCTGGCCGGGCTTCTCGTCGCCGGCGTCACGGGCAGCGGCCCCTGGGCGCCCGCCCTCGCCGTCGGCGTCGTGGCCTGGTCCCCGCTGGCCGCCCACACGTCCTCCCTGCTGCGCCAGGAGCGGGCGACCACGCACCTGGCCGCCACCCGTGCGCTGGGTGCCGGGCGTGGCTACCTGCTCCGGCACGAACTGCTGCCCGCCGTCCTGCCGCCGGTGGCCCGGCACGCCCTGCTCCGGCTGCCCGGCGTCGCGCTGAGCCTCGCCGCGCTCGGCTTCCTCGGCCTGGGCGCGCAGCCGCCGTCCCCCGAGTGGGGTCTGCTGCTCGCCGAGAACCAGCCGTACGCCGAGCGCGCCCCGTGGGCCGTCCTCTTCCCGGCCGCCGTACTGGCCCTGCTGGGTGCGCTCGCGGTGACGGCCGCCGGCGGCGTCCGACCGCCCCGGCGGCGCGGGCGGGCCGACAGCCCGGCGGGGCCGCCCGGCGACCGGGTCGTGCCCGCCCCGCGGCAGCGGCCGGACCACGGCGACGCCCTCCTGACCCCCGTGTCCCTCTCAGCGAGAGAAGAACGATGACAGGCCTCCTGTCCCGCGTCCTGGCCCGCCGGGCCGCCCCTGCCTCCGGCCAAGAGACATCCGACGGCGCGACGCCCAGGGCCCCGCGCGAGAGCACCTGGCGGCTCTGGCGGGACCTGTCCCCGCTGCTGCGGCTGCTGATCGTGACCCAACTCGCCTTCAACGTCGGCTTCTACGCCGTGCTGCCGTTCCTCGCCGAGCACCTCGGCACCGCGATCGGCATGGCGGGCTGGCTGGTCGGCTTCGTGCTCGGGCTGCGCACCTTCAGCCAGCAGGGCCTGTTCGTGGTCGGAGGCTCGCTCGTCGACCGCTACGGCGTACGCCCGGTCGTGCTGGCGGGCTGCGTGCTGCGGATCGCCGGGTTCGCGTGGCTCGGGTACGCGGAGGCGAGCTGGGCCGTGATCGGGGCGGTCCTGGTGATCGGCTTCGCCGCCGCGCTGTTCTCCCCCGCCGTGGAGTCCGAGGTGGCCCGCCAGGCGGTGGTCTGGGAGGAGGAGGGGCACGGCTCACGCACGCGTCTCCTGGCCCTGTTCAGCGTGGCGGGCCAGGCCGGGGCCTTCGTCGGACCGCTGCTCGGCGCCCTGCTGCTCGCCGTCGACTTCCGCACCGCGTGCCTCGCGGGTGCCGCGGTGTTCGTGCTCGTCCTCGCCGGACACGTGTGGCTGATGCCGCAGCACATCCCCGGCCGGGTCCGCACCCGGGAGAAGGGCGGGGCGCGCCTGCTGCTGCGCAACCGCCGCTTCCTGGCGCTGTGCTGCGCGTACGGCACGTACCTGCTCGCCTACAACCAGCTGTATCTGGCCCTGCCGGACGAGGTGCAGCGCGCGGCGGGCTCCCAGGCGCCGCTGTCCTGGCTGTTCGCCCTGTCCTCGGTGCTGGTGGTGTTCGCCCAGCTGCCGGTGACCCGCTGGGCGGGCGACCGGCTCGACCTGCGCCGCTCCATGACCGCCGGGCTGCTGCTGATCGCGTCCGGTTTCGCGGTGGTGGCCGCGGCGCGCCCCGCCGGCTGGACGGGTACCGCAGGGCTGCTGCCGGCCGCGGTCTTCGTCGTGCTGCTCACCGTGGGGCAGATGCTGGTCGTGCCCGCCGCCCGCGCCTGGGTGCCCGACCTCGCCGAGGAGGGCCGGATCGGCCTCTACATGGGTGCGCTGTCGTCCGTCTCGGGCCTGATCGTCCTCGCCGGCAGCGCGGCCACCGGCTCCCTGCTCGAAGCGGGCCTCCCGCCCGCCGTGCCCTGGCTCCTCCTCTCGGCCGTCCCCGCCCTGGCGGTGACTCTGCTGCCGCGCCGGAAGGAGCGGGCGCAGGGGGCGGACGCGGCGGCCTGACGACAGGCGCAGGCGCGAGGGCCGGGCGCGCGGCGGCCCGGTGGCAGGCCGAGACGTAGAGAAGCGAGGGAAGAGAGGGAAGGCACAACGGCGGCCCGATCCGGCGGCCGGCGAGGCGCCGGGGACAGCCTCGGCAACCACGTGCGTCGCGCCATCACCCCGGCGGGGTACCGCTCCGCTCCCCGGTTTCCGGGACCGTGCCCTCCACGGGACCGCACCGGGGAACGGTGGTCACGCAGGCCAGTATCCTGGGTCGGCTGCGGCACCCCCACCAACCCCCGCTCCGACGCGGGGAGTTGCGGCCTGCGGCGAGGACCTTCCCACGAGCATAGGACGAGGACGAGTGCTGCTAGCGGGCCGCTACCGGCTGGACGTTGAGATCGGGCGCGGCGGAATGGGAGAGGTCTGGCGTGCGTACGACGAGACGCTCGCCAGAGCGGTGGCCGTCAAGCTGCTGCTGCCTCAGGACACCGACGCGACGGCGGCCTCCCGGTTCCGCCTGGAGGCCCAGACGGCCGGACGTCTCAACCACCCCAACGTGGTCGGGGTCCTGGACTTCGGCGAGTACGACAACCGCCTGTACCTGGTGATGGAGCTGGTCGAGGGCGACAGCCTCGCCCGAGTGCTGTCCGTCTCCGGCGCACTCCCCGCCGAGGAGGTGGCCCGGCTCGCCGCGCAGGCCGCCGCCGGACTCGCCGCCGCACACGAGCAGGGCATCGTGCACCGCGACGTCAAACCCGCCAACCTCCTGCTGGACGCGAGCGGCACGCTGAAGATCGGCGACTTCGGCATCGCGCGTTTCCTCGACGACCCGGGCGCCGCGCTCACCGCCACCGGCCAGATCGTCGGCACCGGCCTCTACCTCGCACCCGAACGGGCCCTGGGCCGGCCCGCGGGTCCGGCCTCCGACATGTACTCCCTGGGGTGCGTGCTCTACCAGCTCCTCAGCGGCCGCCCGCCGTTCCAGGCCGACACCGCCGTCGCACTCCTGCACCAGCATCTCGACAACGCCCCCGTACCGCCCCGGGAACTCGGTGTCGCCGGTCTGCCGCCGGCCTTCGAGAGCTACCTCCTCGCCCTGCTCGCCAAGCAGCCCGAGGACCGGCCCACGGCGCAGCAGTCCGCCGAGTGGTTCGCCGGCGGCGCGTGGCGGGGGCTGCCCGAGCCGCTGCCGGATGCGGCGTCGCCGGTGCCGTCCGCCGGGCCGGGGCGGTACGCGGCAGCCGACACCGGCACCGGCAGCCCGGCCACGTACGCGCTGCCCACCGGGTCCCGTACCGCTTCGGGCGGGCGTTCCCGTCGCGCCGCGCCCCGAGGCGGCCTTGGCAACCATCGCAGGACGGCCGCGGCGGTGGCCGCGGCGGCCGTCTTCCTCGCCGCGATGCTCGTCGGCATGCGGTGGTTCTCGCCCGACGACACCGCGACGGAGGGCACGGATCCCGACGCGTCCCCGTCCGCGAGCAGCCCGGCCGCCCCCTCGCCCGGCGACTCCGCCGACTCCGCCGACCCCCTGGCCTCCGCCCCGGCGGCCGCCACGACCCCGGCCGCCGGCACAGTGGCCGATGTCACGCCCTCCATCACGGCACCCGATTCCCCGGCACCCGCCGACGCGACGACCGGCGCCACGAGCCCGGCGCAGGAGACGGGCAACAGCTCGCCGGAGGAGGCTGACAAGGCTGACAAGCCCCAGAAGGAACAGCCTCCGGGGTCCGGGGAGGACGGGGAGGACTACGGCGACGAAGGGGACGACTGAGCCCTCCTGCGCCGGTGTGCGAGCGGTCGCCCCTTCACGCGCCCCCTCGCGCGCTCCCTTGGCTGGCTTGTCATGGCCCTTATCCCGGCATTACTGTCACCACGCCTTGGTGAACGGGAAATCCGGTGTGATGCCGGTGCGGCCCTCGCCACTGTGATCGGGAAGTCCGGCTCCAGCCCCCGCGGGCAGCCACTGGGTTCTCACGGACCCGGGAAGGCGGAGTACGGGCGGTGGGACCCGTGAGCCAGGAGACCGGCCAAGGCGCGTCAACCATCCACGAGGTGCTGGAGAGGGTCTGCTGAGCCATGCACATTGCCGAGGGTTTCCTGCCTCCGGCGCACGCGGCCGCCTGGGGCGTCGCGTCCGCGCCGTTCGTCCTCCACGGGGTCCGGTCGCTCACCCGAGAAGTGCGCGAGCACCCCGAGAGCACCCTGCTCCTCGGCGCCTCCGGCGCCTTCACGTTCGTCCTGTCAGCGCTGAAGCTGCCGTCCGTCACGGGCAGTTGTTCCCACCCCACCGGCACGGGCCTGGGGGCCATCCTGTTCCGGCCGCCCGTCATGGCGGTGCTGGGCACCATCACCCTGCTCTTCCAGGCGCTGCTGCTCGCGCACGGCGGTCTGACCACGCTCGGCGCCAACGTCTTCTCCATGGCGATCGCCGGCCCCTGGGCGGGCTACGCGGTGTACCGCCTGCTGCGCCGCTACGACGTGCCGCTGATGGTCGCCGTGTTCTCCGCCGCGTTCGTCGCCGACCTGTCCACCTACTGCGTCACCAGCGTGCAGCTGGCGCTCGCGTTCCCCGACCCGGGCAGCGGGTTCCTGGGCGCGCTCGGCAAGTTCGGCTCCATCTTCGCCGTCACCCAGATCCCGCTCGCGGTGAGCGAGGGACTGCTGACGGTGCTCGTGATGCGGCTGCTGGTGCAGTCCAGCAAGGGCGAACTGACCCGGCTGGGTGTGCTCCTGGCCGGGAAGCAGTCCCGGAGCGAGACCGAGGAGGTGGCCCGATGAGCAGGAACACGAAGATCAACCTTCTGCTGCTGCTCGCCGTGGCCGCGCTCGCCGTGCTGCCGCTCGTGCTCGGCCTCGGCGACCACAAGAAGGAGCCGTTCACGGGTTCCGACGGCGAGGCGGAGACGGCGATCACCGAGATCGAGCCGGACTACAAACCCTGGTTCTCGCCCCTGTACGAACCTCCGTCCGGTGAGATCGAGTCGGCGCTGTTCTCCCTCCAGGCGGCCCTGGGCTCCGGTGTCCTCGCCTACTACTTCGGCCTGCGCCGGGGCAGGCGGCAGGGTGAGCGGCGGGCGCTGGAGCGGGATCGGGGCTCCGGGAACCCGGCGGGCGGTACCGCCGGGGAGTCCACGGGCGAAGGGGCCTGAGCCGCGTGCTGCCGATCGACGCGGCGGCGCACAGCAGTCGCTGGCGCCGCCGCCATCCCGTGGACAAGGCCGTGCTCGGGCTGGGTCTGACCCTGCTGGCGATCTCGCTGCCGCCCTGGCCGGGCGCGGCTCTGGTGCTGCTGACCGCCCTGGGGGTGCTGCTGGGTCCGGCGGGCGTGCCCGGGCGCCGGCTGTGGCGGGCCTACCGGGTGCCGCTGGGTTTCTGCGTGACCGGCGCGCTGACGCTGCTCGTGCAGGTGGGCGGGCCGGGCGGCTTCGTCTCCCTCGCCGGTGACGGGCCGGTCCGGGCCGGGGAGTTGCTGCTGCGCACCTCGGCGGCCTCCCTGGGGGTACTGCTGTTCGCGTTCACCACCCCGATGTCCGACCTGCTGCCGCGGCTGGTCCGGGCCGGGGTGCCCGCGCCGGTCGTCGACGTCGCGCTCGTGACGTACCGGATGAGCTTCCTGCTGCTGGACTCCGTGCGCCGGGTCCGTGACGCGCAGGGCGCCCGGCTCGGGCACACCACGCGGGCCGCCGCCTGGCGGTCCCTGGGCGGCCTCGGCGCCACCGCGTTCGTCCGGGCCTTCGACCGGGCGGTCCGCCTCCAGTCCGGACTCGCCGGGCGCGGCTACGACGGCACCCTGCGCGTCCTGGTGCCCGAGGCCCGTGTCTCCGTCCGCTTCACGACGGCCAGTTGCGTGCTCCTCGCGGCGCTGGCCGTCCTCACCTTCGTACTGGAAAGGCCGCTGACATGAGCGAGCCCGCCCTCGTCGCCCTGCGGGGCGCGTCCTTCGCGTACGAGGACGGCCCGGCCGTGCTCAGCGGCCTGGACTTCGAGATCCGCGAGGGGCGCGCGCTCGCGCTGCTCGGCCGCAACGGCAGCGGCAAGACCACGCTGATGCGGCTCCTCAGCGGCGGACTGCGGCCCCGCGAAGGCCGGTTGACGGTCGCGGGGCAGCCGGTGACGTACGACCGCAAGGGCCTGACCCGGCTGCGGACGACCGTCCAGCTGGTGGTGCAGGACCCGGACGACCAGCTCTTCGCGGCGTCCGTCGAGCAGGACGTGTCGTTCGGGCCGCTGAACCTCGGCCTGGACGACGCACAGGTGCGGGCGCGGGTGGCGGAGGCGCTCGCAGCCCTGGACATCACCGCCCTGGCCGACCGGCCCACCCATCTGCTCTCCTACGGGCAGCGCAAACGCACCGCCATCGCGGGCGCGGTCGCCATGCGCCCCCGTGTCCTCATCCTCGACGAGCCGACGGCCGGACTCGACCCCGACGGCCAGGAACGGCTCCTCACCACGCTCGACGGCCTCCGTGAGGCCGGCACCACGGTGGTGATGGCCACCCACGACGTCGACCTCGCGCTGCGCTGGGCCGACGACGCGGCGCTCCTCACCCCGTCCGGGGTCCGCACCGGGCCCGCCCCCGAGGCACTGGCCCGCACCGATCTCCTCCGGGAGGCGGGGCTGCGACTGCCGTGGGGAGCCGCGGCGGCGGAACTCCTGCGCGCACAGGGGTGGTTGACCGGCGCGGAGCCGGGGCCGCGGACTCCTGCGGAACTCGCCGCCCTCGCGGCCGGACGGCTGGGCACGCCGGGAGGCTGAGGGGCGCCCGGCCGCTGAGGGGTACCCGTAAGCCGAGAGGGCCTTTCTTCGTCACTGCCGTCAGCGCAGGACCGGCGGTATCCAGTCGGCGTGCCGCAGGATGGCGCGGACGGTCGCGCGGGAGGGGGCCAGCCGGAGAGCGGTGTTCCGCGCGGCGACGGCCAGCGGGTGGGTCAGTTGTTGCCCCATCCGGCCGGCCTGGCGGGCGGCGCGTGCGACGGACTGGCTGCGCGGGCGGCGCTCGGCGTCGTAACGGGCCAGCGCCGATGTGACGGTGGGCTCGGTGGCGAGTGCGGCGGCCAGCACGGCCGCGTCCTCCAGCGCCTGGCAGGCTCCCTGGCCGAGGTTCGGCGTCATGGCGTGGGCGGCGTCACCGAGCAGCGCGATCCGGCCCGCGGTGAACGCGGGCAAAGGCGTCACCAGTTCGTGGATGTCGTGGTGCAGGACGGCCTCGGGGCGGGTCGCGTCCAGCAGCGCGGGGATCGGCTCGTGCCAGGTGCCGAACCGTCGGCGCATCGCGTCGAGGGCGTCCGTGTGCCGCACCCCGGGCGGCGAGTTGAGCACCGCGTGCCACTCGGCCCGGCCGTCGGCGAACGCGATGTGCCCGAACTCGGCTCCCCTCCCCCAGGTCAGCTCGAAGTCGGTGGCCAACTCGACCGGGTCCTCGGTGACGGCGCGCAGCACGGTCGAACCGCTGTAGGCCGGGCCGGGGTGCTGGGGGAACAGCTGGGCGCGCAGCCAGCTGCCCACTCCGTCGGCGGCCACGAGCAGGTCCGCCTCCAGGACGGTGTCCCCGAGTGGTATCCGCACCCGGCCGGGGTCGGAGCGGTCGGCGGACGTCGCCTCGGCCCCGGTCACCAGGCACTCGGACGGCAACGCCGCGCGCAGCAGGCGGTGCAGCGCGGCCCGCGGGATGCCGGCGATCGGCGTGCCCAGTTCGCGTTCCAGAGCGGTCCCGTCCATCCGGGCCAGCCAGCCGCCACCGGGGGCCCGGGTGCCCCCGGTGTACTGGGGCCGGGCAGCCGCGCGCACCGCGTCGCCGACACCGAGGGCGTCCAGGGCGCGGATGCCGTTGGCGTGCAGGGAGATACCGGCGCCCGCGTCGGCCAGGACGGGGGCGCGTTCGACCACCGTCACCTCCCAGCCGATCCGGCGCAGACCGAGCGCGGCGGCCAGCCCGCCGATGCCTCCGCCCACCACGACCGCGCTGCCACCCATACCGGCCCTCCCTCGTTCGCCCCACGTTCGCCCCGGCGCGATCCTTCTACAGTTGTAGAAGGATCGTACCCCCACTCCTCTACAGGTGTAGAAAGGGGGGATGCCCACAGACCGACGTACCGTCCTCGCCGATGCGGCCATCGGCGTGCTCGCCGACGCCGGAATCCGAGGACTGACTCATCGCGCGGTGGACCGGGCGGCTGACCTGCCGCCCGGCACCACGTCCGCCTACTACCGCACCCGCCAGGCACTGCTCACCGCCCTGGTCCGGCGCCTGGTCGCCCTCGACCAGGCGGAACTCCAGGCGATCGGGGATCGGACGCCGGTGCCGCGCGATGCCGAGGAACTGGTGGCCGGGATCGCCGCGTTCGTCGAGCAACGGCTCACCGGGGACGGACGACGGCGCTCTCTCGCGCGCTACGCGTGCGCCATCGAGAGCGTGCACCACCCCGAGCTACGGGAGATCCTGGTGCCGCGCCGGAACGCAGGCCGGCAAGCCGTACACGACTTCCTGGCCGCACAGGGTGTCGCGGACGCCGAGGACCGCACGGTCACACTGCTGACCTGTGTGGACGGACTGGTCTTCGACCGGCTGGTGGGGGGCGGATCGGTGTCGGAGCGGGAGATCCGCGGACTCGTGGCGGCGGCGCTGCGAGCGCCCTCACCCGCCGACACCGCCCGCAGCGGGCCCGGTCGGCCGTAAAGCGCTTGTCGGCCCTCGCGGCGCGGCACTACGTTGCCGAGGTGGATCTCTTCTCACGCTCCTGGACGGCGTTGCGTGCGGCGGTCGCCGAGCTGGCCGACGAGGACTTCGCCCGGCCGTCCGGCTGTACCGGCTGGCTGGTGCGGGACCTGGTGTGCCATCTGGTCATCGACGCGCAGGACGTCCTGATCACCCTCGCCACGCCCGCCGACGGGGAACCGACCCGTGACGCGCTGACCTACTGGGAGATCTCCGGCACGCCGCCGACCGGAGACGATCCGCTCGACGCGCTGACGGTCCGGCTGGCCGCCGCGTACGGGGAACCGCATCTGCTCAAGTTCCACCTGGACGACGTCGGCTCCGCCGCGGGCCGCGCGGCGGAGCTCGCCGACCCCGGTCTCAGGGTCGGCACCCGCGACGAGGTTCTCACCGTGGGCGACTACCTCTCCACGTACGTCATGGAGTGGACGCTGCACCATCTCGACCTGATCGCC
This sequence comes from Streptomyces africanus, assembly GCF_002150735.1. Lineage (GTDB taxonomy): Bacteria > Actinomycetota > Actinomycetes > Streptomycetales > Streptomycetaceae > Streptomyces > Streptomyces africanus. Next base: position 24,861 of record NZ_MUKA01000004.1, read on the forward strand.
CACCTCCCGGACGCCGCGCCGCCGCCCGCGGAGGGGCTCGCCCGGTCCCGCGAGATGCTGGAGCAGATCGCCGGGAGCGCCTTCCCCTCGTCGTTCTCCGACGCGGACGCGCTGCTGGTGGGCACGGGGCGGCGGGCGCCGACTCCGGCGGAGCGAGCCGAACTGGGCGATCTGGGCTCGAAGGTGCCGCTCTACCTGGGTTGAGCGTTGCCGATCTACCTGGGCTGAGCGGGGAGAGCGGCCCGTGCGGTGGCGCTGCGGTACGTCGAGATGCCGAGCGCGAGCAGCCAGTAGCTGAGGATCGCGCCCAGCGACGCGGTGGTGCCCCAGCCGTTCGCCGCGTAGAAGTCCGCCGGGTCGTTGCCGAAGAACAGGGACGGCACGAAGGCCAGATTGACCCCGGCCAGGACGTAGGCGGAGCGGCCGGTCCAGCGCGGCAGCAGGTTCGTACGGGAGATGCCGAAGCCCACCGCGGTGAGGAACAGCGCCATCAGCACCTTGCCGATCGACCCGTAGAGGATGTAGGTGCCGCTGACCGTGATGGTCGGATCGATGGAACGGTCGGCGGCGATGACCGCGCCGGCCTCCAGCCCGCTGGAGACCAGGGTGACCGCCACGTAGACCAGTCCGGTGGCGAAGGCCAGCGAACCCACCCACTCATGGGCCGGGTTCACCCGCTTGACCAGCTCACGGAAGGCCGTCACGAACACGATCAGGAACGCCAGCGCGAAGATCCCGAGCAGCAGCCTGGTGAGGACGTTCGCGTCCGGCGGCGGCCCGGAGTAGACGAAGTACAGCGGCACTTCGATGATGAGGGCGGCCGCGGCGGCGATGCCGGCGAGGCCGGTCAGGCGCCTGGCGAAGGTCTCGTTCATGGGTCCCCCGGTGTCCGGTGGTGGATCGGTCGTCGGCCGGTTGCCGACGACACACATGCTGCCGCCCCCGGCCCGGCCCGTCCCTGGGCCTGGACACCCGATACGGGGGTGGCGCCACCGACACCCCCGCGCACCCACGTCCTGAACCGCCCTGCCGGCCCAGCCGCACCGCCCCGACCGCCCCGAGTCCGCCGACCGTGCCTCTTGGCGCTCCCTGCGCACCACCGCCCGGCCGGAAAACACTTGGACGCCGCGGTCGCCGTCGCGGGAGACTGCCGGACTCGACCCGAATTCTCCACACATCCGTTGCGGCGATGGCCCCTGCCCGCACATGCGCGCGTGGCGGGCGGCCACAGAACGACACAGGGGTGGGATGGATACGCCTGGATCGCGCAGGGTTCAGCCGGGCAAACGCTCGGTACTTCTCGCACTTCGTTACTACGGACGGGAGTTGTCCCGGCTCCGCCGGCTGACGGCACCCGCGATGCTGCTCATGGCGCTGGGCAACATCGGAATGAACTACGTCGCGCCGCTGATCGTCGCCAAGCTCGTCGGCGGCATCGCCGACGACAGGGACCTGACGGTCGACTCGGCACTGCCGTACGTCCTCGGCTTCGCCGGGGTCCTGCTGCTCGCCGAGGGACTGTGGCGCGTGGCGCTGCACTGCCTCAACCGCCTCGACGCCCTCGGCATCGAGCACCTGTACGTGATCGGGATGGACGAGCTGTTCGCCAAGGACGCCGCGTTCTTCCACGACAACTTCGCCGGTTCGCTGACCAAGCGCGTCCTGAGCTTCGCCTCGCGTTTCGAGCAGTTCGTGGACACGCTGGCGTTCCAGATCGTGGGCAGCTTCGTGCCGCTGGCGTTCGGGGCGGTGGTGCTGTGGCGCTACGAACCCCTGCTCGTGGTCGGACTGCTGGTGATGATCGCGCTGACCGGGATGCTGGTGGTGCCTCTCATCCGGCGCCGCCAGGCCCTCGTCGACCTGCGGGAGGAGGCGATCGCCCGGGTGTCGGGCCACGTCGCCGACAGCCTGATGAACATGGACACGGTGCGGGCGTTCGCCGCGGAGGAGCGCGAGGCCGCCGAGCACCGCTCCCGGGTCGCCACGTCGCGCCGGCTCACGCTGCGCTCGTGGGACTACGGCAACCTCCGCATCGACACACTGGTCGCGCCGATGTCGGTGCTGACCAACGCGATGGGGCTGCTGCTCGCCATCACGCTCGCCGGGAACGGGAACGGCGTGGAGGCGATCGTGGTCGCCTTCACCTACTACAGCAACGCGACCCGGATCATGTTCGAGTTCAACCAGATCTACCGCCGGCTGGAGAGCTCGATGACGGAGGCCGCGCAGTTCACCGAGCTGCTCCTGACGCCTCCCACCGTGCTCGACCCGCCGTCGCCGGAGCCGCTGCGGCCCCGGTGCGCCGGCATCCGGTTCGAGAAGGTGACCTTCGCGCACCGGGGCGGCCGGCCGTTGTTCGAGGGTCTCGACCTGGACGTGCCGAGCGGGGCGAGGGTCGGCCTGGTCGGCCGGTCCGGCGGCGGCAAGACCTCGCTCACGCGGCTGTTGCTGCGGATGACGGACATCGACGGCGGCCGCATCCTCGTCGGCGGCCAGGACATCAGCCGACTGCGCCAGGCCGACCTGCGCAGCCAGATCGCCTACGTGCCGCAGGACCCGGCGATGTTCCACCGCACCCTGCGGGACAACATCGCGTTCGCCCGGCCGGACGCCACCGAGGCCGAGATCCGCCGGGCGGCCGAGGCGGCCCATGTCACCGAGTTCGCCGATGTGCTGCCGGACGGCTTCGACACCATGGTGGGCGAGCGCGGCATCAAGCTGTCCGGCGGTCAGCGCCAGCGCGTCGCTCTCGCCCGGGCGATCCTGCGCGACGCGCCGATCCTGCTGCTCGACGAGGCGACCAGCGCCCTGGACTCGGAGAGCGAACTCCTCGTGCAGGAGGCGCTGTGGCGGCTCATGGACGGGCGGACCGCGCTGGTGGTGGCGCACCGGCTGAGCACGGTCGCCTCCATGGACCAGCTCGTCGTCCTCGACCGCGGGCGGATCGTCGAGCAGGGCACGCACCAGGAGTTGCTCGCGTCCGACGGCGCCTACGCGAAGCTGTGGCAGCACCAGTCGGGCGGGTTCCTCGACGACACCACGGGGCGGGCCGAGGCGCCCTGAACGACGGCGCGGGCCGGAGGCCGTCTCCTCGCCCCTGAGGGGACGGCCGCGGGACACAGTGCGATGCGGCGCCCTGGTCAGTGGCCGTAGGGCGGCTCGAAGAAGCCGGTCTCCGGGTACGGCCCGTTGGTCCGGCCTGTTCGCCGTGCGTCCACCTCCGGCATCGACGACCCTGGACACGGCAGGCAACCCCCGGATCCAGCGAGTCGAGGACGAAGGCGGCAGCGCCATGACGATCGACGTGTCCGTGGAGCGCGTGATCCCGCTTCCGCCCGAACGGGTGGCCGAGTACGCCATGGACTGGCGCCATGACGCCGAGTGGACGCAGGGCATCCGCACCGCGGAGCTGACCCGGGAGGCGGACGCGGGCGGCTTCGGCGTGGACGCCGAGATCACCCGGACGGCCTTCTTCCTCGGCCGGCGCATCGACTACGTCCTGCGGGTGGCCGCGTACGAACCGCCCCGCCTGCTGGACATGATCTCCGTGGCCGGCCCGATGCCCATGCACGTCACCTACGCCTTCGAGCCGGACGCCCGGGGCACACGCGCCCGCATTCGCGTCCGGGGCGGCGAAGGCGGCTTCTACCGGCTGGCCGCGCCGCTCCTCGCCCGCCAGGTCCGCTCCTCGCTCCGCAAGGACCTGCGCGACCTCGAACAGCGGCTCATCGGACGGTAGAAGCCCCCGTCACCGCGAAAAGGCGTCGATTCACCCTATTGACACGTGGCCGAAACACGCCCAGCATGATGGCGTTCGCGATTCACGCTTGAATATCTATTCACCCTCTCTTTTCGGCCGGTGCTCCTAGGCCCCTCGCCACCCCCGAGATCCAGCGATCAAGGACGATCCAGATGCTCACCACAGACCCAGCCGGGATCGCGCGGTTCCGGGAACGGCGCCGGCGTGTCGCCGGCGAAGACACGGCCCGCCTGCACGAGTTGAGGCAGCTGTCCGCCGACGTGCGCCGCAGCGTCGTGCGGATGATCGACGGCGCACAGCTCGGCCACATCGGCGGCGATCTGTCGGTGACGGACATCCTCGCCACCCTGTTCGGCGGGGTGCTGGCCGTGGATCCCGAGAAGCCGCGCGACCCGGACCGCGACCGCTTCATCCTCAGCAAGGGGCACTGTGCGGCGGCCCTTTACGCGACCCTCGCCCACAGCGGCTTCTTCCCGCTGTCCGAGTTGTCCACGTTCATGGCGCCGCTCTCTCCGCTCAACGGCCACCCGAACCGCAGGAAGGTACCGGGCGTCGAGACGAACACCGGCCCCCTCGGTCACGGCTTTCCCGTCGCGGTCGGCTGCGCACTGGCGGCCAAGGTGTCGGGCCGGTCCTACCGCACCTACGTCGTCCTGGGCGACGGAGAACTCCAGGAGGGCAGCAACTGGGAGGCGGCGATGACCGCCGCGCACCACGACCTCTCCTCCCTCACGGCGATCGTCGACCGGAACCGTCTCCAGCAGGGCGCTCGCACCGAGGAGACCAAGCGGCTGGAGCCGCTCGCGGACAAGTGGGCCGGCTTCGGCTGGGAGGTACGGGACGTCGACGGCCACGACCACGGCCGGCTGCTGTCCGCCCTGCGCCCGTCCACGACCGGCAGGCCGGTCGTCGTCGTGGCCCGCACCGTCAAGGGCAAGGGCGTGTCGTTCATCGAGGACCGCGTGGAGTGGCACCACAAGGTGCCGGATTCCGAGCAGGTTCAGGCCGCCCTGGAGGAGCTCAGCCGATGACTGCCGATGTCGTGTCCGAGGCCGCACAGACCTATGACTGCCGCCAGGCGTTCGCGGACGAACTGATCGCGCTGGCCACCGAGGACGAGCGGATCGTCGCCGTCTGCAACGACTCCGTGGGGTCGAGCAACCTCGTCCGGTTCAAGGAGCTCTTCCCCGACCGCCTCATCAACGTCGGCATCGCCGAGCAGGATCTCGTCGGCGTCGGGGCCGGGCTCGCGATCGGCGGCTTCGTCCCGTTCGTCAGCGCGGCGGGTCCCTTCCTGACCGGCCGCGCCACGGAGCAGATCAAGACCGACGCCGCCTACAACGCACTTCCGGTGGTGCTCTGCGGCCAGAGCCCCGGTCTGGCCTACGGGGAGCTGGGTCCGACCCACCACTCGATCGAGGACCTGTCCTGGATGCGGGCGATCGCCGACCTGGCCGTCGCCGTCCCCGCGGACCCGGCGCAGACCCGCGCCGCCGTCCGCTGGGCCGCAGCACACGACGGCCCGACCTACCTGCGCATCCCCCGGTTCAAGGTCCCGTCGGTCACGCCACAGGACGCACCGTTCGAACCCGGCCGCAGCATCCAGCTCACCGACGGCGACGACATCACCGTCATGGCCGTCGGGACCATGGTCTCCCGCGCGCTGGCCGCGGCCGGGACACTTCGGGACGAGGGCATCGGCGTCCGGGTACTGAACATGACCTTCGTCGAGCCGCTGGACCTGGATGCCGTCCTGCGGGCCGCTCGCGAAACGCGGGGCATCGTCACCGCCGAGGAGGCGACCACCACGGGCGGCCTCGGCGCGGCAGTGGCGAGCGTCGTCGCGCAGAACCGTCCCGTGCCCATGCGGATCCTCGGCGTGCGGCGCGAGTTCGCGCCGACCGGGAGTGCCGCCTTCCTGCTGGAGCACTTCGGCCTCACAGCCGACGGCATCGCCTCCGCCGTACGGGAGTTGCTGTGACACCTTCCCTTCGCTTCAAGGACAAGTGCGTCGTCGTCACCGGCGCCGCGCAGGGGATCGGACGCGGGATCGCCGCGCGGTTCGCCGGCGAAGGCGCCGACGTGCTGATGCTCGACCTGTCCGAGGCCGTCGAGGAGGCGGCCGAGACGGTCGCCGCCCAGCACACCGCCGGCAGCGCGCTCGGCGTCCGCGCGGATGTCACCTCGGCGGACGACGTGGCCCGTGCCTTCGACCTCGCCGACCGCACCCGGGGCGGTGTGGACGTCCTGGTCAACAACGCCGGCGTCATCACCATCAGCCCGCTGGAGGACCTGAGCCTCGACGCCTGGCAGAAGGTCCTCGCCGTCAACACCACAGGAACGTTCCTGTGCGCGCAGGCCGCCGCCGCGAGCATGCGGCGGCACGGGCGCGGCGGGCGCATCCTCAACGCCGCCTCGGGACAGGCGCGTCAGGGCTTCATCTACACACCGCACTACGCGGCCAGCAAGTTCGGGGTCGTCGGCCTCACGCAGAGCCTGGCGAAGGAACTCGCCAAGGACCGGATCACCGTGAACGCCTACTGCCCCGGCATCGTCGGCAGCGACATGTGGGACTACAACGACCGCGCCTGGGGCCGGCTGCTGGGCGACTACGAGCCGGGCGAACTCATGGCCGAATGGGTCGCCGGCATCCCGCTGGGCCGGGCCGGCACCGACGACGACGTGGCCAACCTCCTGCTCTTCCTCGCCTCCGAGGAAGCGGCGTACATCACGGGCCAGACGATCAACGTCGACGGGGGGATGTTCATGAACTAGCACGTCACGGGCGTGACGACAGCGCAAGCGGCCGAAGGCGGTCCATGCCGCTCCTCCCCACCTGGATGCACATTCACTATCCGGAGACTTTCATGAGTACGACCAGCAACGCGGCGCAGCCCGTGGACGCGCAGCCGGCCGAGCGGCGGCTGAAGACACCGTCCTGGGCGACCGGACTGCTCACGGGTTCTCGCGGTCCCGCACTCGGCCTCGTCGCCATGTGCGTCGTCTTCTACATCGCGACGCCGTATTTCCTGACCCAGAACAACCTGCTGAACATCGTCGACCAGGCGGTGATCCTGGGTCTTCTCGCCCTCGGCATGACCGCCGTCATCATCACGGGCGGCATCGACCTCTCGGTCGGCGCGGTCCTGGCACTGGCGACCATGGTGCTCGGCTGGCTCTCCCACGACCAGGGCTGGCCGCTGTGGCTGAGCGCCGTCGTCGCGGTCGGCGTCGCGGGAGCGTGCGGCCTGGCCAACGGGCTGGGCGTCACCTTCACCAGGCTCCCGCCGTTCATCGCCACGTTGGCGATGATGTCCATCGCCCGCGGCCTGGCCAACGTCATCACCGACGGCCAGCAGATCGTCGGGTACCCGGACTGGTTCGACAACCTCTCCACCACCCGGTACCTGGGCGTCTTCACCTTCGTCACCTTCGTGCTCGTCGTGCTGTACGTGGCCGGATGGGCGTACATGCGCTATCGGACCGGCGGGCGTGAGCTGTACGCCATCGGCGGCAGCTCGGAGGTGGCCAGGCTCGCCGGCATCAGCGTGCGGAAGCGGACCGTGCTCGTCTACACCGTGACCGGCGTCCTCGTCGGCCTGGCCGGTGTCTTCCTGTCGATGCGTCTCGACTCCTCGCAGCCGAGCGCCGGAACGGGCTACGAACTCGACGCGATCGCCGCCGTGGTGATCGGCGGCGCGAGCCTCAGCGGCGGCGTCGGCTCCGTCACCGGAACCCTGTTCGGCGTCCTGATCATCGGCGTCCTGCACAACGGGCTCAACCTGCTCGGAGTCTCCCCGTTCGTCCAGCAGATCGTCATCGGCGTGGTGATCGCTCTGGCCGTCATGGTCGACGTCCTGCGCCGGCGCGAGGCGCGCTGACCGTCTCGGCTCGTCCCCCTCCCCCCCCGCTTACCGAAGGAGCACCACCGTCATGAAGTCGCACCACCGTTGGGCCGCCACCGGCATCGTGGCCGCTCTCGCTCTCAGCGCCACCGCCTGCAACAGAGACAGCGCCGCCACGACCACCTCGGACGGCAAACCGGTCACGATCGGACTCGCCGTCGCCAATCTCCAGGCCGACTTCTTCAACCAGATCAAGCAGTCCGTCGAAGCCGAGGCGAAGAAGAAGGGCATCAAGGTCGTCGTGGCGGACGCCCGCGGCGACGCGGCGACCCAGGTCAACCAGATACAGGACTTCATCAGCCGTCAGGTCAGCGCGATCATCTACATCCCGGCCGGCGCCACGGCCGCCGGCGTGCCGGTGAAGGCGGCGGAACGCGCGAAGATCCCCGTCGTCACGGTCGACCGGAACCCCGAGGACGCCCCGGGCAAGTCCTTCATCGCCACCGACAGCGTCGCGGCCGCCAGGACGCTCGGCGAGTGGGTGATCAAGCAGAAGGACGGCAAGGGCCAACTGGCCATCCTCCAGGGCCAGATCGGCACCACCCCGCAGGTCGACCGGCAGAAGGGCTTCGGCCAGGCGCTCGCCAAGGCGCCCGGGATCAAGGTGGTCTCGCAGCAGACCGCCGACTGGGCGCAGGACAAGGCGTACTCGGTGGCGCAGGACATGCTCCAGGCCCACCCGAGCATCGACATCCTGTGGGGCCAGGCCGACGCCATGGCTCTCGGTGCCGCGCAGGCGGTCAAGAGCGCCGACGGCAAGAAGCGTCTGATCGTCGGCTTCGACGGCGACGTCGCGGGCCTGAAGGCGGTCCGCAACGGCACCATCGACGCCACCATGGTCCAGCAGACCCAGAAGATGGGGCGGATGTCGGTCGACACCGCACTGGACGTCGTCAACGGCAAGTCGGTCCCGGCGAAGCAGTTGCAGCCCGCGTACCTCCTGACCAAGGACGACCCGGCCAAGGCCGACCAGTACATCAAGACCCACCCCTGAGCCCCGGGGAGCCACGTCATCATGACGAACGTCAGCCAGGTCCCGAGGGACCGGACGCACGAGGGCCTGATCGTCCGGGGCGTGTCCAAGCGCTTCGGCGCCACCCAGGCCCTGGACCGGATCGACCTCGACGTACGCCCCGGCGAGGTCGTGGCACTGCTCGGCGAGAACGGCGCCGGGAAGTCCACTCTGGCCAACATCATCGCCGGCACGTTCTCCTCCGACACCGGTCACATGACCTGGCGGGGAGGGCCTTACGAGCCGAAGTCGCCAGGGGAGGCCATCACCCACGGCATCGGGCTCATCCATCAGGAGACGCGCCTGCTGCCGGACCTGTCGGTCGCCGAGAACGTCTTCCTGGGCCGGCTCCTCACCCGCGGCGGACGCATCGACCGTACGGAGATGAACCACCGTGCCGAGGAGCAGCTGCACCGGCTCGGTCTGGACATCTCCCCCACCCGGCTGGTCGGCACGCTCCGGGTGGCCGCGCAGCAACAGGTCGAGATCGCCAAAGCCCTGACGCTCGACGCCAGGTTGCTGATCCTCGACGAGCCGACGGCCGCCCTGGGCGGCGACGAGACCGACCACCTCTTCGAGCGGATCGACGCGCTGCGCAAGGAAGGCGTGTCCTTCGTCTACGTCAGCCACCGCCTGGAGGAGATCGCCCGCATCTGCGACCGCATCGTGGTGATGCGGGACGGGCAGAAGGTCGCCACGCACCCGACCGCACAAGTGCCCGTGTCACAGCTCGTCGAGGAGATGGTGGGGCGCAGCGTCGAGCGCATCTTCCCCGACACGGGAGCGCCGGCGGAGCGCGAGGTGCTGCGTGTGGAGGGCCTGTCCAACCCGTCCTTCCGGGACGTCTCCTTCAGTGTGCGCGCGGGCGAGGTGTTCGGCATCGCCGGGATCGTCGGCGCCGGACGCACCGAACTGGTGAGGGCGATCGCCGGAGTCGACCCGGTGACCGGGGGAAAGGTGTCCGTCGACGGCCGGGTCCTGCGGCTGCGCGGGCCCCGGGACGCCATCGAGGCGGGGGTGGCGCTCGTACCCGAGGACCGCAAGGGCCAGGGTGCCGTGCTCGACCTCTCGATCGGCGACAACGTGGTCCTGCCCAGCCTCGACCGGGTCGCCCGGCGGGGCTGGCTGACCCCACATCGCGTCACCGAGGTCGCCACCGACGCCATCAGGACGATGACCGTCAAGGGACGGTCCGCGCAGCCGGTGCGGACCCTGTCCGGCGGCAACCAGCAGAAGGTCGTGATCGCCAAGTGGCTGGAACGCAAGCCCAAGGTCATCATCCTCGACGAGCCGACCCGCGGCATCGACGTCGGCGCCCGGGCGGCCATCTACGAGGTGATCGCGGACCTGGCCCGGTCGGGCATGGCGGTCGTGGTGGTCAGCTCCGACCTCGACGAGGTCCTGGGGCTGTCCCACCGCGTGCTGGTCCTCAGCCGGGGGCGCCAGCAGGGCATCCTGCCGGCCGAGGAGGCGACGAACTCCGCGGTCATGCACCTCGCCACGGCATGAGATCGAAGCAAGAAACAGACTCGAATGGATATGCACACATGGTTCTCGCCCCAGTCCCCAGCGCCACGGCGCGGCTCGCCGGCATCAGGCGCGAGCTGCGCGCGGCGTCCCCGGCAGAGCGCGCCGCGCGCCTGAGGGAGCTGGCCCACTCGATCCGCCGCAGCGACTTGGAGATGATCAGCCGAGCCGGCCAGGGGCACATCGGAGGTGACTACTCCGCCGCCGACATCGTCACCGTGCTGTACTTCGCGGTCCTCGACGTCCGTCCCGAGGAGCCGGAATGGGCCGAGCGCGACCGGTTCGTCCTCAGCAAGGGCCACGCCGCGGGCATCCTGTACGCGACCCTGGCGCACGCCGGCTTCTTCCCCGAGGCGGAGCTGGCCACCTTCATGGAGCCGCTGTCGCCGCTCAACGGCCACCCCAACCGCCGCAAAGTGCCCGGGGTGGAGACCAACACGGGTCCGCTGGGCCACGGCTTCCCGGTCGCCGTGGGGATGGCCGTCGCCGCCAAGCTGGACGGCTCCGGCCGGCGCACCTACGTGCTCACGGGTGACGGTGAGCTGCAGGAAGGAAGCAACTGGGAGGCGGCGATGAGCGCGTCCCAGCAGCGCCTCGGCCGGCTGACCGTGATCGTCGACCGCAACCGCTTCCAGCAGGGCGCCGCCACCGAGGAGACCTCGGGCCTGGACCCGCTCGACGCCAAGTGGGCCTCCTTCGGCTTCGACGTCCGCTCCGTCGACGGCCACGACCACGAGGCTCTCTACCAGGCCCTTGACCAGGATCGCTCCGCCGACGACCGCCCCTTGTGCCTGATCGCCGACACGATCAAGGGCAAGGGCGTGTCCTTCATCGAGGACCGCGTCGAGTGGCACCACAAGGTGCCCACCGCCGAACAGACCGCTGCCGCCTTCGAGGAGCTGACCGCCCGATGAGCACCACCGCCGCCGTAGCCGCCGAGCTGCACGACTGCCGCAAGGCGTTCGCCGAGACGCTGATCGAGCTCGCGGAGGCCGACCAGCGCACCGTGGCCGTCTGCAACGACTCCGTCGGCTCCTCCAACCTCAAGGAGTTCCAGCAGCGCTTCCCGGACCGGCTGGTCAACGTGGGCATCGCCGAGCAGCTCATGGTCGGCGCGGGCGCCGGCCTCGCGAACGGCGGCCGTATCCCGTTCGTCTGCGCCGCGGCGCCCTTCCTCACCGGCCGCGCCCTGGAGCAGATCAAGGCGGACGTCGCCTATTCGCGCACCAACGTGAAGCTGTGCGCCATGAGCCCCGGCTTCGCCTACGGCCAGCTCGGCCCCACCCACCACGGGGTGGAGGACTTCGCCTGGCTGCGCACGCTGCCCGAGATGGTCGTCCTGGCACCGGCCGACCCGGCCGAGACACGCGAGGCGCTGCGCTGGGCCCACCAGTACGACGGCCCCGTCTACCTGCGCATCGGCCGCACGAAGGTGCCGGACCTGGCTCCCCACGTGCCCTTCGAGGCCGGCCGCGCCACGTGTCTGCGCGACGGCCGCGACGTTACGCTGATCGGCGTGGGCACGACGGTTTTCGCCGCCTTGGCCGCCGCCGGGAAGCTGGCCGCCGAGGGTGTCGACGCGCGCGTGCTCAACTTCTCCACCGTCAAGCCGCTGGACGAGGAGGCGCTGCTCGCGGCGGCCGCCGGGACGGGCCGCATCATCACCGTCGAGGAGGCCAACGTCCACGGCGGGCTCGGCAGCGCCGTCGCGGAGTTCCTCGCCGCCCGCACCCCGGTGCCGATGAAGCTGCTCGGCGTGCGCGACGAGTTCACCCCGACCGGCAGTCCGGCCTTCCTGTCCGAGTACTTCGGCATCGACGCCGAGGCCGTCGTCCGGGCCGCGCGCGAGCTGACGGGCGCCGGGCAGGGAGCGACGGCATGAGTGCCGTGGGAAGAGGCGCCGTCCTCGCCCTCGACCAGGGCACCAGCGGGACGAAGGGGCTGCTCGTCGCGGAGGACGGGCGGGTGGTCGCCGCCGCCCACCGGCCGCTGACCCAGCAGTATCCCGAGCCCGGGCGGGTCGAGCAGGACCCGGCCGTCCTGTGGCGGGGCGTCACCGGTGTCGCCGAGGAACTGGCCGCCCAGGCCGCCACCGCGGGCACGCACATCCTCGGCCTGGGGCTGAGTGTCCAGCGTGAGGCCGTCCTGGTCTGGGACCCGGACACCGGCGCCGCGCTGTCGCCGCTCGTCAGCTGGCAGGACCGGCGCACCGCCGAGCGCTGCGCCAAGCTGGCCGCCTCGGCCGAGGGCGAGCTGATCAGCGGCCGTACCGGCCTGCCGGTCGACCCGATGTTCTCCGCGACCAAGGCCGAGTGGCTGCTGGACCGGCTCGACCCGGACCGCGAGGCGGCCACCGCCGGGCGGCTGCGCGTCGGCACGGTCGACGCCTGGCTGCTGCACCGGCTCACCGGCGGCGCCACCGACGCCACCGAGACCGGCTGCGCCTCCCGCACCCAGCTCGTGCGCCTGGACGACGCCGGCTGGGACCCCGAGCTGCTCGACCTGTTCCGCATCCCCCGTACGGCACTGCCCCGCGTCGCCGCCTCGGACAGTGCCGGCGACGAGCTGGGACGCACCCGGAACGTGCCGGGCCTCGCGGACGGGCTGCCCATCGCGGCGGTGCTCGGGGACTCGCACGCGGCGCTCTTCGCGCAGAGCCACGGGCGTCCGGGCGTGGTGAAGGCCACGTACGGCACCGGCGCCTCGCTGATGGTCCTCAACCCCGAGGGCCGGCGGCCCGGTGAGGGCATCGCCGCCACCCTGGCGTGGCGGCGCACCCGGGACGGCGGTGCCGCGCACGCCCTGGAGGCGAACATAGCGTCGGCGGGCACGGCGATCCGCTGGGCCGCCCGGCTGCTCGGGACCGACCCGGCCGGCATCGCCGCCCTGGCGGCCGGCGCGCGGGAGGACTCCGAGGTGTATCTGGTCCCGGCGTTCTCCGGACTGGGCGCCCCCTACTGGGACCGCGGCGCCCGTGCGCTGCTCGTGGGCATGGACTTCGACACGGGCCCCGCCGAAGTGGCGCGCGCCGCGGTCGAGTCGATGGCCTTCCAGGTGGCCGACACGCTCTCCCGTTTCGACACCGTCCTCGCCGGCGCCGTCGCCGAACTCCGCGCGGACGGCGGGCCGACGGGCAACGACCGCCTCATGACGCTCCAGGCCGAGCTGATCGGCCGGTCCGTGCTGCGGGCCGGCCGCCCGGAGGTGTCCGCCCTGGGTGTCGCGTATCTGGCCGGTACCGCGCTCGGCATCTGGGACGACGCCGATCTGCCCGCGCTCACCCCCCAGGGCACCCGCTTCACGCCGCACGAGGACGACGCCTGGCGCAACCGCCGCATGGCCGGCTGGCACGACGCGGTCGCCTGCTCCCGCGGAAAGCGGGCCTGACACCGGCCGGGACCGGTGGCACCGGCGCCCGTCCTCCTCCGTCGCTTCACCACTGCCGAAAGAGCCGCATCATGACCTTCAACCCCGGGGCGTTCTCCCTCACCGACAAGGCCGCGTTCATCACCGGCGCGGGCAGCGGCATCGGCCGGGCCATCGCCCTGGGCTTCGCCGCCTGCGGCGCCGACATCGCCTGTTTCGACCGCGACGCCGAGGCCGCCCGGGCCACCGCCGACCGGATCGTCGCGGCGCGCGGCAGGGCCGTCGGCATCGGTGGAGACGTCACCTCCCCCGAGTCCCTGGCCGAGGCCGTCCGCACCGCCGTCGCATCGATCGGCCCCATCCGTACCGCGGTCAACTGCGCGGGCGTGGCCGGCGCCACCGCCGCCGAGGACATGCCCTCCGAGGACTTCCGCCGGGTCGTCGACATCAACCTCACCGGTGTGTTCCTCAGCGCCCAGGCCGAGGCCCGCGTGATGCTCGCCCACGGCGGCGGGTCCATCGTCAACATCGCCTCCATGTCGGGCACCATCGCCAACCGCGGACTGCTGCAGGCCCACTACAACGCCTCCAAGGCCGGCGTCATGCACCTCACCAAGAGCCTGGCCACGGAGTGGGCCGACCGCGGAATCCGGGTCAACTCGATCAGCCCGGGCTACACCCTGACGCCGATGAACCAGCGGCCGGAGGTGGCCGAGCGTCTGAAGACGTACGCCGCGGACACCCCGCTGGGCCGCATCGCCGAGGTCGAGGAGATGGTGGGCCCCGCCGTCTTCCTCGCCTCCGACGCCGCGTCCTTCGTCACCGGCTCCGACCTGATCGTCGACGGCGGCTACGTCTGCTGGTGAGCGGTACGCGGCATGCTTCTCGGGGCCTGTCGGCACGTACGTGAGGGTCAGGCCATCAAGGCCGCTGCCGTCTCCTGATCGGTCACCAGCACGTCCACCAGGCCACCGGCCACCGCCGACCGGATCGCCTTGTGCTTACGGCTGCCGCCCGCCACCCCGATCTTCCGGCGGGCGGCGGCAAGCTGCTCACGGGTGATGCCGACGACCCGGGAGTCCAGCTCGGACTCGACCGGCCGGCCCTCGGCGTCGTAGAACCGCAGACACACATCGCCCACCGCGCCCAGCTTCTCCAACTCGGCGCGTTCCTCGTCCGAGAAGGCGTTGCCGCTGCGGGCGAGCGTGCTGGACGGGGTGATCTCGCCGATGCCCACCAGCGCGACGTCCAGGTCGCCCAGCTCGCCCAGAGCCGCCGACACGAACGGGTCCGCGCGCAACGCCTGGGCGCTCTGCGCCGACCCTGCCACACCGGGCGCCTGCAGATAGACGGCCTCACCGCTCACCAACTGCGCCAGTTGCCCCGTCATACGCGAAGCGTGACCCGCCGCGGCGGGATCACCGATTCCGCCCACCGCCTGCACGATGCGCACGCCCTTCAGGCCCGGGACCGGCTGCATCGCCTGCACCGTGGCGAGCAGGGTGGCGCTCCAGGAGGAGATGCCCACGGTGTCGCTGGAGCGCAACGTCGTCTGGAGGTAGTAGGCGGCGGCCGCGCCGAGATCGCCGAGCATCGTGCGCTCGTTGTCCGGGGCGGTGTCGACGACCAGTGCGAGCTTCAGGCCGTACCGCTCCTGGAGACCGTCCTCCAGATCCGGGTGCGTACCCGACGGCGGCGTCACGGTGATCCGCACGATGCCCCGGTCCTGTGCTTTTTTCAGCAGGCGTGAGACCTTCGCCTGCGACAGGTCCAGCCGCGCCGCGATCTCCGGCTGCCGTATGCCCTGAAGGTGGTACAGCCGGGCCACGTGCGTCATCATCCGCAGTTCCTCGCCGACGATCACCACGGGACTCCTCTTCTGCCGTCTCAGCCCTGCATAGATATTCGCACAGGCAGGCGGGACCCCGCCAAGAGGTCCCGCCCCGCCTTCAAGGAGTCATGCGGCGATGGGCCGTGCGAGCGGGCTCAGAAACGGTCCGGGGCGCGCTCCGGGAGCGGAGAGCCGGGGAGCACGTCCCGCTTCTGGTTCTCGCGTGCCTCCGCGTTCGAGCCGGCCGTCGCCTCGCAGGTCACGTCCTTCGCCGGGAGCTTGCCGGTGAGCAGGTAGGTCTCGACCGTGCCGTCCGTGCACGCGTTGCCGCTCGGGTAGACGCCGTGGCCCTCACCGCCGAGGACGGTGACCATCTTCGAGCCCTTCAGGTCGGCGTGCAGGGCCTGGCCGCTGGGCAGCGGGGTCTGCGAGTCCCACTCGTTCTGGACGACCAGGGAGCCGACCTTGTTGTTCACCTTGGTGGCCCGTTCCACGGACCTGTCCCAGAACGCACAGGGCTTGATGCTGGAGGCGAAGTCACCGTAGAGCGGGTAACGGCCCTTGTCCTCGATGGCGTCCCGCCGGTAGGTCTCGGGATCGCGGGACCAGGCGGCCGAGTTGTCGCCGCACAGCACGGCCCAGAAACTCGCCGTCATGTTGTCGGACGGCACCTCGGCGGCATCGGCGGCGCCTGCCGTCCCGGTCCGCCCGGACCCGGTGAACACCGCGAGCTTCTTCGCGGAGGCGGGCCGGCCGGCCGCGGCCTTCTTCAGTTCCACGACCACCTCGGTGGCGTACTCCGGGCTGAAGACCGCCCTGCGCAGACCGCTGCGGATGTCGTCACCGGTGGTCGGCTGCCCGTCCACCTCGATGGGCTTGTCGTCGGCCTGCGCGACCAGGTCCCAGAAGGTCCGGTCGACCTCCTTCGGGGTGTCGCCGAGGCCGTACTTCTCCGACCGCTCGGCGGCCCACTCGGTCCACCGGTCGAACGCGGGCTCGGCGCCCTCCGCCCACCACTGGATCATCCCGCGCCAGGCGCGCGCCGGATCGACCGCGCTGTCCAGCACGAACCGGTCGGCCCGGCCCGGGAAGAGCTGGGTGTAGACGGCGCCCAGGTAGGTGCCGTACGAGTAGCCGAGGTACGAGATCTTCTTCTCACCGAGGATGGCCCGGAGCAGATCCATGTCGCGCGCGGTGTTGCGCGTGGTGATGTGCGCGAGCGTGTGGCCCGCCTTCTCCCGGCACTTGTTCGCGAAGTCACGTGCCCAGGCGACGTCCTTGGCGAACGTCTTCTCCTTGTACGGCCGCAGCCAGTTCTCCTCCTCCGGCTCCAGGTCGCAGGAGACCGGGCTGCTCCGTCCCACACCGCGCGGGTCGAAACCGATCAGGTCGTACTTCTGCTGCGCTGACTTGGGGAGCACCTCCTTCACGTCGAGCGGCATGTAAAGCCCCTGTCCCCCGGGGCCGCCGGGGTTGGAGAACAGGACACCGTGCCGCTTGCCGGGCGCGGTGCTCTTGATCCTCGATATGGCCAGCTCGATCCGCTTGCCTCCGGGAACCCGGTAGTCGAGCGGGACCGTGATCGTGGCGCACTGGAACTCCGCCGGGGAGTCGGCTTCGCACCGCTTCCACCGCGGCTTCTGCTTCACATACCGGTCCAGCGCGCCGCTCTCGGCAGCGGATGAGGAGGCGGTCGACGGGGTGGCGGCGGGAGCGGCGGTGGCCGTCGAGGTGGCTAATGCGGGAGCCAGCGTCGCCGTGACACTCACGGCCAACAGGGGCGCGAGACGTCGTCTGCGCACGATTCGATCCTTCCGATCGCGTGTTCGGACAGGAAGGATCTTTCAGGAACCGGTCGCGTCTGCGGATCCCTCGTCGGGCGGTACCTCCTCTCCACCCTGGGAAGGACACAACAGTGGTGTGTGCTACCGGAGTTGTAGGGGCTGGTCTCAGAGCTGATGGGCGCGGGTGCCGCGCAGCCGGCCCCGGGTGTCCAGCAGCAGTCGGGCGTGGTCGGGCAACCGGTCCAGCGGGACGGCGTCGTGGTCCTGCACCAGGATCGTGAGGTCGGCGTCCGCGGCGGCGGTCAGTGGGTCGACGGACCGCTTCACCGGTTCGCCGTCCGGCGACCAGGCGTCCACGAACGGGTCGTGGTACGTGACGTCGGTGCCGCTCTGCCGCATCAGCCGGACGATCGCGGCGGCCGGGGTGGCCCGCAGATCCGTGCTGTTGCGCTTGTAGGTCACTCCGACGAGCAGCACCCGTGCGTCCCGCAGGGCGTTTCCCCGCTCGTGCAGCAAGTGCTCGGCACGCCGTACGACATGTGCCGGCATCCGGGCGTTGATCTCCTGCGAGAGTTCGACCAGCCGCAGCGGGGCCCCTCCGGTGCGCGCCCAGTGGGTGAGATAGACCGGATCGACCGGGATGCAGTGCCCGCCCACACCCGGTCCGGGCCGGAACTCCTGGAAGCCGAAGGGCTTCGTGCGCGCGCAGTCGAGAGCCTCCCAGACATCGACTCCCAGTGCGCGGGCGGCGACGGCGAGTTCGTTGACGAGGGCGATGTTCACGTTGCGGTAGGTGTTCTCCAGGAGTTTCGCCAGTTCGGCCTCGCGTGCGGAGCCCGCCTCCACGACCCGGTCGCACAACTGCCGGAAGAAGTCGGCCGCGGCCGTGGTGCACCGTCGGGTGCAGCCTCCCACGACGCGCGGGGTGTTCCGCACGCCGTAGGTCTGGTTGCCCGGGTCGATGCGCTCGGGTGAGAAGGCGAGGGAGAAGTCCGTTCCGGCACTGAGACCCGAGGCGTGCTCCACGATGCCACGGACGACGTCGTCCGTGGTGCCCGGGAAGGACGTGGACTGCAGGATGACGAGACTGCCGGGTTTCAGGCGGTCCCCGAGAGCGGAGGCGGCGCTTCGCACATGGCGGAGGTCGGGTCCGCCCGTGTCGTCCAGCGGTGTGGGGACGCAGATCACGGCGACCGAGGCCTCCGCCAGCGGGCTTTCGTCGACGGACGCCCGGAAACCGGCGTCCAGCATGGCGGCGAGGTCGGCATCGGTGACGTCGGGGACGTGCGAGTGGCCCGAGTTCAGGGCCGCGGTGACGGACGGGTTCTCGTCGATCCCTGTGACACGCATACCGGCGCGGCACGCTTCCCGGGCCAGGGGGAGGCCGGTGTATCCGAGTCCGATGACGGCAACGCTCTTCATGTCGCTCCCTGGTTGCAGGGGGTCGTCAGGCAGGGCCGGGGGCCGCCGCTCCGCCCCGCGGTCGTGGACGGTCAGCGGGTGGCGGAGGTCTCACGGGCGGCCAGGAGCGCGAGGGTGCTGCGGCAGATCTTTCCGGTGGGCCCGAGAGGCATCTCCCCCACACGCAGCAGGAGTTCGGGGAGCTTGCGGCGTTCGAGGCCGCGCTGGGACTCCAGGAAGACAGCGAGTTCGCTCAGGTCGGGCACGGGCGCGCCCGGCCTCTCGCGGATGCACGCGCACAGGCGCTCCCCCAGTTCCGGATCGGGCACACCGACGCAGGCCACCTCGGCCACGGCGGCGTGCGCGGCGAGTTCGCGTTCCACCTCCGCCGGGCTGATGTTGTAGCCGCCTCGTACGACGATCTGCTTGATGCGGCCCAGCACGTGGAGCCTGCCGTGTTCGTCCAGGAACCCGCGGTCGCCGGTGCGTACCCAGCCGGCCGGAGTGCGGTAGCGGGCGTCCAGTGCGGGATCGGCGACGTAGCACAGCGGTGTCATGGGGCCTCTGGCACAGATCTCACCGGGCTGTCCGGCCGGCACGGGAGCACCGGTGTCGTCGGTGATGCGGATCCGCGCCACGGCCGGGTCGGGACGTCCGGTGCCCGTCTCGGGGCCGAGGCCGGTGGCGGCGGTGTGGCAGTTCACGCCGTCGGATGATCCGTAGACGGTGATGACACGGCGGCCGAACCGGGCGCGGCACGCGGCGGCGGTGGCGTCCGGGAGAACCGCTCCGCTGGACACGACGGCCTGGAGGCCGGTGAAGTCCTCGCTGGGGGCGGGGGGTTGCTCGGCGATGCGGTGCAGCATCGTGGGCACGCCGAAGACGTGCGTGGGACGGTGCTCGACGATCATGCGGAGGGCCTCGGCCGGGTCGAAAGACTCCCGCACCAGCAGCGTGCCGCCGAGTGCGGCGAGGGTCACGGAGGTGCCGCAGGAGCCGAAGGAGGAGGCCAGCGGGACGAGCACGAGGTTGCGCATCGGGCCGTCCCCGGTGTGCAGGGCGCGGACGTAGGTGGCGCGGCCGCCGGCCATCGCGTTGTGGGAGTAGGCGACCATCTTGGGTTCGGCCTCCGAGCCGGAGGAGACCAGAATCCGGGCGGGCGCCTCGGGGTCGACGGGGCGCGGAACGAAGGCCCGCCGCGCCGGCACCGCGAGTGACTGCGCGGCCCCATGGCCCTCACCGAAGGTGAACACGGCTTCGAGGTGGGGGAGGTGAGCGTGTGCCACCGCGTCGGAGGGGTGGGCGACGATGACCGCGCGGGCGCGGGCGCGGGCGAGCAGGCTCGCCGGTCCCCGGCTGCCGGGCCCCGGCGGATAGGGCAGTGCCACCGCTCCGATCGCGGCGACCGCGAGTTCCGCGGCCACCGCGTCGCGCCCGTTCGGCATCCGTACGGCGATGATGTCCCGTTCGCCCAGGCCGCGTTCGGCGAGCCGGGCGGCGATGTGCCGCACCCGGGCGTCGAGTTCGGCGTAGTCCGCCGTGCCCGCCGAGTCGATGACGGCCGGACGGCCGGGGTGACGCCGTACGTGCCCGGAGAACAGCGTGTACAGGTCGCGGTCGGGGCAGTGGCCCTGTTCGGACCAGGCGCGCCGCAGCGGGGCCGGCACCAGGTCACGGATCTCGACGCCGGCGTTCGATGTCCATCCGGCCCTCATGAGAACTCCCAGGGTGCGAGGGGGGCCGCGTATGCCCCGACGGTCAGCGCCGGAGCGAACCGCGGGTCACGGGCCAGGTCCGCGAGGTCGGTGCACACCGGCGTGGCGGCCACGCCCGCTGCCGCCAGCCTGGGCAGCCAGTGGGCGGTGGGACGGGTCCGGGCCCGGGAGGCGATCGTCTCCGCGCTCGCCGAGGCGCCGAGGCCGAACGCCCGCGTAAGGCGCTCCGGCCGCTCGCGGGCCCGGGGTCCCAGCGCGATGTAGCCGTCCCGCGTGCGCACCATGCGGCCGGTCGCGGGGGACCGTCCCGGTCCTCGGGGAACGAGGGCGGCGGCGGAGTACAGGGAGGAGTCCACTCGGCTGCCTCTTCCGGTGCGAAGCCGCGACACGAGTGCCGCCAGTACGCCCTGCGCGCAGACCAGCCCGCCGAGGACGTCGGTGAGCGTCATCAGGGAGGGCGCGGGCGGCTCGTCCGCGGGCCGCACGGCGGCGGCGAGGCCGCTGTGCGCCTGGACCAGGTAGTCGGTCCCCACGGGTGGTTCCGGCCCCAGGGCGTCGCCCCAGCCGGATGCCCACGCGTACACCAGCCCGGGGCGCACCGCACCCAGGTCGTCGGCGTCCAGCCCGAGCCGGGCCGCCTTGCCCGGTGCCCAGTTGTGCAGGAAGACGTCGGCCTCGGCGACGAGGTCACGGACGGCCCGCCGTCCCGCGTCCGTGGTGAAGTCGATCTCCGCGACGGCTTTGCCCGCGTTGAGGGCGCTGAAGCGGGCCGACGTCGTGCCCGCCATCGGGGGGACGCCGCGCATCGGATCACCGCCGGGCGGTTCGATCCGCACGACGTCGGCGCCCAGGAGCCGCAGGACGTGGCCGGCCAGGGGCCCCTGGACGCGTCGCGCCGACTCGACGACCCGCAGTCCCTCCAGGGGCGCCGCGGCCGTACGGTCCCTGTCGATCGTGGTGCCGCCCGGCTCCGGAAACGGTGTGAGGGTCCACGGCGGCGTGACCGTGGGCGGCAGCGGGTCGTGCCGTACGGGCAGCACGGCGGCGCCCGCCCGGTCCGCCGCCGACCGGATCGTCGTGAACGGCGTACGCCGTGCGGTCGCGGGCAGCGCGCGGGGCAACGCGCAGGTGGCGGTGGCGAACCGTTGCTGGAACGACCGCCATCCACGACCGGTGTCGGCACGGTCCACGCCGAGCAACCGCCAGAAGTCCAGCCATCGCTCGGCGTCGAGGGCTTCGAGTTCGAAGCGCACGCCGTCGATGGAGACGAACGGGCAAGCGGCGGGCACGAGTTCCTCCCCTGCGTCGACACGCGACGGCGAGACCTCCGGGTCGGCGCCGTCGGCCGTCGCCGCCGCGAGGTACTGGGCGAGGGCCAGCAGGGCGGCCTGACCGACCGACGTCCGTACCCGCGTCACATCGGCGCCGCCGGCCCGCGCGAGGAGTGCCGCGCAGACTCCCTGGGCCGCGAGGACGCCCGCCACCGTGGAGGCGTAGTCGACGGCGAGCGGGGCCGGGCGTCCGGCCGCCCGGCCGTGCACGTGCATGATCCCGCAGGCGGCCTGCACGGCCTGCTCGTCGGTCAGGGGGAGGGAGAGCGGGCCCTGCCAGCCGATGTCCCAGGCGATTGTGGCGGTGGCGGCGTCGCCCACCGAGGCGAGGAGGTGTGCCGCGACCCCGGCGGCCACGGGCACCGTGTCCGGGGCCCCGGTGCGCGGCACGCAGAGCGTCATCGGGCGCCTTCCTGCTCGCGGGTACGTGGGCGTCGCCCGTGTACCGAGTAGACGACGCTGGACGCCGCGCAGAACGACGGGTCCCGCATCAGCGCCCGTACGTCCGTCAGTTGATCCTCGGTCATGCCCGCGGCCAGGAGTTCGTCCCGCAGGTGGTACGTGTGGTTGAGCTGCATGCGCAGGCCCGGCGATCCCGCGGTGCGCAGCTCGATGCGGGGCCGCGGGTCGATGTCGACGAGCCCCGCGGCACGCATGGCGGCCGGAGCGTTACGGGCCCAGTGGGGGTCTCCCCCACCGGCCCGCATGACGGCGCACTTGGCGTCGAGGAAGGCCGTGTAGAGGCGGGCTGACTCCTCGTCCGGGGTGAGCAGGGGCGGTTCGTAGGAGGCGTCGAACTCCTCGATGTGCAGCCACCCTCCGGGTTTGAGGGCGCGCACCAGTCCGCCGAGGACGGCGAGCCGTTCGGGCAGGTGCTGGAGGACGAGACGGGCGACGACGAGGTCGAAGGCGGCCTCGGGGAGCGGATCGGTCACCACGTCGTGCTCGACCACGGTCAGGCACGGACCGTCCGGGATGTGGTGGGGTTTGATGTCGGTGGCCACGACCTCGCCGGTGGGAGCGACGCGTTCGGCGAGCCACCGTGCCACGCTTCCGCTCCCGGAGCCGATGTCCAGGCACCGCCAGCCGGTGGTGACTCCGGTCTCGGCGAGCCTGTCGAAGGTCATCGTGTCGTACGCGTCGGTGAGGCAGCGGTGCAGCTCGTCGCTGTGCACGCTGTCGTTGTCGAAGACGTAGCCCGGGGCCGGGCCCTGGCTCTCGCGCATGGCGTCTCCCTCTCGTCCCGGTCTCAGGTCCACCGGCCGGAGCCGTAGGTGTCGGCCCGTCCGGTGAGGCGGTGCAGCAGCTCCCCGCGCCGCACCTTGCCGGTGCCGGTACGTGGTACCTCGTCCCAGGTGAGTGCGACCGGGTCGCGCAGCGGCGGCAGGTCGCGCACCGCCTCCTTCCACCGGGCCCGGTCCACCTCGCCGTCGGCGGTGACCACGACGGGCAGCGGGTCCCGGCCCGGCTCGGCGAGGACGACGCACTCCATGGCCTGCGGCAGCCGGTCCTCCAGGAGGTCCTCGGTCCGCAGGCAGCTGAGCTGCGCGGCGCGGTCCACCTCGCGGTCGAGCAGCTCGATGCTGCCGTCACGGTTGCGGGCACCGATGTCGCCGGTGTTCCACCAGCCGCCGTGGCGCTTGGCCGACCAGCGCTCCTCCTCGCCGACGTAGCCCAGGGCACAGGCGGCGGTCCTGGCAAGCACCAGGCCCGCCTGTCCCCTCGGCAGGGGCCGGTGCGTGTCGGGATCGACCACGCGCAGCCGCGTCTTGACGGGCACCGGACGTCCGAGGTTCCGGCTTCCGGCGCCGTCCGGCGCCCGGCGGACGGAGCGCCGGGTGTGGAAGCGGAAGGTCAGCGGTCCCGTCTCGGTCTGCCCCCACCCTTCCATCCACACGGGGCTGCGGTGCCGGCTCGCCCCGAGATAGGCACGGACGGTGGGGGGATGGACGGCGTCGTACGTGCTGATGACCATGCGGACGCGCCGGAACGGGTTGTCCAGTCCCTCGGTCAGCGGCAGGAGGCGCACGAACGAGGCGGGCAGCGCCTCCAGGACGGTCGGCGGATGGGCGCGCAGCACGGGGTCGGCGAGGTTCGGGTCCTGTGTGGTGATGATCGAGATCGCGGAGGGGCCCATGCACAGGGCGCTCGCGGTCCAGCAGAACGTCCTGCCGTGGGCGAAGGCGCTCGCGTTGGCGAGGACGTCGCCGCGTCGCAGGCCGATCCGCGGCAACCGCACGCTCTCGAACCGCGCCAGTTTCCCGACGATCGTCCGGGTGGAGTGCACCACCAGCTTGGGCACACCGGTGGTGCCCGACGTGTGGTGGATCACCAGGGGCTCGTCGTCGTGGCGGCGGTGCGGCCCGGGAGCGGTGTGTCCGCG
The DNA here is from genome assembly GCF_002150735.1 of Streptomyces africanus. Taxonomy (GTDB): domain Bacteria; phylum Actinomycetota; class Actinomycetes; order Streptomycetales; family Streptomycetaceae; genus Streptomyces; species Streptomyces africanus. The sequence goes on from NZ_MUKA01000004.1 coordinate 48,876, forward strand.
TACGTCGTCCATGCCCAGCGCCCCCGGCACGGCGCCGTCCAGCACCAGGGTGGCCCGGGCCGCCGAGGCCAGGTCGGTGCCTTCCTTCCGGCCGCGTCGCAGCACCTGTGCCGTCGTGACGAGGAGAGCGGGGCCGAGCCGGGCCAGCAGTGTCCCCAGCGTCTTCGCGGACAGGTGCGCGGACAGCTGCGCGGGGACGGCGCCGACGCGTACGGCGGCGCAGGCCAGCAGGTCGTAGTCCCAGTGGTTGTCCTTGACGATCGCCACCCGGTCGCCGGGGCCGGCCCCTGCGGCGGCCAGCCAGCCGGCCGCCTCCCGTACGAGTGCGGCCAGTTGCGGCAGCGTGTGGTGGGGGCGGGCGTCCGCGTCGATGTCGAACGGACGGTCCAGGTGGACGCGCGTGCCGAGCTGCCGCTCGGCGCACTCGTCGAACAGGACGCCCATGTCGTGGGGTTTCACGAGACGTTCTCCTCGGTGGGGCGAGCGGCGGGGCGGGTCCGTCCGAGGGTCCGCGGCGGCCGCAGCCGGCTGAGGACGCGCGAGGCCGCGAGGGCGCCCGCGCGTACGGCGCCTTCGCTGGCCGGCCGCAGCATCACCCAGTCACCGGCGTACTCGACCGGCCGTGCGGCACGCGCCATGAACCGGCCTCGTCGGCGCAGGGCCTCGGGAGTCGCCTCGGGCAGGCCGTGGGGGAATGCGTGCACGAACTGGCGTCCGGCGGCGGCCTGCAGACCGGGGACGTAGCGGGTGGCCGCCCGCACGAGCCGGTCGGCGGTCTGCCGCTCCGGCGCGGTCAGCAGGTCGGGAATGCCCCGGGCGTCGGCCATCAGGGTCAGCAGTCCCTTGCCGGCGGGCGCCCGGTCCGGGTGCTTGGCGTGGTCCACGATGATCGCGGAGAGCACGTCGTCCTCGGCATCGGGCGTCAGCAGGACGTACAGCGGCGTGCGGGACGGGGGCGCGAGCGGCCGGTCCAGCAGGCAGCTGACCTTGAGGGTGGGCGTGAAGGTGCAGGCCGACAGGAACGGAAGCTCGTCGGCGGGGGCGTTGGCGTGCAGGCGCGCCGCGACCGGGGCGGGCACGCACAGGACGACCGAGCGCGCCGTGACGCTGTCGTTCCCGACGCGCAGCCGCGCGCGGCCTTCCTCGGTGACGACCTCGTGCACCTGTGCGCCGGTGACCACGTCGAGTCCCTCGGCCAGCCGCCGGGCGAGCAGGTCCATGCCGTCGCGGTACGTCCGCCAGCCGGCGGCGGGGCCCACCTCCAGGAGCAGGCTGAGCATCGGTGCGACGGCGGAGCGTGCCGTGTCCCAGCCGAAGAAGCTTCCGGCGACCGGCTGCAGCAGGTAGTCGTGCACGTCGCTGTGGTACCGGCGGGCGAACTCCCTGACCGTCAGGGCCCCTGCCGGGGTGCGTTCGGGGTGGTCGGCGTCGAACTTCCGGCGGTGCGCTCCCGTCCAGGCCAGGAGCCGGGCGAGGTCGATCCGGGCACGGGGGGAGAGCCCCGCCCCGGTGAGCACCGCGGCGGGGTCCGCCACGCCGGGGTGGGCCCGTCCGCCGCGCCACACCGCGACGGACCTGCCGATGCGCGGCACGTCGCCTCGCGGCACGCCCAGCCGCGCCAGCAGCTCCCAGGTCGCGCGGTAGCCCTGCTCCGAGATCTGTTCGGCACCCTCGTCGATGGTGTATCCGGCATGCCGGAAGCTGCGCATCCTCCCACCGACGTGCTCGTGCTGTTCGTAGACCCGGACCTCCAGGCCCGCGCGCCGCAGTTCGTGCGCGGTGGTCAGTCCGGCCATGCCCGCGCCGACCACGGCCACGTCGAGATCAGGGCTCATCCGGTGGCCCCCGCGCCGACGATCAGGTTGGCCGTGATCAGCAGCACGGTGCCGGCCCGGTGCGCGGGGAAACCGAGCTTGCGGGCGCGCATGATGTCCCCCTGCCGGAAGCCGGTGCGGTACTGCCGCACACGCAGCGCGGTGACGGGCAGCATCAGGAACACGAACCACCACGGGGCGATCCCGACGGCGGAGGCGACGGCGCCGGTCAGGAATTCCGCCGCGGACAGCGCCCCGATGAAGACGGCGTTGCCCTTCGGCGACACCAGGCACGCCACGGTGCGACGCCCGACGGCCCGGTCGCCGGGGATGTCGTTGGTGTTGGAGTACACGCCGAACAGCAGCGGTCCGCAGCCGAAGAGCACCCCTTGCACGAGTACGAACCCGGAGAAGTGGCCGGCCGCGAGCCCGTACGCGCCCAACACCAGGGCCGCGCCCAGCCCGGCGAGGAAGATCTCCTGGAAGCCGTGGTAGCTGATCTTCAGCCCGTAGGAGTACTGGACGGAGACCACGAACAGCACCGCGATCAGCACCAGGGCCCACAGGGGCCGGTGCGGGGCGGTCGCCACCGCGGCGCCCCACAGGGCGGCGCCGGCGGCGGCGGTGGCGTACCCGAAACCGAGCGCTTCGCGCAGGGTCAGGGTTCCCGCCACGAGCGGCTTGCGCAGCTTGTTGCGCAGGGGGTCGTCCGGTCCGTAGTTCGCGGCGTCGCTGCCGTCGCGATAACCGGTCACGTCGTCGAGGGCGACCATCGCCACGATGACGCAGACCGCGCCGGCGAGGAACAGGGTGAGCGTCACGATCGTCGCGGGCCGCAGACCGGAGACGGGCAGCAGGACCGCGGACAGTGCCACGGCGACGCTCGGGTAGTAGTCGTAGACGTCGAGTTTGCCCAGCCGGGCATAGCTGCGCAGCTTGCTCTCGGGACGTGCCGTGCCGGCGGGGTACGGTCCGGCCTCGGTGCGGGTCGTCATCTGCTCCGCTCCTTCAGGTGGGTTCGGTCAGCGGCTGCCGCTCAGCCCGGCGTAGGCGCAGACCGTGTCCGCGATGTGCTCCACCTGGGCGTCGGTGAGGCGCGGGTGGACCGGGATGGCCAGTTGGCACCGGCTGGCGCTCTCCGCGTGCGGCCAGCTCCGGCCGGCGGGCGCGAACCGGGTGAACGCGGCCTGGTGCGGCAGCGGGAGGGGGTAGTAGACGTGGCTCTCGACTCCGCGCTCGGCCAGGTACCGCCGCAGTGCGTCCCGCTCCTCGACGAGCAGCGAGTACACGTAGAAGCACCGGCCGTCGCGGCCCGGCGGCGGGGGCAGCACACCGCGCTCGGCGAGCGGTGTGAAGCGGTCGGTGTAGTAGTCGGCGATGCGGGCCCGGCGTTCCAGCAGTCCGGGAAAGGCGGGGAGCCGGTGGAGCTGGAAGGCGGCGAGCACTTCGTCGAACCGGCTGTTGTAGCCGGTGCGCGGGTAGACGAAGCGCTCACTCTGCCCGTGGTTGCGCAACGACCTGACCGCGTCGGCGAGTTCGGGGTTCGTGGTGACGACGGCGCCGCCCTCGCCGGCCGTTCCGAAGGTCTTGACCTGGACGAAGGAGAACACTCCGGCCTCGCCCCACGTCCCGGCGGGGCGGCCGTCGAGAATGCCGCCCTGCGCGACGGCCGAGTCCTCGACGAGGCGCACGCCGTGACGCCGGGCGATCTCGCTCATGCGGGGCATGTCGGCCATCACCGAGAACATGTGCGCGGGCATGATCGCTCTGGTCCGGTCGGTGATCGCCCGCTCCACCTCGTCGGGGTCGGCCACCATCGTCCACGGGTCGACGTCCGCGAAGACCGGCGTCGCCCCCAGCCCTGCCACGGTGTTGGCCAGCGGAGCACACCCGTAGGCCGGTACGACCACCTCGTCGCCGGGTCCGACGCCCATGGCGTGCAGGACGAGGGTCAGCGCGGACGTGCCACTGGAGCAGGCCACCACGTCGGCCCCGCCGAGCGAGTCGCGCAGGGCCTCCTCGAAACGGGCCGTGTACTCGCCGAGCAGGAACTTCTGCTGCGATGCCGTGCCGATGTCGTGGACGAGATCCAAGAGCAGCTGCCGGTCGTCCTCGAAGAGGTCCGGGGCGAAGAACGGAACCGTCACACCGGCCTCCTCGTCGTGAAGCGGCGGACGAGCCCGCACACCGTGTCGACGTCGTCGACACTCATGTCGGGGTACAGCGGGAGGGCGAGGGTGCGCTCGCAGGCCGCCTCGGCGTGCGGGAAGTCGCCGCGCCGGTAGCCGAGATGGGCGAAGCACTCCTGGAGGTGCAGCGGGGCCGGGTAGTACGTCTCGGTGCCCACGCCGTGCTCGGCCAGGTAGCCGGCCAGTTCGTCACGCCGCTCGGCCTCGATGAGGTAGACGTAGAAGACGGGGTCGGTCCGCCCGGTGCGGGGCACCACGGTGGGGAGCCGGAGGACGCCGGGCGTGCCGGCGAGCCGTTCGGTGTAGGCGGCGGCTAGCCGGGCCCGGCGCGCGATGTCCTCGTGCAACCGGGTCAGTTTGGCGATCAGGACGGCCGCCTGGATGTCGTCCATCTTGCTGTTGACGCCGGTGACGGTGGTCTCGTTGCTGATGCCCGGGAAGTGGGCCAGGGTCCGGCCGAAGCGTCCGTGGTGGCGCAACGCCGCCGCGGTCTCGGCGAGTCGGCGGTCGTCGGTGAGGATCGCCCCGGCGTCGCCGATGGCCCCGAGTGTCTTGGTGGGGAAGAAGGACAGCACACCGCCGGCTCCCAGCAGCCCGGCGTGGACGCCGTTCCACCGCATGCCGATGGCCTCGGCGCTGTCCTCCACCACGGTCAGCCGGTGCCGGCGCGCGACGTCGAGCAGCGCGTCCATGTCGGCCATCTGGCAGAACAGGTGGACGGGCATGATCATGCGGGTCCGTGGAGTGACCGAGTAGGCCGCGGACTTGGCGTCGATCGTGTAGGTGACGGGGTCGATGTCGGCGAAGACCGGGCGGCCGCCTGCCAGCACGACGGAGGAGGCCGAGGCCACGAAGGTGAAGGCGGGGACGATGACCTCGTCACCTGGTTGCAGGCCGCAGGCGCGCAGCAACAGCACCAGGGCGTCGGTGCCGCTGTTCACGCCGACCGCGTAGCGTGCGCCGGTCCACCCGGCCAGTGCCTCCTCGAACCGGGCGACCTGCCGGCCGTGCGAGAACTTGCCGTTGTCGAAGACCTCGGCGAGCCGGGTCCGAATGTCCGGCCAGAGCGCTTCGAAGGTCCGGGCCTGGGTGAAGAAGGGCACCTGTACCGAGGGGTCGCCCGCGGTGCCGGTCGCCCAGCCGCGTCTGCCGTTCCTCGGTCCGAGGGATGCGCTGGACATGTTTCCTTTCTGGCGCCGGGGCGGATCGGGCTGCCCGGCCGGGGGGACGCCGGCGCTCCTCGTGGACCGGGGAGCGCCGGACGCGGGTACCGGTGGATCCGGACGGGTCAGAGCAGGGAGAACTCCAGCTCACCGGAGTGGTAGCGGTGGACGGCCGCGATCAGCTCGTCGACGGACAGGTGACCGTCGCCGTCGGTGTCGATCAGCTTGAACGCCGTGCCCGCCGTGGCCTCGTTGCTGCCGATGGCCACGATCCAGCGCTGGAATTCCTGAGGGCTGATCTGACCGTCACCATCGGTGTCGCACAGGCCGGCGATCGCGCTGATCGTCGGGCGCAGCACCTCGTCGAAGCCGTCCTGCCCGCGGTCGAGCACCTCCGCCGCCGCGACGGCCTGGAACCGGTCGAAGTCCAGCGCGCCGTCGCGGCCGACTCCGGCCTCCTCCGCGATGTGGTCCCACATGCCGAGGTAGGCGTCGGTGAGAGCCCGGCCCTTCGGGGAATTCTCGTTTTCCCCGAACGAGAGCAGAATGCGTTTGGCCTCGCCTTCCCAGTCACTGCGGTCGATGGTGCCGTCGCCGTTCTTGTCCCACATGTCGAAACGGCGACGCAGTCGCTGTTCCTGTACGGAAGTGCTCACGCTTCTTCCTTTCATTTTGCTTTTTGGGACCTGCGCTTCAGATGCTTTCCCGAACCGGCTTCGCGAATCCACTCTTACGAGTGAGAGGAAAAATGGGGCACCTTTACAGGCACGCACCATTACGTCGCCGACTCAGCACAATGACCATCCCCGCCATGGCGATCGGGGCGACTTGAGAGACGAGTTGCCCCACCACGTCCACGGTCTGGAATCGCGCGAGATGCGCCAGGTGGAATACCAGGTGCGGAACCGTGAAGGCGAGACTGCCGAAGGCCGCCGCCCGCACCAGGGAGCGCTCGGGACGAACAGCGGCCCACAGCAGAACTGTGGTCAGACCGAGCGAAAGAGCACCCACGTCACGTACGAGGTGCTCGTTGTACGGGGGGAATTTGGTCACCCACGCGAAAACCGGGAGAGGAAAGGCGTCGTGGAACGATCGGGGCGCGAACAGAGCCCAGGCGCCGGGCGCCCCCTGCCCCAGGCACAGCAGCGCCAGTGCGGCACGCACCAGGAGGCGTCCGGTTTCCGGCGCCGGCCCCGCGGACCCGGCACGTCGGCAGGTGCCACGGGACTCGGCGGGCATGGGTCCGTTCCTGGCGCCCGCGGGCGTCGTCCGTGTCCGCGGACGGGGGCCCGCTCCGAGCGGTCCTCGTTCGGAGCGGCCCCTGCCGTGGGTCCGCGCGTCAGACACCCAGCAGCGGGGCGTCGAGCTCGCCCGCGTGGTACTTGCCCACGGCGGCTACGAGTTCGTCAACGGACAGGCGCCCGCTGTTGTCGGTGTCCACCTGACGAAACGCCTCGTCCGCGTCGATCCGGTCACCGCCGATGGCCCCGAGCCACTTCCGGAACTCCCGCGGATCGACCTCCCCGTCGCCGTCGACGTCACACAGGTCGACCATCGCGCGGATGCTGGGCCGGAGCACGGTGCTGAAGCCGACCTGGCCCTGACTCAGCATCTGGGCGTCGGCGATCCGGACGAACTCCTCGACCGTCAGGGACTGACCGGCGTCGAGGCCGGCCTCCTCCATCATGTAGTCCCACATCTTCGGGTACGCGTCCAGCAGTGCCCGCGCCTTGGGGGAGTTCTCCTTCTCACCGAAGGCCTCGACGATACGCCGGGCCTCCGCCTCCAGGTCGCCGCGCTGGATGCGCCCGTCGTTGTCGGTGTCGTACAGCGCGAAGCGCTGCTTGAGACGCTCGGCCTGGGCAGTCTTGTTGGACATCTGACTCCTCGTCGTCGAAAAGCTGCGGAGAAATCCGGCTGTCTCGCACCCGATACCGGGGAATCCGAAAAAATGACTTTCCCGATTCCGGGGAGGGCGAATCTGCAAGGTACATGAGTACTAGTGGCCTTACAGACCTGTCAATGGAGAGCAGTACCGCGGAAGAGCGCAGGAACCATTTTTCCGCTCGTCGATCACCGCGTCACGGCCGATTGTTTTCGTCCAGGGGTTCGGCCTGCAAGCCGGAATCGCCGACCTGAGCCGCATCGGCCGGTCCGGCCGGGCACAACAGCCGACTTCGCCCTACATTTCAGCCATCCTGTCACGGGACGAAAAAAATGACGCCCCTGCACACGGCAGGCAGCTGTCGGATACGATGCGCCGAGGCCGCTGCGATAGCAATTTCTCACGCATTCCATGAAGACTGCCGTACGCGTTTCAGGGACGGACGGTATGGGTATGCAGAAGAATTTCGATGCCATTTACCAGCCTGTTAATCATACCGGTGTGCGACGTCCGAAAAGGCTGCGCGAACAAAGGGGTCGAGCCTTGCTGTACACGTTGATCGTCGGCCTGGGCCGCTCGGGCCTGGGGTTGCATGTGCCGGTGCTGTCACGTGCCCGGTCCCACGTTCCCGGCACCTTCGCCGACCATCCGATCGTGGGAGTGGATCCCGGCAACACCGCCCGCGCCGAGCGTCGGGATCTGCTGATCGCCGAATCTCTGCGCCGGGCGCGCGATCTCCTCGACCCGGCGCGGACCGTCGTCCACCTGTGCACTCCCCCCGCCGTACGCGCCGAGGTGCTCCGCGAGGTGGCCGCGCTCGGGTTCTCCCGGATCCTCATGGAGAAGCCGCTGGCCGGTGACCTGGCCACGCTGCGGTGTGTCCTGCGGCTCGCGCGGGAACAGCAGCTGCGCCTGTCCGTGGTGGCCCCCTGGCTGCACAGCACGCTGACCCGGCGCCTCGTCCAGCTGGTGGGCGATCGGGGGCCCGGCGCCGTGCGTTCGGTGTCCGTCACCCAGCACAAGCCCCGGTTCCGGCGCTCTCTGAGCACCAGCAGTCACACCTCCGCCTTCGACGTGGAGGCGCCGCACGCGGTGGGTCTCCTCCTGCGTCTGCTGGGTGACGCGCGGTTGCGCGGCGCGCGCGGCGCCGACCTGCGGGTGGGGACGACGACGGTGCCGGACATGGGCGGTGCGCACCTCGAACTGCTGCACACGGGCGGGATCCGCAGCGAGGTGCTGTCCGACCTGTCCGCACCGGTACGTCAGCGGCGGATCGTCCTCGGCATGGAGGACGGAAGTGTCGTCGGGCACTACGCGGTCGGCCAGGACGACGACTTCGCACAGCTGGAGATCACCCGTGACGGCCACACCACCCGCGAGGTCTTCCGTGACGACTCACTCATGGCATGTCTGACCCATGCCTATCGCGGCTACGCCGAGGGCGACGACGGAGCCGGTGGCGGTGACCTCGGCCTGCACGTGCGGACGGTCGAGCTGCTGGCGGAGGCGAAACGGCTGGCGGCCCGGTCACCTGTCGACGGCACGTCACCCATCGTCGGCACGTCCCCCGCCACCGGCATGTCTCCCCTCGCCAGCGTGTCACCCGCCGTCGGCACGTCTCCCGTCAGCGGCACGCACCCCCGCAAGGAGGCCCTCTCGCATGGGCGTTGACCTTCCCGACGCGGCTCCCGGGGAATCCCGGTGCGCAGTGACCGAGGACGCCCCGAGCGGACGGGCGGCCCCCGGTATCCGGTTCGCGGGCATCGGGGACGAGGCCGCGGCGGATCTCACCGGGCAGCTGGAGGCGCTGCGCCGACTCGGCTGGGGGGCGATCGAGCTGCGCACCGTCGACGGCGTCGCGGTCGCCGACCTCGACGACCGGGCCTTCGCCACCGTGGCCCACCGGGTCGCGTCGGCCGGTCTCGACGTCGTCTGCGTCGATTCCCGGATCGCCGACTGGAGCCGCCCGATCACCGGGCGCTTCGAGGACGATGTGCGGGAGCTGCGGCGGCTCGCCCCGCGCTGCGCCGCCCTGGGCACTCGTTTCGTCCGGGTGATGTCCTACCCCAACGCCGGTCTGGACGACGAGGAGTGGGGCAGGCGGGCGCTGGACCGGATGGCCCGGCTGGTCCGGCAGGCCGAGCAGGAGGGGCTGGTGCTGCTGCACGAGAACTGCAGCGGTTGGGCCGGCACCCGGGGTGACCGGATGCGGGAACTCCTCGACCGCGCCGGCGGTCCCGCGCTGAAGCTGCTGTTCGACCTGGGCAACGGGGTGCCGCACGGCTACGACGCCCGTGCGCTGCTGGACGAGATCATCGACCACGTCGCTCACGTGCACGTCAAGGACGCCCGGACCGGGCCGGACGGCCAGGTCACCTACACACTGCCGGGCGAGGGTGAGTCCCGCGTGCGCTCCTGCCTCGACACCCTCGTCGACCACGGTTACACCGGTGCCTGGTCCATCGAACCGCACACGCATCTGCGACCGCACCAGGGCCGGGACACCACCGGAGCCGACGGTGTGGCGGCGTTCGTCCGCTACGGGCGGTGCCTGGAACGGCTCGTACGGCGGGAAGCCCGGTTGGCCCGGACTCCCGTCGGTGGAGGGCGGCATGGCTGACGTTCCGATCCGGACCGGCGCCCCGGCCCTGCCGCTTTCCACGGCTCTGCCGCATCCCGCCCGGTTGACGCCGGCCGATCACGAGCTGCTGCTCGATCTGCTCGCCACGCCGACAGCCGGGCCGCTGGAGACCGGCCCCGACGATCCCGCCGTGCGCCTCTGGGAAGCCGGACGGGCCTATGCGACCGCAGCCGCGGCGATCGGTCTGAAGGTGCTGCGCCACGCCCCGCCGGATCCGGCAACGCTGCGCCGCGACGACGTGCCGCTCACGGTCCGGGAGGCGGCGGCGCGGGACGAGACGTTCCTGGCCCGGCAGCCCAGTCTGGTGCTGCGCCTCGGCCCCGAACTCCCCCGGCGGGACACGGTGATGTTCAACGTCCATCTGGACACGGTGGCCGGCTGGTGGCCGGCCCGCTTCGACGGCCGGCGGTTCACCGGCCGGGGAGCGATCGACGCCAAGGGCCCCGCCGTCGCCCTGCTCGCCGGCATCCGGGCCGCCCGCGCCTCCCAGCCGGCCCTGGGCAGCCGGATCGGGGTGCTCGTCCAGGCCGTCGCCGGGGAGGAAGGCGGTGCCATGGGCACGTTCGGCACCAGGCCGCTGGTGGAGGACGGGTTCACCGGCGGGCTGAACCTGTTCTGCGAGCCCACCGGACACCGCTTCCTGCCCCGTTCGACGGCATCCATGACGGCATCGGTCCGCGTCGACGGCGAGGACGCCGTGGACGACCGCCCCGAAGCCGGTCACAACGCGACCGTGCTGCTCGGGCACATCGGCCACTACCTGGCCCGGGTCCTGCCGCCGCGGATCGGCGACGGCAGGGTGTGCGTGGCCGGCCTGCACACCGGCGAGCGGCACAACCGGGTCTACGGCACCGGCCGGCTGCTGCTCAACATCTCCTACGGGTCGCGGCCGGCCGGCCGCTCCGCCGAGGCCGCGCTGGAGCGGACGCTGCGCGAGGCACTCGCCGACTTCGCCTCCGGAGCCGCCGGTGCCCCCGACCTGGCCAGGACGGCCGCCGACGCGGCACGGATCACGTCCCTGCACTGGTACAAACGCGGACTGCCCGCGCTGGACGGCCGAGGCCGCGCACTGTGGGCCGAGGACCTGCTGGAACGCCATGCGGGCCTGGTGCGCTGGCCCGACGAGGAGCCGGCCTTCACCTGCGACGCCATCTGGATGGCGGACGTACCCGGCGGCTACACGGCGGTCCTCGGCCCCGGCGACCTGGACACCAACCACGCGCACGCCGCCGGCGAGTACGCCGACCTGGACGACCTGGACCGGTACGCCGACGAGATCGCCCGCATTCTCGTCGCCCGGGTCCGCCACGGGCCGCCCGGCGGCGGTGCCGGCGAACCCTCCCACGCTCACTCAGCTGCCGTGCCCGGCGCGGCCGCGGACAGGATCTCTCCTCGATGACCTCGACGGTTTCCACCATCTCCACCGCCTCCGCGGACGACACCGGCCCGGCCGGCGACATCGCCGTACGGGTGCCGTACCCGGACCTCCTCGCGTTCGTGACGCAGGTCCTGAGCGCCAGGGGACTGCCCGCGGACCGCGCGGGAACCGCCGCCGAAGCCCTGTGCCACGGCGACCTGACGGGCTTCACCAGTCACGGCGTCACCAACCTCACCCGGCTCTACCTCCCGCTGCTCGACTCGGGCCGCTGCGACCCGCGTGCGGAGCCGCGCGTCGTCGCCGACCGCGGCGCCTCGGTCCTCCTCGACGCCCGCCGGGCGCTCGGGCTGTGGGCCGCCGCCGAGGCGATGGACCTGGCAGTCGAGCGTGCGCGCCGGTACGGGGTCGGCATGGTCTCGGTGCGGGGAGCCACCCACTTCGGCTGCGCGGGCCACCATGCCCTGCGCGCGGTCCGGCAGCACATGGTGGGCCTGGTCACCGCCAACTGCGGCCGGCAGCGGATCGTCCGCCCGGTCGGCGGACGGGCTCCCATGCTGGGCACAAATCCGCTCGCGCTGGCCGCCCCGGCCGGCGACCGGCCGCCGTTCGTCCTGGACATGGCCACCACGGTCGCTCCCACGGGCAGGGTCCGGGCCGCCGCACGCGCCGGGCAGAGCGTGCCGGCGGGCTGGCTGCAGGACGACGACGGCGCGCCGGTGACCGACCCGGCCGCCTTCGACCGCGGCCAGGCGCACCTGCGCTGGCTCGGCGGTGATCCCGGCACCGGCGCGTACAAGGGCTTCGGGCTCGGTCTGCTGGTCGAGGTATTGTCCGCACTCGTCCCCGGCGCCGGAACCGGCCCGCGGGAGGAGACGGCGGAGCCGGCCGGCCCCGACGACGACATCGGCTTCTTCATGCTGGCCGTCGCCCCCGGGCGCCTCAGGCCCGAGGCGGAGTTCCGCGCCGACGCGGCCGACGTGTTCGGTGCCCTCCTCGGCTGTCCGCCGGTCCGGGCGGACGAACCGGTGCGCTATCCCGGCTGGCCGGAGGACGCCCGCTCCAGGGAGCGGCGCGCTCACGGCGTCCCGCTGGAGCCGGCCCTGCACCGGGAGATGCTCGACCTGGCCCGCAGCAGCGGTATCGGCTTCCCGGAACCCGTCCGGCCCACGGCGGCGGGGAGCCCGGCATGACACTTCCCCGCATCGGCCTCATCGGCCTCGGTGTCATCTCCCGCTTCTACCTGGCCGCGCTCGAAAGCGCCGCGTGCGCGCGGCTGGTGGCGGTGTGCGACCCCGACGAGAACCGGCTCGCCGCCGCACCGGCGCACGTGCCGCGCTACCGCGACCACGGTGAGCTGCTGCGGGCCGCGGACCTGGACGCCGTGGTGGTCAACGTGCCCAACGACCTGCACTACCCGGTGTGCAGGGACGCGCTGGCGGCCGGACGCGCGGTCTGTGTGGAGAAGCCGCTCGCCACCCGTGCGCGCGACGGCCACCACCTCGCGCGGCTCTCCCGGCAGAGCGGCACCGTGCTGTTCACCTCCTTCCACCGCCGTTACAACAGGGAGGTCGACGCACTGCGCCGGCGCATCGCCTCCGGCGCGCCGATCGTGTCGCTGACGGTGCGCTACGAGGAGACGATCGAGGAACACGCCGGCCTGGACGGCTGGTATCTCGACCCGGAGCGCTGCGGGGGCGGCTGTGTCGCCGACAACGGGCCCAACGCGTTCGATCTCGTTCACCTGTTCCTCGGAGACGTACGGGTGACCGAGGCCACCGTGCACCGCGACGCGCGGGGCGTCGACCGGCAGGCGCAGGTGCTGTTGACCGCCCTGTCCGGCGGGGCGGCCGCCCGGGTGGTGCTCGACTGGTCCCGCCCCGGCGAGCGCAAGACGGTCGAGGTGCGGCTCGCCGACGGGACCGTCGACCGTGCCGACATGCTCGCGGGCCATCCGGAGTTCAAAGGGTCCCTCTGGCACGAATACGTGGGTGTGCTGCGGGACTTCACCGCCGTCCTGTCCGGCCGGCGCACGAACGGCCCCGACGGTCTGGCCGCCCTGGAGCTGGTGGCCGCCACGTATGCGCACGACCGCCGCCGGCACCGTGCCGGACAGGAGGTACGCCACCCATGACACCCGGAGAGGACGGTGCCAAGCGCGCCGTGTACGGGCGGCTGGTGAAGGTCCTCATCCACCGGCGTGACGACCGGGGGATGACGCTGGAGGAGTTCGCGAGCCGGTGTGTCCGCCGTGGGGAGGTGCATGAGCTGGTGACCACCGACCACACGGAGACCGCCCCCGGCACCCGGATCGACCGCGTCGGATTCCTGGGCTTCGTGGAGATCGGATGCGCCGGCGTCATCGACCGGGGCGACGAGGTCTGGGCCGACGGGAGCATGGTGGGTTTGGTCCTGGGATTCGACGCCTGCCATTTCCCGAACCACTACAACATCCTCGTCTCGGCGCCCGAACGCCTCACCGGCCTGCAGCTCGGCCTCGCCCCCGAAGCCGAGATCAGGTTCGAGCAGCGCGCCGAGGTGCCGCGCCCGCCCGCAGGCAACCCGACGCCGCACGGGCGACGCTCACCGGCCGATCGTCCGGAGCACCCGTGAACCACGTATCGGCCTCGCCGGGTGGCGCAGTGCCTGGTTCATCCGGGCGCTGACGGCGCTTGGAATGCGGCCGTCGTCCTTGCTCCGTAGGCTCGTACGGGAGTGCTGCCGGCGGGCCGAGATACATCCGGCGCGCCGCGTGCTCGCCTCCAGCGCTTTGAGGTGAGGGGGAGCCGCTCATGACCACGCCACGGGACCTTTTGATCACGACCATGGACCTGGCGGCCAGTCGCGCGCTGGAACGGGGCAATCTGTCACTCGCGCTCGCGGGAGCCGAGCTGATCGACCTCCTGGATGCCCAAGCCGTCACACTGGCCGGTGATCGCATCGTGCCGAGTGACCGGCGCGCCATGGCTGATCGGATGCTGGACGAAGCTGCGTCGTCGCTCGCGCGACAAGCGCCGTACGACTCGGTCGAGACCTGGCTGTGGCGCAGGGGCCGCGGCCTGTCCGAGGCCTATCTGGCCGCCCTTGAAGCAGAAGGGCAGCTCAGCCGGCGACGCCACCACCGCTGGATGATCTTCCAGCCCACGCACACAGTGCTGGTGGATTCGCCCGCACGCCGCCACGCGGCGAACCGCCATGCGTCGGATGAGCCCGTCCTCGCCGCCCTCGCAGCGGCCGCCACACTCGGTGACGAGCCGGATGAACAGTCACCGAGCGTGGCCGACGAGGCCGTGGCGACAGTGCTCGCCGCCGTCCAGAACGCGGTAAGGGACCTGGAGGCCGAACGGCAACGGCGAGCCATCGAGGAGGCGGCCTTCGACAACATCTGGCGGGGCGGCTAGGGACCGCACGCTCGCTGTCGAGCCGGTCAGGGGCCGAGGCGGAAGGTGAGGGCGACGGTGCCGCGGAGGTCGAGCCAGGCCTTGTCGGGGCTGCGGACGAGGCGAAGGATCACCTGGTCGCAGTCGGGGCAGCGGCCGACGTATCCCGGGGCCTGTGCGTAGACGTGCAGGTGCGCCAGAGGCCAGCGACTGCCACAGCCGGTGCACCGGCCGAGAGCGCTGGTCGGGTCGACTGTGAGGATTTCGGAGAGGGGCCCGGCCAGGGCGTTGCCGTCCTCGTACGCGTACTGGCCGGTGCCAGGGTCATGGTCGGGGTGGTGGGCCATGTCATCCTCCACTGGGGCCAAAACGTTCGGTGCGGATGCGGTCCGGGGCGTGGCCCAGGGCTACCAGCAGGTCGGCGGCCGTTTCGACGAAGCCGGTGGGGCCGCAGACGTAGCAGGTGGGTTCGAGATCGGGCGGCGACCCGGCGGGCGTCAGGTCCGCCGCGGTGAGCCGCCCGGCGGGCCTGGGCCACTGCGGCGGGGTCGAGCGGGTGTAGAGGAACGTCCTGTCGAGGCCGGGGTCGTCCCGGCTCAGCTCGGTTACGTAGAGCCGGTCTTCGGGTGCGCGCACGGAGTACACCAACCGGAAGGGCGTTCGGCTGCCGACAGCGCGGCGGACGCGGATCATCGCCATCAGCGGCACCAGACCGGAGCCGCCGGCCACGAGCAGGACCGGTTCCTTCTGCTCGGGGCGCCACACGAACCAGCCGCCGACCGGCCCACGCAGTTCCAGCAGGTCACCGACCGCGAGTTCGTCCGCAAGGTACGGGGACACCTCACCGTCGGTGACGCGCTGCACGGTTAGCTCGATGCGCTCGCCGTCCGGCGCCGAGGCCAGGGAGTAGCTGCGCTGTGTGCTGTAGCCGTCCTCCGCGGTGAGCCGCACATCGATGTGCTGGCCCGCCAGATGGCCCGGCCAGCCGGGGACGTCGAAGACCAGGGTGTGCGCGGCGGGGGACTCGGGGCGCCGGTCGGCCAGCCGGGCCGTCTTCCAGCGCAGCCGGTCGCCTAGTCGCCCTGGTACCGCTGCTCGCGCCATGGGTCCCCGTAGTCGTGATAGCCGGCGCTCTCCCAGAAGCCCGGTTCGTCCTCGAGGAGCAACTGGATCCCGCGCACCCACTTCGCGGACTTCCACAGATACAGGTGCGGGACCAGCAGCCTGGCCGGGCCGCCGTGCTCGGGCGCCAGGTCCTCCCCGTCGTGGCGGTACGCGATCCACGCCTGCCCGTCGAGCAGGTCCTCCAGCGGCAGGTTGGTCGTGTAGCCACCGTAGGAGTGGACGAGCGCGAATTCCGCGGCGGTCTCCACGTCCTCCAGAAGGACGTCCAGGGAGACCCCCTGCCACTCCGTGGCGAACTTCGACCACTTCGTGACGCAGTGCAGGTCCACCGTCGGCGTCTGGCTGGGCAGCGCCATGAGCTGCGCCCAGTTCCAGCTGTGCCGCGCGCCCGTCTCGGTGCGGACGGTGAGCTCCCACCCGTCACGGTCCACCCTCGGCGTGGGCCCGGCGGACAGGACCGGGAAGTCGGTGGTCTCGTACTGCCCGGGAGGCAGCTTGTGGTGCGTATCGCCTGGTCGGCCGCGGAATCCGCGCGAAACGATGGCCATGCCGTGCCGCCGTTCTCCGAAGGTGCACTCTTTGCCATTGTTGACGACATGGCGCATCAGAGCATCTGCGGTGTCAGCCGGGGCCCTCTTCGCTCTCCTTCCTGCGGCTTCCGGTCCTCAGACGCCCCTCCTCCAGATCTCCGTGAACCGGTCGAGCAGTGCGGCCGCCGCCGTCACGTCGTCCGTGAGCGGCCGGTCGGCCTGGTCCTCGTCGAGCACCGACAGGGCGAGTTCCAGCGCGCGGCCCACGGGAAGATCCGGATCGGGCCAGATCTCGCGCTGGCGCAGTGCCCGTACGGCGGCGACGAGTTCGCAGCCGACGACCAGACGGTACGCACGGCACGCGCGCAGCGTCTGACGCGCGGCGAGCGAGGCGAAGCTGGCCTGTTCCTCGACACCTCGGGAGAGGACGGCGTGGCCGAGCGACGCCGGCGCCGAGAAGGCCCGCAGTTCGCCGAGGGCGGCGCCGGCGGCGTACTCCAGGATCATGACGCCGGAGGAGGCGGGTTCGTGGTCGGCGAGGAAGGGGCGCAGGCGGGTGTAGACGGGCTCGTTGAGGGAGGAGAGCCGTGACGTCGACAGCCGGGCCACCTGGGTGAGGGCCAGCCTGAAGTGGTCCAGAGCGAGGGCGAGTTGGGCCTGGTAGAAGCCGCCGTGGTGGTAGGCCGCCATGTCCTCGGGGGTGATCAGCGGGTTCTCGGCGGCCGCGTTGATCTCGATCGCGACGACCTCTTCCAGGGCGTCGGCCGCGTCATGGGCGGGACCGTGGATCTGGGGGAGACAGCGGAAGCCGTACGGGTCCTGGAGCCGCCCGAGCGGCGGGGTGGGCCGGTCGGCGGCACCGAGCAACTCCCGCATGCGCCGGGCGACTTCGACGGAGCCTCGGTGCGGCCGGGCGGTGTGCACGGGCGCGGCGTACGCCTCGTGCGCCCCGTCGACCGCCAGCACGGACAGGGCGCCGACGACCTGCGTGGCCTCCAGCAGCCCCCGCAGCTCGTGCAGGGCGAGCGCGGCCTGGCCGAGTGTGAGGGCGTTGCTGCTGATGAAGGCGAGAGCGTCGTTGTTGTCGAGGTGCTGGGGCTCGGGGGCACCGACCACACCTCGTGGCTCTCCGCAGGCGCCGCCCGCGCCCGGGAAACCCGCTTCCCGCCACGGATGCTCTCCCGCCAGCGCCAGTCCCACCTGGGCCAGCGCCGCGATGTCCCCGGTGCCCACCGATCCGAACTCGTTGACGACCGGATACGCCCCGCTCTCCAGCGCCTCGCACAGCGCGGTGACCATGGTCGGCCGCAGCCCCGCACCCCCGGCCAGCAGCTGGTTCGCGCGGACGGCGAGCAGCGCGCGGACCTCGCGGGCGGGCAGTTCCTCCCCGATGGCGCCGGCGTGGCTGCGCAGCAGCCGGAGGCCGTGCTCGGCGGCCGCCTCGGTGGGCACGTCCTCGTTCCGGTTGGCACCGACGCCGGTGGAGCGGCCGTAGACGCGTCCGGTCGCGGCGATCTGCCGGGCGGCGTCCCAGGACTCCGCCACCCGCTTCATCGCGTCGGCCCTGAGCACCGGCCGCGCCCTCCCGTCGGCGAGGCGTACGACGTCCTCGACCCGGAGTCCGATCCCGTCGAGGACCACTGGGCCGGTATGCCCGGACGACACAGCACCGGCCGCGTCCACGATCTGAGACGACATCACGCCCAAACTCCCCTCAAGGTGGACATCCGATCTTGTCTGGCGGTCAGCCGTTACGTCGGATTAACGCCAAACCGTTGACAACCTATTCACGTACCGAGAACTCTGCATGACGTTATACAGCCGGGCAAGGGACATCTCATGATCCAGTTCGACGCGGTCCACAAGCGCTTCCCCAACGGCACGACAGCAGTCCACGACCTCACCCTCGACATGGCGGAAGGCGGCGTGACCGTCCTCGTCGGATCTTCCGGTTGCGGCAAGACGACCACCCTGCGCATGATCAACCGGATGGTCGAGCCGACCTCAGGCACCATCCGCGTCGGCGGCCAGGACGTCACCCGGCAGGACGCCGCGGAACTGCGCCGCTCCATCGGATACGTCATCCAGCAGGCCGGTCTCTTCCCGCACCGCACGGTGCTCGACAACATCGCCACCGTGCCGCTGCTCCTGGGCCACGGCCGCAGGAAGGCCCGGGCCCGCGCGGCCGGGCTGCTGGAGACCGTGGGCCTGTCGGCCGAGGCCGGCAAGCGCTACCCGCACCAGCTCTCCGGCGGCCAGCAGCAGCGCGTCGGCGTGGCCCGCGCGCTCGCCGCCGACCCGCCGGTGCTCCTCATGGACGAGCCGTTCGGCGCGGTCGACCCGGTCGTGCGCACCCAGCTCCAGGACGAACTGCTCCGGCTCCAGAAGGAGTTGAGCAAGACCATCGTCTTCGTCACCCACGACATCGACGAGGCCGTACGGCTGGGCGACCAGATCGCGATCTTCCGGACCGGTGGCCACCTGGTCCAGTGCGCCTCACCCACCGAGCTCCTGGCCCGCCCGGCCGACGACTTCGTGGCCGGCTTCCTCGGCGCCGAGCGCGGTCTGAAGCTGCTCTCGCTGAAGACCCTCGCGGCCGTCCCGCAGGGCCCGGCCCCGGAGGGCGGCCCCTGGACCCTCGTACTCGACGCGGCGAACAAGCCCCTGCACTGGGCCTCGGACGATGCCGAACTCCCCGTACGAGCGCTCAAGGACGACGACTCCCTGCTGTCGGCCCTCGACGAGTCCATCGCCTCCCCCACCGGCCTGATAGCCCGCGTCGACGCCGACGGCGTCCTCACCGGCGTCTCGTCCCGTGACGACATCCACCAGCACGCAGGGCAGGCCCACACGGAAGCCCGGGTGGCCGCATGACGATCGACTGGTCGTGGATCGGCGACCACACCGACGACCTCACCACCCTCACGGTCTCCCACCTCCAGGCCGCCCTGTCCGCCGTCCTGTTCGGCGTCCTGATCTCGCTCCCCCTGGCCGTGGTCGCCCACCGGATCCGCCCCTTGCGCGGCTTCCTGCTCGGCATCTCGAACGTCCTGTTCACGATCCCGTCGATCGCGATCTTCGTGCTCCTGCTGCCGGTCAGCGGCCTCACCCGCACCACCACCGTGATCGGCCTGACCATCTACACGCTGGTCGTGCTGCTCCGGAACACCGTGGAGGGCCTCGACTCGGTCCCCGCGAAGACGAAGGAGGCGGCGAAGGCGATGGGCACGCGCCCCCTGCGCACGCTCCTGACGGTCGAGTTCCCGCTGGCGCTCCCCGTGATCATGGCGGGCGTCCGCATCGCGACGGTCATGTCGATCTCCCTCGTCTCGGTCGCGACCTACATCGGCGACGGCGGCCTCGGCCAGCTCTTCACCGACGGCTTCCAGCGCAACTTCCCGACGCCGGTGATCGCGGGAGTGGTCCTCACGATCCTCCTGGCCGTGGTCGCGGACGCGGCCCTGGTCGCCGTCCAGTACGTCCTGACCCCGTGGCGGAGGCGGCGAGCCTGACATGTACGAACTCTTCAAGAACCTCGGCAGCTGGCTGACCAGCGGCGCCCAGTGGTCCGGCTCGGACGGCATCGTCCACCGCCTCGCCGAGCACCTCCAGTACTCCCTCCTCGCCACGCTCATCGCGGCCGCCATCGGCCTCCCGCTGGGCCTGCTGATCGGGCACACCGGCAAGGGCGCGTTCGTCGCCATCAACCTGGCGTCGTTCGGCCGCGCGCTCCCCACCGTCGGCCTGGTCGTCCTGGTCTTCCTGGCCGGCGGACTGTCCATGGTCCCGGTCTACGTGGCCCTGGTCGCCCTGGCGGTCCCGGCGATCGTCACCAACACCTACGCCGGGATGACCGCCGTCGACCCGGACGTGAAGGACGCGGCGCGCGGGCAGGGCATGCGCGGCCACCAAGTCCTGTTCCAGGTCGAGTTGCCGCTCGCCCTCCCCCTGATCATGACGGGCCTGCGCCTGGCGCTCATCCAGGTCGTCGCCACGGCCACGATCGCCGCGTACGTCTCCTTCGGCGGCCTCGGCCGCTACGTCTTCGACGGCCTGGCCCAGCGCGACCTCGTGCAGGTGCTCGGCGGCGCGGTGCTGGTCGCCGCCGTGGCCGTCGTACTCGATCTGCTGCTGAGCACCCTCCAGCGCTTCCTCTTCCGACACCGCACTGCCTAGGGACCCCTCGATGAACCGACGCACTCTCCTCGGCGGCCTCTTCGCAGCGGCCTCCGTCCCCGCCCTGACCGCCTGCGCGAGCGGCATCACCTCCCTCGACAACCAGGGCGCAACAACCTCCGGCGGCGGCTCCAGCAAGGGCGGAGTCACCATCGGCACCGCCAACTTCACCGAGAACCAGGTGCTGGGGTATCTGTACGCGGCCGTGCTCACGGCAGCCGGTGTCGAGACGAACGTCCGCCCCAACCTCGGCACCCGCGAGATCCTCATCCCCGCGATCAAGGGCGGCGACATCGACCTCCTGCCCGAGTACCAGGGCGCCCTCCTGCACTACCTCGACCCCAAGGCGACGGCGACCGAGGAGGGCGAGATGCAGAACGCCCTCGCCGTCGCGCTCCCCGCCGGCCTCCAGGTGCTGCCGTACGGCATGGCGGAGGACTCGGACGCCTTCGTGGTCACGCGGGAGACGGCGAAGAAGTACGGCCTGACCTCCCTGGCCGACCTGAAGAAGCAGAACGGCAGGCTGGTCATCGGCGCGGCGCCGGAGGTGAAGAAGCGCCAGGTGGGTGTGGTCGGCCTCAAGGACGTCTACGGGGTGGAGTTCAAGGAGTTCAAGTCCCTCGACTCCTCCGGCCCCCTGGTCAAAGGCGCCCTGAAGAAGGGCGACGTGGACGTGGCGAACCTCTTCACCACGGACACCGACATCCAGGCCAACGACTGGGTGGTCCTGACGGACCCCGAGAACCTCATCCCCGGCCAGCACGTCGTCCCGCTCATCGCCGACCGCAAGGCCGACTCCACGGTCCGCAAGGCCCTGGCCCGCCTCGGCAACGTCCTCACCACGGCCCAGCTCACCGAGCTCAACCGCCAGGTGGACAAGGACAAGAAGGACCCGGAGGACGTGGCGGACACGTACGCGAAGCAGCACGGGCTGGCTTGACGAGGCCGGGAATCCGAGACTCAGCCCTCGATGCCGACGGTTCCCCGGTCCTGCGCGTGGGACGACCTCAGCGCGAGGGCCGCGATGTCGTCGTCGAGCCTTCCGCCGCTGTGCTGCAGCAGAGCCCGGTGCAGCTGGTCGAGCAGCTCGCGGGGCTGCTCCAGGCCCTGCCGCCGCATCCAGTCCGGCAGCGGGAAGAACTCGCCCGCCTGGTCCCGGGCCTCCGATACGCCGTCCGTGTAGAGCAGCAGCTGGTCCCCCGGGGCGAAGGCGACGACGTCGACCCAGTAACGGTCACCGATGAGCGCTGCGAGGTTGAGAGGCGGGGAGGCGATGGTCGGGACCAGGACCCGGACCTGTCCGTGATGCGCGATCAGCGGCGGGGGATGCCCGCAGTTGAGAAGTCGTACATGGCCGCCGTCGTGCGGGATCTCGGCGAGGAGAGCGGTGGCAAAGTGCTCGGGCCGGTCCTGGGCCGGAAACGCAGCGCTGTGGCGCGTGACGGCGGTCTCGAGGCGGTGGACGACGCCCCGCAGGTCGGGCTCGTCGTGAGCGGCCTCTCTGAAGCAACTGATCACCGCCGAGGCCGCCCCCACGGCGGACAGGCCCTTGCCCCGTACGTCGCCGATGAGCAGCCGGACCCCGTGCGGTGTACCGATCGCCTCATAGAAGTCGCCGCCGATCCGGGCCTGCTCCTGGGCCGCCAGGTACAGCGACTCGATCTCGACGCCCTCGATGCGGCGTGGCAGCGGGCGCAGCAGCACCTTCTGGGCCGCGTCGGCGACGAGCCGGATCTGGAAGAGCATTTCCTCACGCTGGAGTCGGACATGACTCCCGTAGGCGGCCGCCAGGGTGACCGCGACGATCGCGGCCGCCGTGTACTGCGTCCCCAGATCGGTGTAGAAGAAGCTGAGGACGATCATGAGCAGCAGGCAGCACGCCCCCAGCAGGATCGTGGGCAGCACGGGCCACATCGCGGCGGCAAGGGCGGGTGCGGCGGGCAGAAGGCGGCTGAAGGCGATCTCCCTCGGCGTGGAGAACGCCAGGCCGGCGATGACGGCGGTCAGGATGAGGGGTGACAGCCGGGCGGCTTCCCATCGGCCGCTGTAGGCGGGGCGACGACGCCACAGCCGTGCAGACATGATCACAAAATGCATAATATCGGCCTAATCGGACATCGGGCGCGGAAGGATCATGCGCTGTACGCGAGACGGTACGGGTCGGCCGAACCCTGGCCACTGGGGATCACCGATGCTAGAAAGGTCGCATGGCGAATCCTTTCGCCCGTTTTCGACACCTATCGGTCAAGCGCCTCCTCAGCAAGGGCACGCGGAGCGTGGCCGGGCAGGTGCTGGTTTTCCAGGTGGCTCTGGTAGTGCTGCTCGTGATCTGCGCCGTCTTCGCTCTCATCCTGCAGTCGGAGCGGGACTCCAGCGCCGAGGCCAGGCGACGCTCCACGGCCGTGGCACAGACCTACGCGCACTCACCAGGCGTCCTGGCGGCCTTGCAGGCCCCGGATCCGAGCAAGATCCTCCAGCCGCTCACCGAGGCGGCACGCCGGGCCGCCGGGGTCGACTTCATCGTGGTCATGGACACCAAGGGCATCCGGTACACGCACCCCCTGCCGGACCGGATCGGAAAGCGGTTCGTGGGCGAGATCGGGCCGCCGCTGGCGGGGAAGGTCTTCACGGAGAGCGTCGACGGTCCGCTCGGACGCGAGGTGCAGGCCACGGTCCCGATCCAGAACGCCGACAGCCAGGTGGTGGCCCTGGTCTCGGCCGGGATGAAGGTCGAGAACGTCGAAAGCCAGCTGGCCCGTCAACTACCGATCATCCTGGGCGCCGGAGCCGTGGCGCTCGCGCTGTCCACCGGTGTGACGGCGCTGGTGGGCAAGCGGCTGCGACGCCAGACACACAGCCTGGCCCCGGACGAGATGACCCTGATGTACGAACACCACGACACGGTGCTCCACTCCGTTCGGGAAGGCGTACTGATCGTGGCCGCCGACGGGCAGCTGATGCTGGCGAACGACGAAGCCAGACGCCTGCTGGAGCTGCCCCCCGACGTCGAGGGGAAGCTCGTCTCGGAGCTGCCGGGCCTCGATCCCGAGACGAAGGCGCTGCTCGCCTCCGGGCGCGAGGCCACCGACGAGGTGCACCTCGCGGGCGAGCGGCTGCTCGCGGTGAACCAACGGCCCACGGACTTCGGGTCAGGCCCCGAGGGAACGGTGGTGACGCTGCGCGACTCCACCGAGCTGCAGGCGGTGACCGGCAGGGCGGAGGTGGCACGGGAGCGGCTCAGGCTGCTGTACGACGCCGGACTCCGCATCGGCACCACCCTGGACGTGCTGCGCACCGCCGACGAGTTGGCGCAGGTCCCGGTTCCTCGCTTCGCGGACTTCGTCACCGTGGACCTGGCCGACGCCGTCCTGCAGGGCGAGGAGCCGGCCCTCACGGCGACGGACATGCGACGCGCGGCCGTGTGCGGCGTCCAGGACGACCATCCGCTCTCCGAACAGGGCCGGCTTTTCGACTACCTTCCCTCCACGCCCCAGGCGCGCGGCTACGGCAGCGGCCGGTCCCAGCTGGTGAGCGATCTGCCGAGCGCCACGGGCTGGCGCGTGCAGGACCCCGAGCGCGCCAAGGCGATCGTCGACCACGGCATCCACTCCCTCATCAGCGCCCCCATCCAGGCCCGTGGCGTCGTGCTGGGCATGGCCAATTTCTGGCGCGCGCACATGCACGAGCCCTTCGACGAAGAGGATCTGTCGCTGGCGGAGGAGCTGGTGGCCCGTGCCGCGATCAGCATCGACAATGCCCGCCGTTACACCCGCGAGCACGCTCTGGCAGTCACCCTCCAGCGCAGCCTGCTGCCCCAGGCCATGCCGGAGCAGAACGCCCTGGACATCGCCTACCGCTACCTCCCCGCCCAGTCGGGCGTGGGCGGGGACTGGTTCGACGTGATTCCCCTGCCGGGAAGCCGGGTGGCACTGGCCGTCGGCGATGTGGTCGGCCACGGCCTGCACGCCGCCGCCACGATGGGACGGCTGCGGACCGCGGTGCACAACTTCTCCGCCCTCGATCTGCCACCCGACGAGCTGCTGAGCCATCTGGACGACCTGGTCGGGCGCATCGACCAGAACGAGACGGCACAGAGCGCAGCGGGCGTCGTGGGCGCCACCTGCCTGTACGGGATCTACGACCCCGTGACGCGCCACTACGTCATGGCGCGTGCGGGACACCTGGCACCCGCGCTGGTCCGGCCTGACGGAACCGTCACCTTCCCGGACGTGCCGGCCGGTCCGCCCCTGGGCCTCGGCGGCATGCCGTTCCGGACCGCGGAGCTGTGCCTCGCGGAGGGAACCCAGCTCGTCCTGTACACCGACGGACTCATCGAGGACCGCAGACGCGACCTGGACGTGGGAATGGAGATTCTGCGCGACACGCTGACGGGCCACTCCGGTCGGCCGCCCGAGGAGACCTGCCAGGACGTGCTGCACAGCCTGCTCCCCGATCGTCCCAAGGACGACGTCGCCCTGCTCGTCGCCCGCACTCGGGTACTGCCGCGCGACCGCATCGCCGACTGGGACGTGCCGGCGGACCCGGCCGCCGTCTCGGGTATGCGCGACGCCGTGTCCCGAAGGCTCGAAGCATGGGGCCTGTCGGAGTTCGGCTTCACCATGGAGCTGATCCTGAGCGAGCTCATCACCAACGCCATCCGCTACAGCGCCGGGCCGATCCACGTACGGCTGATCCGCGACCGCACGCTGATCTGCGAGGTGGCCGACGGCAGCAGCACCTCACCGCATCTGCGGTACGCCGCCACGACGGACGAGGGAGGCCGGGGCCTGTTCCTGGTGTCGCAGATGGCTGAGCGCTGGGGCACCCGGTACACCCCGCAGGGCAAGGTGATCTGGGCCGAACAGGACCTGCCCGAGAACCCTGCGGCACCAGACACACGAAGTTAACGTCCGGGACCCAGGCGTGAGACGCGTCCGCCCCACGATCGCCATACCTGTCAATTGACAGGTATTCCTTGATCGACCGGAGGTGCCGCGATGGGTCGGCCCGAACTCGCCCCTGGGCAGAGCCCCGACGGTGGCGTCGCGACAAGTCCCGCCACCCTCGGCTACCAGCAGGAACTTCGCCGGGGGGTGGGCAGCTTCGCGTCATTCGCCGCCGGCTTCTCCTTCGTGTCGATCCTCACCACCGTCTTCCAGCTCTTCGGCCTCGGCTTCGGCCTCGGTGGGGCGGCGTTCTTCTGGACCTGGCCGCTGGTCTTCGCGGGCCAGTTGCTGGTCGCGCTCTGTTTCGCCGAACTGGCGGCACGCTGGACCATCTCAGGGGCGATCTACCAGTGGTCGAGCCGGCTGGCCGGGACCACGGTGGGCTGGTTCGTCGGCTGGATCATGATCATCGGCCAGATCCTCACCGTCGCGGCGGCCGCGATCGCGGCGCAGGCGGTCCTGCCGGGCATCTGGTCCGGCTTCCAGATCGTCGGCGGAGCGGGAGCCGACCCGTCGGTCGGCTCCCCGACGGGCGCTCAGAACGCGGTCCTTCTGGGCTGCCTCCTGCTGGTGCTCACCACGGTGGTGAACATCCTCGGCATCCGCCAGATGGCCGCCGCCACGAGCATCGGCGTCGCGATCGAGATCGTCGGTGTGATCGCGCTGGTGCTGGTGCTCTTCTTCCTGCCCGAGCGGGGCCCGCAGGTGGTGGCCCACCACACGGGCTGGGCCGGCGACGGCGGTTACATCGGGGCGTTCCTCGCGTCCTCGCTGATGGCGGCCTACGTCATGGTCGGCTTCGACTCGGCGGGAGAACTCGCCGAGGAGACACACAACCCACGCCGGACCACGCCCCGGACCATCCTGCGGGCGCTGATCCTCTCGGGCGTCGGCGGCGCGCTGCTGATCCTCTCGGGACTGATGGCGGCGAGCAGCCTGACCGACGGGAACCTGGCCACCGGCGGACTGTCCTGGGTGCTCACCGACCGGCTCGGTGACGTCCTGGGCCGGCTGCTGCTGTGCTGCGTCGCGGTCGCGGTGTTCGCCTGCACGCTCGCCGTGCAGACCTCCGGCGCACGGATGATCTACTCGATGGCCCGCGAGGGCGCCCTGCCGTTCCACCGGCACCTCGGCAAGGTCTCGGCGCGTACCGGTACGCCGATCACCACATCGGTCGTGGTGGGCGCGGGCGCCGCGATCGCGCTCGTGGTCAACCTTCACCAGACGGCGATCTTCACCGCCCTCGCCAGCCTCTGCATCGCCATGCTGTACCTGGCCTATCTGGGCGTGACGCTGCCGCAGCTGGTCGCCCGGATCCGGCACCGGGGGCTCCCGGAGGGCGTCGACGAGACGGGCCGGCCGCTGTTCTCGCTGGGCCGCTGGGGGATGGCGGTCAACACGCTCGCCGTGCTCTACGGGGCCGGTATGACGGTCAACCTGATCTGGCCCCGCCCGGAGATCTACGACCTCACCGGCGGCACGTGGTGGCTGCGGTGGAGCGCCCTGCTCTTCATCGGGCTCAGTCTCGCCGTCGGCGCCGCCTACTTCCTCGCCCGGCGGCTGCACCGCCACATCGAGTTGAGGCACGTACCCCACACGCACGTCGAGCCGCCCGCGCAGGCCGAGGCCGTCGCCGAGCCCGCCTGAGTCGTCCGGCGGCCCGTGCGACGCCGTGACCGGACGCACCGATGACGAACCGACGAAGGGATGACGGGACATCCATGACCACAGCCGACGAACCGACGGCCATCGCACCACACGACCAGCCCCCCACCGGGCAGCCGTCCGGTGGGGCCGGCGCCCAGGACCCCACCGGGCAGGCCTCCGCCAACGTCCGTGATCTGCACCTGACCGACAGTGTCCGACGGGCCAGGGACGACGCCCGCGCCCAGGGCGGGCAGGCCGGTGAGTGGATGCCGTACCTCCCGGCGTACGACAGCCCGCACTGCCCGCCGGGGGTGAACCCGGCCGCCCTGACGTGGGCGGAGACGGTGGCACCCGGCGGTTACACCCACAAGGTCCTCGCCCGCGGCACCCGGCTGCGCTTCGACGACCCGACCGGCGACGCCTGCCCCCACCTGCTGCTCTTCAACGCCCTGGAAACGACGGAGCGGCTCAACGTCGCCGACACCCAGAAGATCCCGTGGCAGGCCTACGTCGGCGAGAACCATCCGCTGCTGTCCGGCGACGGCCGGGTCCTGGCCGTGGTCACCGGTGACTCCTCCGGTCGGCACGACGCCTTCTGCGGCACCACCACCGACGCCTGGAACGAACGCAAGTACGGTGACGCCCGCCCCCACGGGCCGTCCCCCTCCGGCCGCGCACTCTTCCTCAAGGCGGCCGCCAAGCACGGCCTGAGCCGTCGTGACCTGCCGCCCAGCCTCTCCTTCTTCCAGGGCGTACGCGTCGAGGCGGACGGTGAACTCACCTGGCGGGGCAGCGCCGGTCCGGGCACGCACGTCGAACTCCTCGCGGAGATGCCCCTGTTGGTGCTGGTCGCCAACGTCGCGCATCCGCTGGACCCGCGCCCCGGCTACGTCGTCGGGCCGGTGCGCGTGCACGCCTGGCGCGGGACGGCCACCGGCCCGGACGATCCGCGCTTCACCGCCACGCCCGAGCTCCACCGGGCATACCTCAACACCGTCGACTACTGCGAAGCCCGGGGGCTGTGACATGGCGACCACTCAGACCGAGAACACGACGGCCACCCACCCGACCGGCTCGGGCCTCACCCTCCCCTCCACCGTCCCGGTCGGCGCGGTGTACGTCGAGGGCTCCCCCCTGGACTGGGGAGCGAGCCTGGTCGAGGGCGCCGTCGTGCTGGACGAGAAGGTGGCCCCCAACGCGCCCTGGTCGGCGGTGGTGACGGAGGGACACGTCCTGACCATCGTCGACGTCGGCGGCAACCAGTCGGCCGACTGCCTGCTCTACAGCGCCGAGGACCCTCAGGAGCGCTACAGCGTCCCCGACACCCTGGCCTGGCAGGGCAACGCCTATGTGCGCACCGGCACCGTGCTGCGCAGCAACGAGGGCCGCCCGCTGATGACCGTCGTCGCCAACGAGATCGACCGTCAGGACACCATCGGCGGCGCCTGCGGCAAGGAGTCCAACACGCTGCGCTACGGCCACCACGTGATGTTCCATCACGGCTGTCGCGAGAACTTCCTCGCCGAGGCCGGGCGGCGCGGTCTGGGGGTGCGGGACATCGTCTCCAACCTCAACTGGTTCATGAACGTGCCCGTCGAGGCGGACGGCGCGCTGGGCATCGTGGACGGCATGTCGGCGCCCGGCCGCCGGGTCGCGGTGCGCGCCGAGACGGACGTCCTGGTGATGGTGTCCAACTGCCCGCAGATGAACAACCCGTGCAACGACTTCAACCCGACCCCGTTGCGAATGATCGTCGTGGACCCGGCACGCGGGCCCGGTCCCGACGCGGGTGGCCCACGGGCCGCGCGGCCCACCAGCACCCCGGGGGACGCCGCGTGAACCGCCCCACCGCTGTTCTCGTCGCCAACCGCGGTGAGATAGCCCGCCGTGTCATCCGCACCGCCCGGAAGCTGGGCCTGGGTACCGTCGCCGTCTTCTCCGACGCCGACCGGGCCGCCCCGCACGTCCGCGAAGCCGACCACGCCGTGCGCCTGGGTCCGGCGCCCGCCCGCGACTCGTATCTGCGCGGCGACGCGATCATCGAGGCCGCGCTCGCCCATGGCGCGGGAATCATCCACCCGGGCTACGGCTTCCTCTCCGAGAACACCGCCTTCGCCCGTGCCGTCGAGGAGGCCGGCCTGCGTTTCGCGGGCCCGACCGCCGAACAGATCACCGCCTTCGGCGAGAAGCACACCGCCCGCGCCCTGGCCAGGGCGGCCGGAGTCCCGCTGCTGGCCGGGACGGAGTTGCTCGGGAGCGCCGAGGAGGCCGTCGCCGCGGCCGAGTCGATCGGGCTGCCCGTGATGGTCAAGGCCACGGGCGGCGGCGGCGGCATCGGCATGCGGGCCTGCGCCACCGGCGACGAGGTGCGCGAGGCCTTCGCCGGGGTGGCGGCGCTCGCCGAGTCCCACTTCGGGTCGGCCGGGGTGTTCCTGGAGCGTCTGGTGCGCCCGGCCCGCCACGTCGAGGTGCAGGTCTTCGGAGACGGCACCGGCCGGATCGCCGTGTTCGGCGACCGCGACTGCTCGCTGCAGCGCCGCAACCAGAAGGTGATCGAGGAGGCCCCGGCCCCGGCCCTGCCCGACCGTGTCCGCCGACTGCTGCGGGACTCGTCGCGCCGGCTGCTCGCCTCTGTCGGCTACCGCGGCGCGGGGACCGTGGAGTTCGTCTACGACCCGTTGCGCGAGGAGGCCGCCTTCCTGGAGGTCAACACCCGGCTCCAGGTCGAGCACCCGGTGACCGAGGAGGCGTACGGCGTCGACCTCGTCGCGCTCATGCTCACCCTGGCCCGCGACGGCAGGGTCGACGACGGGGTGTTCGAGCGGGAGTGGACGCCCGCGGGACACGCCGTGGAGGCCCGCGTCTACGCCGAGGACCCCGGCAAGGAGTCGGCTCCCTCCTCCGGCCTGATCACCCGGGCGGCCTTCCCCGGCCAGGGCGCCGACGAGATTCCCGGCGTCCGCGTCGACGGCTTCGCCGAGACCGGCCTGGAGGTCTCGCCGTACTACGACCCCATGCTCGCCAAGGTGATCGCCAAGGGCCCCGACCGCGACACCGCGTTCGACGTGCTCGGCCGGGCCCTGACGGCCAGCCGCGTCGACGGCGTCGTCACCAACCTGGGCCTGCTGCGCTCGCTGACCGTGCGGTCAGAGGTGCGCGAGGCGGTGCACAGCACCAGCACCCTCGACACCACCGCCGACCCCGACCCGCGCATCGACGTCCTGGTGCCGGGAGCGATGACCACCGTCCAGGACCTTCCCGGCCGGCTCGGCCACTGGCATGTCGGCGTGCCGCCGAGCGGGCCCTTCGACCCGGTCTCCTTCGCCGAGGCCAACCTGGCCGTCGGCAACCCGGCCGGGGCACCCGGGCTCGAGGTCACCGCGGGCGGGCTGACCCTGCGCTTCTCCGCCGCCTGCGTGGTCGCCGTCACCGGCGCCCCCGTCCCGGTCACGGTGGACGGCGCCGCGGCGGCCCTGTGGGAGCCGGTGCCGGTCCCGGCCGGCGGCACCCTGGTCCTCGGCGCCTGCCACGGTCCCGGCCTGCGCAGCTACGTGGCCGTCCGGGGTGGCGTGGACGTACCCGCATACCTGGGCAGCGCCTCGACGTTCACCCTCGGAGGCTTCGGCGGACACGGCGGTCGGGCCCTGCTCGCCGGGGACGTCCTGCGGCCCGGGGCCGCCGCGACGACCGGCGGTGGCGGGCCGACACCGCCCGAGCGCCGGCCGGCGATCACCCCGCACTGGCGGATCGGTGTCACCGAAGGCCCGCACGCGGCGCCCGAGTTCTTCACCCGCGAGGACATCGACACCCTCTACGCCACCGACTACCGGGTGCACCACAACTCGGCCCGCACCGGTGTCCGACTGGTCGGGCCCAGACCCCGGTGGGCCCGCCAGGACGGCGGCGAGGCGGGGTTGCACCCCTCCAACATCCACGACACGCCGTACGCGGTGGGCGCCCTCGACTTCACCGGCGACACGCCGATCATCCTGGGCCCCGACGGGCCGTCCCTGGGCGGTTTCGTCTGCCCCGCGGTGGTCGCCAGCGGGGAGGTGTGGAAGCTCGGTCAGCTCCGGCCCGGAGACACCGTCCGCTTCGTACCGGTCAGGGAAGCCGAGGCGGCCGCCCTGGATGCCCGCCGTGCCTCGCCCGCGCTGATCAGTTCGGGCGGAGACGGCGACGACGGCGTACTCGGCCGTCTGGAGGCCACCGACGACCGCCCCTGCGTCACCTACCGCCGGGCCGGCGACGACAACGTCCTCGTCGAGTACGGCCCCATGGTGCTCGACCTCGGGCTGCGGATGCGCGTGCATGCCCTGCAGGAGACCTTCGCCGCGCACGCGCCCGACGGCATCGTCGACGTCACCCCGGGCATCCGCTCCCTGCAGATCCACACCGACACCCGGCGGCTGAAGGCCCGCGACCTCGCCGTCCTGCTGCGTGAGCTGGAGGACGAGATCGCGCCCACGCATGAGCTGGTGGTCCCCTCCCGCACGGTGCGGCTTCCACTGAGCTGGGACGATCCGGCGACCCGGCTCGCCATCGAGCGCTACATGGCGGGGGTGCGCGACGACGCCCCGTGGTGCCCGTGGAACATCGAGTTCATCCGCCGCGTCAACGGCCTGGAGACCGCCGACGACGTCTACCGCACCGTCTTCGACGCCTCTTACCTGGTGCTCGGCCTCGGTGACGTCTATCTCGGCGCCCCCGTCGCCACCCCGCTCGACCCGCGGCACCGCCTGGTGACCACCAAGTACAACCCGGCGCGCACCTGGACCGCGGAGAACTCCGTGGGCATCGGCGGCGCCTATCTGTGCGTCTACGGCATGGAGGGACCCGGCGGCTACCAGTTCGTCGGTCGCACGGTGCAGATCTGGAACCGGTTCCGCAAGGGCGGGCTGTTCGAGGACGCGCCGTGGGCGCTGCGCTTCTTCGACCGCATCGAGTGGTACCCCGTCACCGCGGAGGAACTGCTCGAACTGCGCGCCGAGACCGACGCCGGCCGCGGCGCCTTCCGGACCGAGGAGGGGACCTTCTCGATCGCCGAGTACAACGCCTTCCTGTCCGCCGAGGCCGATTCGATCGCCGCTTTCCGGAAGCGGCAGAGCGCCGCGTTCGAGGCCGAGAAGGATCGCTGGCGGGCCGCTGGCGAGTTCGACCGGAACGACGATGCCGAACCCGCGACCACGGGGGCCGCCGCCTCGATCGCCGTCCCGGACGGCGCGGTTCCGGTCACCGCGCCGTTCACCGCCACCGTCTGGCAGACCGTCGCCGAGCCGGGCGCCGTCGTCGCCGAGGGTGACCCGATCCTCTCCCTGGAGGCGATGAAGATGGAGTCGAAGGTGAGCGCCCCCGCCGCGGGCACCCTGCTGGAGATCTACGTCAAGCCCGGTGAACAGGTTGCCGCCGGCCAGGTCCTCGCGGCGGTGAGGGCATGAGCGCCGTGCCGGCGACCGCACGCGTCGAGGCCGCGTACGACCGCATCGAGAGCGCCGGCCGGCCCGAGATCTGGATCCACCTCAGGCCCCGCGACGAGGTGCTCGCCGAGGCGGCCGGGATCGACCCGGCGCTGCCCCTGGCCGGCCTGGTCGCGGCCGTGAAGGACAACATCGACGTGGCCGGCCTGCCCACGACCGCGGGCGCCCCGTCGTACGCGTACCTGCCGCCGACCGACGCGCCCGCGGTGGCGCGACTGCGCGCGGCCGGCGCGGTGGTGCTCGGGAAGACCAATCTGGACCAGTTCGCCACCGGCCTGGTCGGCACCCGCAGCCCCTACGGCGCCGTACGCAACGCCTGGGACACGACCCGCATCTCCGGCGGCTCGTCCTCCGGCTCCGCCGTCGCGGTCGCGTTGGGCATCGCCGACCTCGCGCTCGGCACCGACACGGCGGGCTCCGGACGGGTGCCCGCCGCCCTCAACGGCATCGTCGGGGTCAAGCCGACCAAGGGTCTGGTGCCCGTGACCGGGGTGGTTCCCGCGTGCCAGACCCTCGACTGCGTGACCGTCTTCGCCCGCGACCTGCGGCTCGCCCGCGTCACCGCGGAGATCGTCGAGGGCCCCGACCCGGCCGACCCGCTCTCCCGCACCGGCCCCCAGCTCTCCCTGCCACCCGCGCGCCCCAAGGTTGCCGTCCCGGGGCCGCAGCACCTGGAGGGCATGGCCGACGGCTGGCGTGAAGCCTTCGACGCCGCGGTCGTCCGCCTGGCGAGCACCGGGACGGAGATCGTCGAGGCCGACATCACGCCACTGCTGGAGGCGGCGCACCTGCTGTACGGCGGCGCCTTCGTGGCCGCGCGGTACGCCGCCGTGGGCGAGCACCTGGAGAAGCACCGCGACCTGATCGGTACGGATCTCGACCCCACCGTCGCCTCCATCGTGCTGGCCGGGCGGGAGAAGACCGCCGCCGACTGGGCCGCCGACACCGCCCGCCTCGCCGCCCTCGGCTCCGCCGGACGCGCGGCCCTCGACGGCTGCGCCGCGCTCCTGACCCCGACCACCGCCTGGCACCCCACCCTCGACGAGGTGGCGGCCGATCCGGTCGGCGCCAACGCCCGGATGGGGCGCTTCACCAACTTCGCCAACCTGCTGGACCACGCCTCACTCGCCGTCCCCGCCGGGTTCGTGGACGGCCTGCCGTTCGGGGTGATGTTCACCGGCCCGGCGTTCTCCGACCGCGCCCTCGCCGCCCTCGCCGAGCGGCTCGCCAACCCGGGGCTCGACCTGTTCGTGGTCGGCGCCCACCTCACGGGGCAGCCGCTCAACGCCCAGTTGGTGCAGGCGGGCGGCACACTGGTGGGCCCGGCACGCACCGCCGGCGGCTACCGGCTGTACGCCCTGGCCACCGAACCGCCCAAGCCGGGCCTGGTCCGGGCGCCCGGGGGCGGGGCGGGAGGAGGCATCGAGGGCGAGATCTGGCGGCTGCCGGCTTCGGGGTTCGGGGCGTTCACCGCCGCCGTTCCCGCGCCGATGACCATCGGTACCGTCGAGCTGGCCGACGGACGACAGGTCAGCGGCTTCCTCGTGGAGCCGTACGCCGTCGAGGGCGCGCCCGACATCACTCGCTTCGGCGGCTGGCGGGCCTATCAGGGGCCGGTATGACGTCACTTGTTCTTGCTCCCGGCCACCGTGCTCGAGTACCGGGCACCGCGGAGGTCCGCCACCAAGGTGGCAGGATGGACATATGTCGATCACGCGTCCCCGCCAAGGCAGACCCCGGCACGCGCCGCCGTCCGACCCTGACACCTCGGCTCGGGAACAGATCCTCGACGCCGCGGGCGCGCTCTTCGTCGAACGCGGGATCGCCAGCACCAGCACCCGGATGATCGCCGAACGGGTGGGCATCAGGCAGGCCTCCCTCTACTACCACTTCGCCACCAAGGAAGAGATCCTCGCCGAGCTGCTGGCCACTTCCGTGCGACCCAGTCTCCAGATGGTCGAGCGGATCCAGGCACTGGTGCCCGAGCGGGCCACTGCGGCCGCGGCGCTCTATGCGGTGGCCGCGATGGATGTACGCACCCTCAGCCGCACTCCGTACAACATCGGCACGCTCTATCTGCTGCCGGAGGTGCGGGCCGAGCGTTTCGACGCCTTCCGGGCCGAGCGGGGCCGGCTGCAGGAGAGCTACGGCACTCTCGGCGCCCAGGCGGCTGCCGAGGGCGTCGCCCGCAGCGTGCCCGCCGAGCGGATCGGCGAACTGCTGATCCAGTTGGTCGAGGTCGTCATTCAGATACGGCGCTCTCGTGAGCCGGAAGCGGCCGACACGGATGTCATCGCGTCGTCGTGCCTGCGGCTGTGCGGGCTCGGCGAGTCGGAGGTGGCCGCGGCCAGGGACGAGTCACGGGTCCTGCTGAGCCGCTTCGCCTGACCGGCGGCTCAACGAGCGAATCGAGCCAAGGC
This sequence comes from Streptomyces africanus, assembly GCF_002150735.1. Classification (GTDB taxonomy): domain Bacteria; phylum Actinomycetota; class Actinomycetes; order Streptomycetales; family Streptomycetaceae; genus Streptomyces; species Streptomyces africanus. The sequence goes on from NZ_MUKA01000004.1 coordinate 83,644, forward strand.
GAGCACCTGCCGCGCGTTCACCGATCACGGTGCCTGTCCGCTCCGTCGCGGTATGGGCAACGAAACAGCTCACCAACCCGCCCTGGCGGGACCTGCCCGACGAGCGCCGATCAGGATGCCCGGAGAGCGCCCTGGCGCCACCGCCGTAGAAGGATGCCACCGACCGCGCCAGCTGGAGCCGCGGTCTCAGGCCGTGCGGGTCGCGAAGAAATCGCGGTTCGCCGCGATGGAGTCCTGTGACGCCTCCGGGACGTCCTCCTCGGGGTAGATCGCCTCCACCGGGCAGACCGGTTCACAGGCGCTGCAGTCGATGCACGCGGCCGGGTCGATGTACAGCTGGGCGTGCTCCCGGAAGGACGCCTCCTGCGGTCCGGGGTGGATGGCGTCGGCGGGACATGCCTCCCAGCAGGCGGCGTCCTTGCTGTCCGCACAGGCTTCGGTGATCACGTAGGTCATGGGAACCTCCGCTGCGAAAATGGTCGGTTCGGTCCGGCCGACTCAGCCGGCCTCGGCGCGTTCCGGCCCGTCGTGGACGTCCGGTTCGGTGAGCCCCATGAGGGCGGACAGGTTCTTGGGGGTGAAGAACTCCGCCCAGGGGACGGTGTTCTGGATGACTCCGAAGAACCGGTCTATGGCGTCCTGGTTGCCCCGCATCGCGGCGAGCACGTCCTGGAACGCCGGGTCGAAGGGCTCCATCGCCGCGTGGTCGACGATGAAGTCGTAGAGGGGCTTCAGCTCCTCGTTGCGCTTGTACTCGTACGTACTCAACGCCGTTTCCAGGGGCATCCTCCCGGAGAATCCGGCATCGAGGGCCTGGGCCAGCAGTTCGGCGTCCCGGAACGCGTCCGTGATGCCCTGGGCGGTGATGGGGTCCTTGTGGACACCGGCGTCACCGACCAGAGCCCAACCGGGTCCGAAGGGCTTGCGGAAGAAGTTGGGGCGGTTCCCCGCTCCCATGAACCGATGTGCGAGGCGCCCGGTTTCGAGGCGAGCTCCCAGCCCGGGCGCGATGTCGTTCACCGTCTTGAGGTAGTGGGCACGCACGTCGGTCTTGAAGTCGGCGAAGTCGCGCTCGGGCCGCTCGACGAACACGGCGGCCTGGTCGTCATGGGTCGGGAAGGCGATGACGGTGCTGCCCGGGCGTGTGTAGAACTCCAGGCCCATGAGTTCCACGTCGTCCCAGTAGGTGTAGTAGCCGAAGGCCTTGGGCGGCACGACGTGGTACTCGGGGGCCTCGACGGTCCGGGCGACGATCGACCGCATGCCGTCCGCGCCGATGACCATCCGGGCCCGCTCGGTGATGGAGATGCCACTGGCTCCTCGTCCGCGCACCCCTACGACTTTGCCGTCCTCGGTGAGCACCTCCTGCACGGTGAAACCCTCGCGGACCACGGCACCGGCCGCCGCGGCGGCGTCCACCAGGATCTTGTCGAGGATGGTGCGCTTGGGGGCGTAGATGGCGGCGAATCCGTCGTCGTCCGGGTAGGGGAAACCCTCCAGGGTGAAGTGACCGTACCTGTCGAAGCAGAGATCGAGGACGATGTTCGTCACGGCCGGGCACCGCGAGGCCTCTACCTGGCCGAGCAGCCCCCAGCGCCTGAGCTGGGCGCTGCCCTCGACAGTGATCATGTGGGTGGAGACGGTGTCACTGGGGAAGGTGGCCCGGTCCAGCAGGAGTACGCGGTGCCCCTTCCTGGCGAGCAGCATGGCAGTGGGTGCGCCGGACACGCGGGCACCGATCACGATGGCGTCGTACACGGCCGATTCCCTTTCTTCGTACCTCTTCTTCGTACTTCTTCTGGGCGTGCGCTGATCGTTCAGCGAGGTCGCCCGACCGGGCGCTCAGGCCGCGAACCGGGCTTCGGTGCGCCTGCGCCAGATCTCGTAGCGGGGTTCCACGCTGATCACGGGCAGGTCGCGGGCTGCTTCCTCGACGACGTCGGCCGCGTCATCGCTGCCGCTTTCGCAGAAGATCCGGCAGGCGAGGTCGGTGTGCGCGGCCGGGTTACCCGCGGTGCGGCGTCCCCACGCGGCGGTCGCCGCACCGCGGGCCAGTTGTGGCCGGTAGGCGGACGCGTGGGCGAGGAGCGCGCGCAGGGCGGCCTCGTCCACGCCACCGCCGTAGGCGGATGCGAGGCCTACGCCGCTCCACAGGTCCGCGTGCCTGTCGGGCTGGAATCCGGCGACGAGCCGGGTCACACGGTCGACCACCCCGCCGTTGGAGAACCACAGCGCGCGGCCCACTCCCTGGTCGAAGTACTGCCGGCCGTGCCGGGAGAGCCGCGTCGGTACGGCGTGCTGCTCGACGTAGCGCCGACGCTTGAAGAAGGCCTCGTGGAATCCGTAGCCGTCGGCCGTCACCCAGCCCAGCAGCGGGTCGAGTGCGGCCAGTTGGCTTTCCGGGGTTCGCCTCAGCCGGGCGTAGGCGAGGCCCACCCCGACGTAGACCGGGTAGACATGGCGAGCGCCGGGCCCGGCGGCGAAGGCCTCGAGCCGCCGCTTCCAGGGCGCGGTGGCGTCCAGTGCTGCCAGCCCCATGCCCGCGCCTTCGTAGGCGAACCCTTTCAGCGATGGTTCGACCGCCTCCAGACGCGCTGCGAGAACAGGCATCCTGGGGTCCTCGAGTGCCGCGTGGTAGCCCTCCATGAGAGAGGTCGCCACCGGTGCGAACCGCTCCCATGCCTCCGGGGCGAACCCGGGCCGGGAGAACACCGCTTGGGCGGACGGGATTCCGAACAGCCGCCTGCGGACCGCTCCGACAGTGGTCATGTGCCGAGCTCCTTCACTTCCGCGACGGGGACCGAGGTGCTGAGCCAGGCGGCCCGGATCTCCTGGCGCCACCGTGCGTAGGCGGGTTCCGGGCCCGATCGGTCGTCGGTGCCCGCCCGGCCCAGGCGCCGGCCGGCCTCGTGGGCGAGGGCGGCGACCTCCGCCCCTCCCCTCCCCCACACGACCTCGCACGCCAGGTCGGTGTGCGGGGCCGGCTGGCCGGACTGTTCACGGAAGATCGATGCGACCGCGGTGCCCGCGGCGAGGTCGGCTCCGTGGCCGCCTGCCGCCTTCAGGAGGGTGACGACGGCGTTGCGGTCCATGACGCCCGCGGCGTACGCGCAGGCCAGGCCGATGCCGCTCCAGATGTCCCCCTGCCGCCGGGAAGGGAAGGAGTTCACCGTGTCGATGATCCGCTCGACATTGGCGCCGGTGGAGAACCACAGGCTGCGCCCCAGGCCCTGGTCGAAGGCGCGGGCCGCGTATCCGTGGATCCGGCGCGGGGGCCGGTGCCGCTCGACCGTGTCACGCCAGGAGAAGAACCCCTCGTAGAAGCCGTATCCGTCCATCACCAGCCAGCGCAGGAAGGGGTCCTGGCGGGCGAGAAAGCGCTGCGGGGCGACGGGGACACGAGGCAGGACGAGTCCCGCACCGATGTAGACCAGGCACCGGTAGGGCGCGCCGGGGCCGTGGATGAAAGCGGGCAGCCGCTTTTTGTACGGGGCGAGGCTGTCCAGCAGCATCAGCCCCATGCCGGCGCCCTCGTAGGCGATCCCCCGCAGTTCGGGCGGCGTCGCGTTCAGCCGTGGGACCAGGTCCTCGTGGCGTGGGTGGTTCAGCGTCATGTAGAAGCTGTCCACCAGGGTGCGGGCGACCGGCTCGAACATGAGCCAGGTCTTGTCCATGTCCTGCTGGGCGCCGAAGCGTTCAGCCGCCATTTCGGGGAAGGACTCGGCGGACAGCGGGAAGATCGGCTTGAGCAGCGTGCCGAGCGGCAGGGTCATCGCGAACCTCCTCCCGCCTCGGCAAGGCTCGCGACAGCCCCTTCGGCGGCTCCGGGGACGGGAGCGGGCGGGGGGCGGAACCGGCCGTAGACGAGCTCGAACAGCGGGGTGGCCATGAGCGTGGTCGCGATGGCCATGAAGACGAGGATGGTGAACAGGGTCGGGGTGATCAGGCCGGCCTGGAGCCCGATGTTGAGCAGGATGAGCTCCATGAGGCCCCGCGCGTTCATCAGGCTTCCCAGCGCCAGGGCTTCCCGCTGCGGTTCCTTGTTGAGCCGGGCCGCGAACCAGCAGGCGACGCCCTTGCCCAGTACGGAGACCAGCAGGATGAGCAGCGCGACTCCCCACAGCGTGACGCTGTTGACGAGGCCGATCTCGGTGTTCAGGCCGGAGAACACGAAGAAGAGCGGCAGCAGCAGATGGGTGGTGAGCGGCTCGAAGGCGCGGCGTATGCGCTCGGCGAAGACACCGCGGGGCATCGCCGCGCCGAGGATGAAGGCGCCGAACACCGCGTAGATACCGACATAGTCGGTGAACCAGGCCGCCAGCATGAGCAGCGTCAGCACCAGCGCCATGAGCGGCGAGCTCACGCCGCCCTCCCGCTCGGCCTTGGTGCCCAGTCGGCTCAGCAGCCGCTTGCCCACGGTCAGCACGAAAGCGGCGTAGACGACGCCGCCGCCGATGGCCAGGAAGGCGATCTGTGTGTCGTTCTTGAACACGGCGAGGACGACCGCGAGCAGGCACCAGGAGATCGCGTCGTCCGTGGCTCCGGCCGCCAGTGCGAGGGTGCCCAGCGAAGTCCCCGTCAGCCGACGCTCGAAGATGATGCGGGCGAGCATCGGGAAGGCGGTGATGGCGATGGCCGATCCCATGAACAGCATGGCCTGCCAGGTCTCGACACCCTCGGTGAAGAACTTGCCTTCCTGTCGCACGAGCAGCGCCGCGGTCAGGGCGCCCAGTGCGAGCGGCGTGAAGATCCCGGACAGGGAGATCGACACGGCGCTGGGGATTCGGTGACGGATCAGCCCGGTGTCGAACTCCAGGCCGACCAGGAACATGTACAGCACCAGTCCGACCTGCGCGAAAACGTAGATCATGGTCATGGACGGGCCGGTGGGGAACAGCTTCTCCTGCCAGTGCGGAACCAGCAGCCCCAGCAGGGACGGCCCCAGCAGGACGCCGGCGATCATCTCGCCCACGACCTGCGGCTGCCCCATCCTCCGGACGAGCAGGCCGACCAGGCGGCAGGCCGCGAGGATGGCGGTCAGCTGCAGGAAGAAGAGAATGGCGATTTCCGAGTTGGACACGTTGCCCCCGAGGTCTCGGATGGTGGATGTGACTCAGGCGAACTGCCGGCGAATGCGTCGGCGCCAGATCTCATAGGCCGGTTCGACGTCGTCGGTGGGGAGGTCGACCAGGGCCGCGGCGGCGATCTCCGCGGCCTTGCCGCTGTCGATATCGCAGATCACCCGACAGGCGACCTCGTTGTGCTCGGCCGTATTGCCCACCTGGTGCCGGGCTCTGGCCGCGACGATCACGCCTTCGGCGAGCCGGCTCCGGCAGCCGTCCGCACGATTCCGCAGCGCCTCGACCGTCGGTTCGTCGACCCCGCCTGTGTACCCGCAGGCCAGACCGACGCCGGCCCACAGATCGCCCCGGCGCGACGCGGGGAACGCCTCGATGGTCGCCGCGACCCGCTCGACGTCCGCGCCCGTGGCGAACCAGATGCTGCGTCCGAGTCCGTGGTCGAAGGCGCTCAGTCCGTAGCCACTGATATGCCTCGGCGTGGCACGCTCCTGCACATGGCGGCGGTAGGCGAAGAAGCCCTCGTGGAAGCCGTATCCGTCGAGGACGGCCCAGTTGAACACGTCGTCCCGCAGGCGCCGGCGGAACGGTTCCGGGTTGCGGCGCAACCGTGCGAGGCCCATGCCCGCGCCGAGGTAGACCGCGAAGACGTACTCGCTCGCCGCCCGGTCGACGAAGTGGCGGGTGCGCTGTTTCCATGGCAGCAGCTGGTCCAGCGCCGCGAGCCCGACCCCCGCTCCCTCGTAGGCGAACCCCCGCAACTCCTCGGGGTACGCGTCCAGCTTGGGCACCAGGGCCGCCTCTCGGCGGTTGAGGAGCGTGAGCTCGCAGCACTCCGTGACGGTGAACACGACCCTGCTGAGCCGCTCCGCGCCGGCACCCGTGCCCACCGAGGCGGGGAAATCCGACGGGGCGACCTCGAACAGCGGCCTCATCACAGCACCCAGCACGCTCATGCCGTGTCCCCCTTCGTCGAGGGAGTGACGGCGAGGCTGGTCTCCAGTCGCCGCTGAAGCGTGTCGTACGCGGGCGCGGACCGGGTGTCGGGCAGATCCTCGAAGGCCCGGTCGACGAGTCGGGCGGCATCCTGGGCGCAGACGCCGCACAGCACCTCACAGGCCAGCTCGGTGTCGGGTATCAGATTGCCGGCGCGCAGGCGGCCCTTGGCCACGAACGCCGTCCCCACGGCCATACGCGACGCATGCCGCCCGGCGGCCACGCGCAGCGCCTCGACGGTGGGCCTGCCGACCCCGCCGACATACCCGCAGGCCACGCCGATGCCCAGCCACAGATCGGCGTGCCGGTGCGCCGGGAACGCGGCGATGGCCGAAGCGATCCGGTCGACGTCGGCGCCGGAGGTGAACCAGATGCTCCGCCCCACTCCCTGGTCGAAGACGCGCCGGGCGAAGGGGGACAGATGTACGGGGACCTGTTGCCGTTCCACGAACCGGCGCTGCTTGAAGAAGCCTTCGTGGAAGCCGTAGCCGTCCATCACCAGCCAGCGCAGCGCGGGATCGGTCAGGCGGCGCATGAAGGGGTCCGGTTTGCGGCGCAACCTGGCCAGCGCCTCCCCCGCCCCGATGTGGACCATGTAGATGTGCGGGTTCCCGGGACCGTCCATATAGGCCTGGAGCCGGGATGCGCCCGGCAGGAAGCAGTCGAGGCCGGTCAGTCCCATGGCGGCGCCTTCGTAGGCGTATCCGCGGAACTCCAGGGGGATCCGGTCCAGGCGGGGGACGAGGTCGTCGAAGCGGCTGCCGTCGAGGACCGCGTGATAGCCGCCGACGGCAGTGCGTACGACGGTCTCGAGGTGTTTCCAGGTCGGGGTGTCGCCGCGGCTGAAGGCAGTCGCCTCCGCGTCCGAGACGCCCATCACGGCGCGACGCAGTCTGCTAAGCGACAGTGTCATGGTTCATCGCTCCCGTCGGGTTCTCGGAGGCTTTCTCGGAGGGTTCCTGCTCCAGTTCGTCGAGGAGTTGCTCGAGTTCGTCGGGCGGGATCTGCGCGAGCAGGGCGGCGAGTTCCTCCTCCTGGGGTCCCTCGCCCGGGGGGTCCGGGTGGGGCGTGGCCGGTCCGGCGAGGTCCTGTTCGCCGGGTTTCTCCAGGGCGAGGAGCGGCAGGATCCGATGGGCGAGGCCGAGGACGGTCACGCCCTGGAGGAGGTCCAGGACCGAGACGTCGGCGCGCAGGGTGGCGTCGATGCGGTGCTTGATCTCGACGGCCATCAGGGAGTCGACGCCGAGGTTGCTGAGGTTCTCCTCGTGGCCGAACTCCGCCGGATCCAGCTTGAGCACCAGCGCGACGATGTCGTGCAGGTGCTCCGCGAGCGCGTCCAGGCGGTGCGCCTCGGGCGTGCGGCACAGAGCGTCGAGCACGGCGCCGGCGTCGGCCACGTCGTCCTCGCCGCGCAGGTCGGCCTGTTCCGTGCCGAGTTCGGCGAACAGCGGCGGGAGCTGTCCTCCCATCGAGGTCGCCCGGGCGGTCGCCCAGTCGGCGGTGATCGCCACCACGTGTGCCGGGCGCTGGCCGATGAGACGGCCGAGGATGCGCGCCCCGGCCTCGGGGGTGATCAGCTCGATGCCCCGTCGCGCGTACATCTGCTCCAGGTTGAGCTGCTCCACCATGCCGACCGACCAGGGCCCCCAGCCGATGCTCAGGGCGGGCAGACCGAGGGACCGGCGGTGGTGGGCCAGCGCGTCGAGGAAGGCGTTCGCGGACGCGTAGTTGGCCTGGCCCGCGGATGCGATGACCGATCCGACCGAGCCGAACAGGACGAAGAAGTCCAGTGGGGTGTCGGCGAACAGACGGTGCAGCAGCCAGCCGCCGCCGACCTTGGGGCGCATGACCCGCTGGAAGGTGTCCCGGCTCGTCCGGAGCATCAGCTCGTCCTCGACGACCCCGGCGGCGTGGACGACACCCCCGACCGGGGGCCGCTGAAGCCGCTGGTGTTCGGCGAACCAGGCGTGCAGCTGAGCTTCGTCGGCGGAGTCGACCGCGGCGTAGTGGACATGCACGCCGCGGCGTTCCAGGCGGAGCAGCTCGTCGACCAGTTCGCGCCGCGCGTGCCGGGCGGGCAGGTCGTGCCAGGCGTCGCGCGGGGGCAGGGAGGTCCGCCCCATCAGGACGAGGTGGCGGGCCCCGCGCTCGGCCAGGAACCGGGCGACCAGGCGACCGAGGGCTCCCGCGCCGCCCGTGACCAGGTAGGTCGCGTCGTCGCGCAGGGTCGTCGGGAAGGCCGGGGTGAGGTGCTCGCCGGCCCGTGCCAGGCGTGCGACGTACCGCTGCACGCCCCGGAACGCGACCTGATCCTCGCCGCTGGGTGCGCTGACCTCGTCGACGAGACGGCGCGCCTGCTCCGTTTCCGGCCCGGCATCGAGGTCGACCAAGCCGCCCCACATCCCGGCGAACTCCTGGTGGCCGATGACACGGCCGATGCCCCACATCGGGGATTGCGGCAGGGCGAGGGGCCGGGGACTGTCTCCGACCGCCTGTGCCGTGCGGGTGACCAGCCATACGCGCGGCAGCCGCTGGGTGACCTCGGCGGAGAGCGCCTGCATCAGGTGCAGGACCGAGAGCACGCCGAGGTCCTGGGCGTCCCGCAGCGCCGTGACCGGGATGTCCTCGCCGAAGGGCAGATCGAGGCTCCACAGGTGCAGGACCCTGCCGATCTCGGCCTCTTGGGCGATTTTCCGTAGCAGCCGCTTGTAGTGCTCGACGTCGGTGGGGTCGATCACATAGCCACCGGCCGGGGTCTCGACGGGGTCAGGGACCTCGCCGGGGACCACGGTGACGACGCGGCGTCCGGCCTCCGCGAGGCACCGGGCCACCTCGGAGCCCACCCCGGTCGCGTCCGTGAAGAGCACCCAGGTGCTCGCCTCGTCGTCGTCCCGCGCGCTTGCGCCTTCGTCTTCCGGCTCCGCGGCGTCCTCGCGCGACGACTCACGCCACTGGACTTCGTAGAGGCCCTGGTCGATACGTTCGGGGGTGAGACTGGCCACGGCGTCGAGGGACTGTGCCCGGAAGCCGCGGATGTCGACGAGAACCCTTCCCCGGTCGTCGCAGAGGGCGATGTCGCTGACGATGACGCGTGCGTCGGCGCTGGTGACCTCGGCCACCACATACATCTCGTCGGCAGGGCGCCCGAGAACGGTGACACTGTCGGCACCCACGGGCAGGTAGGGACCGGCCGGGAGCGTCGCGTCCATCGCTCCTGGCGCGGCGGAGGTGAGCAGGACCTGGAACGCCGCGTCGATCAGGCTGGGATGGAACCGGTACGTCCCCAGCTCGTCGCGGACGCAGGCGGGGACGGTCACCCGTCCGACGGCCCCCCGCGGGCCGGTGACGATCTCCTCCACCGCCTGGAACGCCGGTCCGTACTCGAAGCCCATCTGCTGGACGAGGCCGTCGAAGTCCGCGCGCGACACGTGCTTCTCACAGGCGCCGCGTGCGCCGGCGAGGTCTCGCGCGGTGCGGACGGGCGGGCGCCGGCTGAGCCGGGCTGTCGCGTGCAGCGTCCAGGTACGGTCGCCGCCGGGTGTGGCCGCGAAGCCGGCGACCTCGACCCGGCCCGACTCCGGGTAGAGGGTGGTGCGCACCCGCGGGTCGGCCGTGTCGGGGAGCACGAGAGCCTTGCGCAGCTCCAGGTTCTCGAGGGCGTGGTCCCCCTCGCCGTACACCTCGACCGCCGCCGCCAGGGCCAGTTCGATGAACGCGGCGCCGGGAAGCACGGTGTTTCCCTGGACGCGGTGGTCGGCCAGGTAGCGCAGGAGCCGTGGGTTGAGCTCCCGCTCCCAGGTGGGATGGACGGCGTTCATCCGCTGGCCCAGCAGTGGGTGGACCTCCGTGTAGTGGCGGTCTTCCCGGGCCTCCGCCGATTCGTTCCAGTATCTCTTCAACTGCCATGGGTAGGGCGGCAGTTGAAGCAGGCGAGCGTCGTCGCCGTAGAAGGTCTCCCACTGGATCTCGTGGCCATGGCTGTAGAGGGTGCCGAGGGAACCGAGGAGCACCACGTCGTCGGATTCGTCGCGGCGCAGGGACGCGACGACCAGCCCGTCCTGCTGCTGCTCCGCCAGCAGTTCCCTCATGGAGGCGGCCAGCACGGGGTGGGGGCCGAGTTCGACGAAGTGGGTGTATCCGTCGGCCACCATCTGGCGGAAGGCGGCCGCGAACAGGACTGTCGCACGAACGTTCTGCCACCAGTAGTGAGCGTCCGCGCCTCGGCCGTCGATGCGCGTGCCGGTCACGGTCGAGTACAGGGGCAGGGCGGCGGAGGAGGGGCGGAGGTCGGCGAGCCCCTTCTCCAGGTCTGCGCGCAACGGGTCCATGTAGTGGCTGTGGTACGGCACCTTGACGGTCAGGAACCGGTGGAAGACCCCGAAGGTCTCCAGCTGCGCCGCCATGTCCTCGAGGATCGCCGCGTCCCCGGCCAGCGTGACCGCGGTCGGGCTGTTGACCGCCGCGACCGAGACCAGGGGCCCCGCGTCCGCGACGGCCTGGTTCAGGGTCTCGGGGGTCATGCCCACCGCGAGCATCCGGCCGTTTCCCGTGGCCCTCTGCTGGAGGCTGCTGCGGTAGTAGTTCACCTTGATGGCGTCCTCGAAGCCGAGAACGCCCGCCAGGTACTGCGCGGCGACCTCCCCGGTGCTGTGCCCGACGATCCCGTCGGGTTCGATGCCCCAGGAACGCCACAGCTCCGCCAGGCCCAGCTGGACCGCGAGGTTTGCCGGTTGCGCGACCTCGGTCTCGGCCATGCGGGACTGCTCCTGCGGGGCGAGGAGTTCGTCGAGCAGCGACCAGCCGGTGTACTTGCCGAGCTCCCTGTCGCATCGTTCGACGACGGCCCGGAAGACGGGCTCGCCGTCCAGCAGCTGCCGGGCCATGGCCCACCACTGCGGACCCATCCCGGAACAGACGAAGGCCAGCTTCGGCGGTTTCCCTGCCTGGACACGACCGGATGCCACACCCTTGGCTTCGCGGCCCGCGCTGAAGGCGCCGAGCTTCTCGGCGGCCTCGGCCGCGCTCGCCGCGACGACCGCGAGCCGGTGGTCGTGGTGAGTGCGCCGCAGCGCGCGCGTATGGCCCACGTCCCGCACGGCGTGCGGGCTGTCCGACAGCGTCTTCCCCAAGGCCGCCGCCATGTCCGACAGCGCCTCGGGGCTGCGGGCCGACAGCGGGACGAGGTACGGGCGGTCGTCGTCGGCCTGCGGCGCGACCGGTCGCTCGGCGGGAGGGCCCTGGAGGACCACATGGGCGTTCGTACCGCCGAAACCGAAGGAGTTGACCCCGGCGAGGCGTGGCCCGGGTACCTGCGGCCAGTCGCCCAGCTCCGTCTGGACATGGAGCTGAAGGGCGTCGAACGGGATGGCCGGGTTGGGTTGGTGGTGATGCAGCTGCCCCGGGATGCGGCCGTGCTTGAGTGACAGTGCCGTCTTGATCAGGCCCGCCACTCCGGCCGCCGCCTCGAGGTGCCCGATGTTCGTCTTGACCGACCCGATGACCACACGGTCACTTGTGGGGCGTCCTTCGGAGAAGACCCGGCCGATGGCACCCGCCTCGACGGGATCCCCGACGGGTGTTCCGGTGCCGTGTGCCTCGACGTACTGGACCGTGTGCGGAGCGACGCCGGCCTGCCGGCAGGCCGCGCGCATGGCCGCCTCCTGGGCGTCACCGTTGGGCACGGTGATGCCGTTGCTGTGTCCGTCCTGGGACACGGCCGTCCCCCGGATCAGTGCGTAGACCGGGTCGCGGTCCGCCAGCGCCCGTGCCAGCGGCTTGAGGACCACGACGCCGGCGCCCTCGCCTCGCGCGTATCCGTCGGCGGACGCGTCGAACGCCTTGCAGCGGCCGTCGGGGGACAGGAATCCGCCCTTGGATTCGGCGATGGTCATGTTCGGTGCGATCATGACGTTCACGCCGCCCGCGAGGGCGAGGGAGCACTCGCCGTTCCACAGGCTCCGGGCCGCCAGGTGCACCGCCACCAGGGAGCCGGAACACGCGGTGTCCACGGCGAGGCTCGGTCCCCGGAAGTCGAAGGAGTACGACAGCCGGTTGGCCAGCATCGTCATCATCATGCCGGTGGCCGAGTGCGTCTGAAGCTCGTAGCGGCTGTGTACGCCGTAGTTCTGGAGCAGCTGGTAGTCCAGCGTGAAGCCGCCCATGAAGACGCCCGTGTCGCTGCCGGCGAGCCGGGCGGACACCTGGCCGCCGTCCTCCAGGGCCTCCCACGCGGCGTGGAGCAGAAGACGCTGCTGGGGATCCAGCCAGATCGCCTCGCGCGGGGAGATCCCGAAGAACTGGGCGTCGAACTCGTCGATCCGGTCGAGGAATCCGCCTCGCAGGGTGGCCATCTTGCCGAGCTTGGCGCCGTCCGGGTCGTGGAACTTGCCGGTTTCCCAGCGATCCGGGGGCACTTCACGGGTGGCGTCCACTCCGGTGCACAGGAGTTCCCAGAAGGCGGCGGGTGTCGTGGCTCCGCCTGGGAAGCGGCAACCGATCCCGATGATGGCGATGGGTTCCCGCGCCGGTTCGTCCGTCGGCCGGTCAGTCATGGCACCTTTCTCCTTCCTCGGTGCGAGCGGTCGCCGCCTCGAGCTCCCGGGAGAGTTCGGCCAGCAGCAGGTCCTGTGAGCTGTGCAGGAAGAAGTGAGAGCCCGGGAGCATGACGAGCCGGAACTTCCCGCCGGCCTGCGACCGCCACATGTCGAGATCGCTGCGGCTGACGCGCACGTCCTGGTCACCGCCGAAGACCGACACGGGCATGGGCAAGGGCGGCTCGTCGCGGTACCGATAGGTGTCGCACAGTTCGAAGTCGGCCCGGAGCATGGGCAGCAGAGCCCGCATCAGCTCCCCGTTGTCGAGCACCTCCGGGGGCGTGCCCTCCTTGCGCAGCACCGTTCTGAGCACTTCGTCGGGCATGTGATGGATCCTGATGTTGGGGTTGGGCAGCTGGGGCGCCCGGAACGCGGCGAGGAGCAGCCGGGACGGCTGTGGTGCCCCCGCACGACGCAGCCGCCGGGTGAGCTCGAACGCCACCAGCGCGCCCATGCTGTGACCGAAGAACGCGTACGGCAGGTCCAGCCGTGGCAGGACGGCCTCGTACAGGGACTCGACCAGCGGATCCAGCTGTCGTAGGGCGGGTTCGGTCACCCGGGACTCCCGGCCCGGCAGCTGGGCGGCCCACAGCTCGACGCCGGCGGGCAGCCCCTCGCTCCACGTGCGGAACACCGAACCGCCGCCCCCGGCATAGGGGAAGCAGAACAGCCGGACGACAGGCGCGTCGGCGGCGGAGTACCGCACGAACCAGCTGCCCTCGTCCTGGGAGGCGTACGGCCTGCCGCGCAGTTGGCGCAGCAGGCGGGCGCGCTTGTCGTCGGGCAGGCGTGCCACGCGGTCGCGCAGGGCGCCGCCCTCGCCCGGCGCGGCCGTCACCGGGACTCCCCCGTGCCGACGGCCTCGTCGGCCGGACGGAGCCTGATCCACTGGTCACCGAGCGGCGCCGACTCCTGTTCGCGCAGATGGACCTCGACGAGGGACATCAGGGCCTCATCGGCCCGCCAGCGCCGCGCCTGCTCCCGCTTGGCCGGGTTCCAGGGCTCGGCCTCGAACTCCTCCAGCACGGTCGCGACCAGTTGGCCCGACAGACGCTCGATGAAACGGATGTTGGCCTCGAACTGCGTGGCCAGGTCCGAGTCCGCGAGGCCCGCTGTCATGCCGATGTGGAGGCGGCTCATGAAGTCGAAGTCGTAGAAGCGCACGAAGGGTGCCTGGTCGCGTGGTTCGTCGTCGACCGCGCTCCATTCCCGGAAGAAGCGCTGGACCTCCTGGCTGGCGGTGCTGAAGCGGGCCAGACCGACGACCATGTCGGGCCGGTCGCCCAGGTGCCGCAGCACGTCGTGGAAGTACAGCAGCCCGGGAACGGCCCAGTACACGGCGGTGTCCCAGATCACCTTGGTGAGCATGACCCGCGCGTTGCCCATCAGCGCGTACTGCTTCTCGTAGATGCTGAGCCAGCCCTCGGCGATCAGCAGGAACACCTGGTTGTGGATCGCGGCGCGTTCCGCGGTGTCGTCGCCGTCGAGCGCGTGCGTGACCAGGTCGGTGATCAGGCTGTTGCTGATCGCGATCAGGTCCAGCCCCGGGGAGTACAGGGGGTCCAGGAAGACGCCGGCCTCCCCGGCGAGGCACCAGCGGTCCGCGGAGAAGACCTGCTCGCAGCTGTAGGCGTAGTCCTTCATGACGCGGAAGTCCTGCAGCTTGTCGCGGTGCCGGCGGACGATGCCGGCGCACTGCGGCTCGTGCCGGTCGAGCCATTCCAGAGCGCGCTCGAACCGGTTGAGCTGCTCGAACCCGTGGAGGTCCGGGTCGGTCACGATGCCCACGCTGGTGGATCCGGAGGCGAGCCTGATCAGCCAGACCCAGTAGCCCGGGCCCATCAGGTGGTTCGTGGACAGTTCCCGCCGTCCTTCCTCGATCCGCGCGTGCCAGTCGGGGTCGTCGGACCACTGATCGACATCGATGGAGCAGCCGACGCGGAACCAGACGGCGTTGGCCCGGTGCCCGACCTTCTTGGCGAGGCCGAGCCGTCGCTTGAGGAGGGACGCCCGGCCGGTGGCGTCGACGACCCACTTCGCGTGGATCTGCCGGGTGGCGCCGTCGTCGGTGCGGACGTGGAGCCGGTGGTGCTCGGCGTCGGGTTGCAGGTCCACGCACTCGACCTTCGTCCCGGGCAGGAACCGCGCTCCGCGGGCGAGAAGTTCATGGCCCAGGGCGTTCTCCAGGCGGCCGCGGTCGAGCTGGTAGGTGCCGACCGCGCCGGGCGGGCGGACCGAGTGGCCGAGTTCCACACGGCGGGTGATGTCGTCGTTGCCGTCCTTGGAGAAGAACATCCGCAGTCCGTACTTGTTCAACTGCTGGGACTGCAGGTGGTGTTCGAGCCCGAGGACCTCCCGCAGGTAGTAGCCGGCGATCTCCACCGTGGACTCCCCGACCTTGTGCGTCGCCTCCGGCACCGGGTGTCCCTGGCGTTCCAGCACCACGATCCGGGTGCCGGGGCGCTGCCCGAGCAGTTGCAGGGCCAGGGTCAGCCCGGCGGCACCGCCACCGACGACGGCGACATCGACGAGGTCGTCGGGCGCCGTCCGCGCGGCGCCGCGGTCGTTCATTGCGCTGGTGCCGGTCATGGCGTCACCGCCGCGGGCCGGCTGCCGAGGGTGATCCAGGCGCTGTCGATGGGGTCGACCGGGTCGCGCTCCTTGTACCGTTCGACGGCTTCCCTCAGCAGTTCGTCGCGGCGCCACTCCTCTATCCGGGCCTTGGCCGCGTCGTCGGCACCGCGCTGTTCGAGGCGTTCGACGACGGTGCTGACCAGCTGGCCCGCGAGATGCTCCAGCAGCTCGACATTGCGTCCGAACTGCTCCTCGAGCTCGTCGTCGTCGAGGCCCGCCGCCATGCCGTTGTGCAGGTCGACGATGAAGTCGAGCAGGCTGTACGGGTCCGCGAAGACGTCGGAGGCGGGCTCGTTGCTGACGAGGTGCCACTCCCTGAGGAACTGCTGGACCCGCGTGTGGAGCAGCCATGTGCGCTGGAGATGGGCGAACGCCGCGGGGCTGGCGCCGAGGCGCCGGAACTTGTCGTGGAAGAACAGCAGGCCGGGCACGGCCCAGTAGATGATCGTGTCCCAGATGACCTTCGCCACCATCACCTGCGGGTTGCCCATGACGGGGTACTGGCCCTCGTAGGCGACCAGCCAGATCTCGCTGAGCACCAGGTAGACCTGGTTGTGGGCCACGGCCTTCTCCCGCACGTCCTCGCCGCGGCTGTCCCGTGTGACGAGATCGGTGATGAGGCCGTTGCTGATCGCCATCAGGTCGCCGCCGGAGGAGTAGAGCGGGTCGATCGAGACCCCCGCCTCCCCGGTCAGGCACCACCGGTCCTCGGAGTACACCTGCGTGCAGCCGTAGGCGTAGTCCTTCATCACCCGGAAGTCCTGGATCTTCTCCTGGTGCCGCCGCACCTCGGCCGCACACTGGGGCTCGTGCTCGGCGAGCCAGTCCAGGGTCCGCTGGAGGGTGTTGAACCCCTCGAAGGAGTGGGCCTCGTCCTCGGCGACGATGCCGACGCTCGTCGAGCCCGACGCGAGCGGGATGAGCCACACCCAGTATCCGGGTCCCATCAGGTGGTTGGTCGACAGCCGGCGCAGGCCGCCGTCGACCCGGGCCCGCCACTGCTCGTCGTCGGACCACTGGTGCACGTCGATCTCGTGCTCGATGCGGAACCAGGAGGCGTTCGCCCGGTGACCGACCGGCCTGGCCAGACCCAGCTTGCGCTTGAGCAGGCCGGCGCGTCCCGTGGCGTCGACGACCCACCGTGCCCGCAGCGCGTGCTCTTGCTCGTGTTCGCCGTCGAGGACGCGTACGACGTGGTCGTCGTCGCCGTCGGCGAGCTGCACGTCGCGGACCTTGCAGCGCTGGCGGAAGTCGACGCCGAGGCCGGCGACCAGGGTGCCGAGCGCGTTCTCCAGCCGACCGCGGTCGAGCTGGTAGGAGGCCAGTGGAGCCTCGCTGATCTGGCCGTACTCGACACGCCGGGAGATGTCCTCGTTGCCCGCGTGGGTGAGGAACATCCGCAGGCCGAACTTGTGCAACTGGTCCCGTTCGAGGTGCTCTTCGAGGCCGAGGACGTCGCGCAGATAGTGTGCCTGGACCTCGACGCTGGACTCGCCGACCTTGTGGGCAGCCTCGGGCACCGGGTGCTGCCCTCGTTCGAGGACGGTGACCTGGAGACCGGGATCGGTGCGCTTGAGCTGGAGGGCCAGGGTCAGTCCGGCGATGCCGCCGCCGAGGATCACCACGTCGAAGCGCTCGGAGATGTCAGGCATAGCTCACCTCGCTGCTCTGCTTTTCCATGCTGTCCGCTCCGTTCGGTTCGTGACCTGCGGTGCTCTCCCCCGGGCGGGGCGGGCGCAGGGCGATCCAGCCCTCACTGGTGGGGTTGTGCTGCCGCTCGCGCCGATGCGTCGCGATCAGGTCGGCGATCAGGGGATCCCGCTGCCAGGCCTGGACCTGGGCGATGACGCGGTCGTCGTCGTACCGGTCGCCGTGGGCGTCGATGACCGCGGTGACCAGTTGCCCGGCCAGTTGGGCCAGGAGCGTGGCGTTGTCCGAGAAGCGCTCGGGGAACCTGCTGCCGGGCAGGTCGTCGGCCATGCCGGCGTGCAGCTTCACCATGAAGTTCAGCGGGGAGTACAGGTCGACGAACCTGGCCTCGAGACGGGAGTCGTCGATGGCCGCCCACTCGCGGAAGAACGCCTGGACCCGGTTGCTGATGTCGGTGAGGCGTTCCAGGTCGGCGGCCACCGAGGGACTGCCGCCCACGGTGCGGAACTTGTCCTGGAAGAAGAGCAGGCCGAAGACCCCCCAGTAGAAGGCGGTGTCCCAGATGACCTTGGAGGCCATCACGCGGGCGTTGCCCATCAGCGCGTACTGGTTCTCGTAGACGGCGAGCCACATGTCGGTGACACGCCTGAACAGCGAGTCGTGCACGGACGCCAGGGCCGATACGTCCTCGCCGTCCAGGGACCTGGTGACCAGGTCGGCCACCAGTGCGTTGCTGACGGCGATCAGATCCAGGCCCGGTGAGTAGAGCGGGTCGAGGAAGATCCCGGACTCGCCGGTGAGGCACCAGCGTGCGCTGCCGTCGTAGACCTGGTCGCAGCTGTAGGAGTAGTCCTTCATCACCCGGAAGTCCTGGATCTTGTCGCGGTGTTCCTCGACGGCCCGGGCGCACTGCGGTTCGTGCTCGGCGAGCCAGTCCAGGGCCCGTTCAAGGGTGTTGAAGTCGTCGAACCGGTGCGTGCCGGCCTCCGCGACGATGCCGATGCTGATGGATCCGGAGGCGAGCCGGATGAGCCAGACCCAGTAGCCCGGTCCCATCAGATGGTTGGTGGACAGTTCCCGCCGGCCCTCGCGGATCCGGGCGTGCCACGCCTGGTCGTCGCTCCAGGTTCCGAGGTCGATGGGGTGCCCGACCCTGAACCAGGCGGCGTTGGCCTTGTGGCCCACGTCCTTGCGGAGTCCGAACCGGCGGGGCAGGAGCCGGCCGCGTCCGGTGGCGTCGATCACCCAGCGGGCCCGGACGCTGTGTTCCTCGCTGTCCGTGAGCAACTGGACCTCGTGGTGGGACCCGTCGGGTGAGAACGCGACGTCGACGACCTTGCTGCCCGGGAGGAACTCGACGCCGTCCCGGGAACAGGCCGCGCCGAGTTCGTTCTCCAGGCGTCCTCGGTCGAGTTGATAGGTGGCCAGCGGAGGGAAGACCGAACTGCCGAGTTCCACGCGCTCGGCGATGTCGGCGTTGTCCTCGCTGCTGAAGAACATGCGCAGACCGAACTTGCGGATCTGCTGTGTCTGAAGGTGTTCGCCGAGTCCGAGGATGTCCCGCAGGTAGTGGGCGGCGATCTCCACGGTCGATTCGCCGACCTTGTGTGCGGCCTCGGGCACGGGGTGCCGCTGTCGCTCGGCGACCAGCACCCGGATGCCCGGCCGCTCCCGGCGAAGGTGGAGCGCCAGAGTGAGGCCGGCGGCGCCGCCTCCCAGAATCACGGCGTCGTAGTGGCCGGGCCTGGTGGTGCCGCCGGCGACACGCGTCCGGAGCTTCCGAGCGAGCAGGGCCCGCTTCTCCGCAGACAGGTCGGATATGCGATGTCGTGCTGGTTGGGTCATGCATCCCCCTTCATCCCAAATGACTATCGGTGGCGGGATTACGGAGGACTTACTTCATGTGCAAGCTGAGGGCTTTGATCCCCTTTGCCCATGGGCTGTTCGGCGGCCCCGGACGGCGGGGGGCGTGTCCCCGGCGGGCCTGCCCCGGTTGAGCAGGGGGCAGCGGTCGACTCTCGATCGAGCGCCGCGCGTTCACCTCGACACCACAGGAAGCAGCCATGATCGACGCACCCAGCCCAGCCCTGGAGACCGCCCTCGCCTACCACCGGGCCTGGACCGGTCACGACTTCGACCGGGCCATGACCTACATCGACGACGACATCGTGTGCGAGGCACCGGCCGGACGCCTCCAGGGCGCCGACGCGTTCAGGGGGTTCATGGAGCCCTTCACGCACATTCTCACCGACTCCAGCCTGCTGGCCGCTTTCGGCGACGAGACGACGGCGCTGCTGATGTACGACACCAGGACGCTGCCGGTCGAGAGCGCTCCCGGAGCAGAGTGCCTGACGGTTCAGGACGGCACCATCACGCATATGCGGATCATCTTCAACCAGGCACCGTTCATCGCCGCGGAGGCCCGGGCGGCCGGATCGTGACCGCGGGGTCCTGACTGCGGGGTCGTGACCGCGGGATCCCGATCGCTGGGTCGTGGCGTCGGGCCGGGCGCCGCGCCCCGAAGCGCACGGACGTCAACGCGCCGTGGATCGGTCGGAGCAGGCGCCCGCCAGGGCCCTTGCCGCCCGTACCGGAGCGGTACTCGGATCACTGCGGTGATGTCTCCTCAGATCACCGCGGTGACGTCCCGCCGCGCCGGGGCAGGGGCCGGCCGCCCTGGAACGCGGCCGAGCTGCGGCGTATGCATGATCCGCTCCCGCAGCGCCAGCAGGTGACTGCCCGGCGCGGCGCCGAGGTCGCGTTCGACGGACCGCAGGAACAGTGACAGCTGGTCCAGCGCATACGCGGCCCGGCCGAGCTTGAGGTGGGCCTCGACGATGGTGGTGACGGCCAGTTCGTTGTACGGGTCCAGCCGCAGCTTTTCGTAGGCGTACTCCAGCGCCTCGTCCAGCTCGCCTCGTGCACTGTGGATCTGGATCAGACGGAGCAACGCCTGTGCGGAGAGTCCCTCGTACTGCCTGCGGAAGGGGGCCAGCCACTGCTGCTGGGCCTCCTCACCCTCGAGGAACCGGCGGACGGTGTAGGCGGCGACCCTGCTGTAGTAGAAGCAGGCACGGCGTGCGTCCCCACGGGCGTCGCAGGCGCGCGCCTGTTCGAAGAGCCGCTCCACCTCGTGCACGTCGCTCCACCACCCTTCGTCGGCTTCGAAGCGGTAGAAGTTGGTGCCGCTGCGGTGGATGAAGGACGACTCCTGACCCGGCCGCAGATCCGGCTCGAGCATCCGCCGCAGGCAGTGCATGCCGACATGGAAGCCGCTGGCAGCCTTGTCCGGGTCGGTGTCCTGCCAGCCGAGGTCGATGAGCTGGTCCATGGACACCGGCTTGCCGGGGTTCAGCAGGAACCACTTGAGCAACAACAGTGCCTTCTCCCGGCGTTGCCGACGCCGGCCGAGCACTTCTTCCCCCTTGAAGACCCGGAAGGGCCCGAACAGGTAGGCCCGGTAGGTGGCTTGGTGCTCCCGATCCCGTGGATGACTCCACTCGGGCTCCGGAAGCAGGGCTGGTTCCGATGTCATACCTCGCACGTTCGCCCTCCCCGTTTTGTTGCGTAGCGATCGTGTATGGGTATTGGGTCAGTTACTAGCGTTAACGGTGAACGGTGTTCACGAACGTTGTCAAGCGTTACCGTGGATCCGGCGGCTGGGCATACCTGCCTTTCTGCGCGCCTTGACGGTGAAGGACTTGGAGGTGCCGGATGAGTCAGGTCGATCCCGCGCGCGTGGAGCCGACGCGCCCGGCGTTGAGCCGAAGGGAGCGTCTGCGACAGTCCACCCGCGATGAGATCGTCCAGGCCGGCCGGTCGCTGCTGCGTGAGGGCCGCGAGGTGACGCTGCGTGCCGTGGCGTCCGAGATGGGCTTCACCGCGCCCGCGCTGTACCGGTATGTCGGCAACGTCGCCGCGCTCAACCAGCTCCTGTCGAACCACATCTTCGCCGAGATCGTCCGCGAGATGTCCACGACGGCCCAGCCCTACGGCGACGACGACCCCGCGGCGCAGATGGTCGCGGCCGCCACCGCCTTCCGATGCTGGGCGCTGGAGCACATCGACGAGTTCCGGCTGGTGTTCCACACGAACTCCCTCTCGGGGGAGCACGTCACCCGGGCCGAGGCCGGCAAGCCGCTGAATCCGCTCGCGCCGTCCACCGCGACGGGCGCCGCCGACGGGGTGCAGAAGTTCGCCGAGTTCTTCGGGGGGATCTTCGTCAGACTGTCGCAGCAGCACCCGTTTCCCGTGCCCGCCCCCGAGGAGCTCGACGACGCGTTCGTGGCCGTCCACTCCCCCGGCGGGGACGGCAGACCCGACCTCGTGGGACTCCTCGGCAAGGACGGGCTGGGCCTGATCTGGCTGTTCGAACTGTCCTGGGCACAGCTGTACGGCATCGTGACCCTGGAGGTGTTCGGCCACATCCGTCCTCAGCTGATCAAGTCGGGGGCCCTGTTCACCGCCGTGATGCGGGAGATCGGCAGCCGCGCCGGGATGGCCGACGACTGGGACCGCCTGGCGGCGGTCAGCCAGGAGGTAGTGGCCCGCAGGGCGTAGCGGCGGAAGGTGACGGCCGGTCAGGGACCGCTGCGGCTCGGCGCGATGCCCCGGCCTCGGCGTCATCGCGCCCACCTCACCCGCTCCCACAAGGCCCGCATTTCAGGGCTGGGCGGCACCCCGAGATCCTCCTGCAGCAGGCCGACGAACTGCTCGAGCTGCGCAACGGCCCCCGTCAGGCTGCCTTGCTGGAGATGGATCTCCACGACGGCTGTGGCCGCCTCCTCCGAGTAGGGGTCACGGTCCAAAATCCTCATCGCGCAGGTCAGCGCCTCATACAGATGGCCGGTCCGACGGTGCAGGCGTAACAGCTGAAGCAGGGCTTCCTCGTGGCCGCGCTCATGGGCCGCCCGGAAGGGCGCGAAGGCGTCGTGGTACACCTCCTCCGGCAGGAAGCCCTGGTCGTAGCGGGCCAGCAAGCGTTCGTACGACGCTATCGCCGCCGGTGCGTCGCCCGCCCTTCGTGCGGCACACGCGGACTTCGACAGCAGCACGACGTCCTCGGCATCCGTCCACCAGCAGCCGGACGGGTCGAACCAGTAGTGCCCGTTCGGGTCCGACCGAATGAACCTCGACGGCTGCCTGGTGGCGAGCTCGGGCTCCAGGATCCGACGCAGGGAGTGCTGTGTCACATGGAGCCGGTTCGCCCGATTCCCCGGACTGCCGGGCCAGAGCACGTCCGCGAGCTCACTGTCGCGGAACTCCTGTCCGGGGTTGAGCAGGAACCACTTGAGCAGCGTGCGCGCGCTCGCCCGCCCCCCGCGCGGGTCCCCCAACGGGGCGCCCGCGCGATGCACCCGGAACGGGCCGAAGAGCCACGCCTCATACTCCCTGCGTGTACCGGCCGACCGGCCGGCACCGTCCGGCGAGCCCCCTGATGATCCGTCCATCTTGCCCCCCCCGTACTCCCTGAACAGCACCACGGTCGACCCGTCGCTCCCCTGGCGGAACCATCCGAATCACCCGGTATGCAGGCATTGATCACCCTAAGTACCCACATCCCGGCGGATCCCGGCCTCCGCACGGACCGCCCTCCGGCTTGACCAGGCATGCTGCCAGCAGCAAGCGAAAGCTATAGGGCCTCGATTCAGCCACCTTGCTCCCGGTGTAAGTCGTCTGTAACCGCACCGCCGGAAAGTCCCCTTCTGCATCGAGGGGGATCCATGAGCCGACCGCCGGCGCAACGCACGTCCGGCATGTCCAACACGACGCGGGAGTTGCTCGCGCTGGGGCTGCGCCGGCAGCTCGGCCTCAGCCGGGTCGCGTCCGATGACTACGACGTTCCGAACCCCGGCGCCGGTTCAGGGGCATCGACAGTGGACATCGCCGCCCACTATCTGTACGACATCCTCCGACTCGGTGACCTGACCCCGCCTCACGAGGGCGGCGGCGCCACTTTCCCGACCCGTAAGCGATCGGTAAGTCGCCGGGACTAGCTTCAGCGAGGCAGCCGCAGAGGCTGCCTCCCGGCCACCCGTTCGGCGTGACGGACCCGGAGGGCAACCACCTCCAGCTGTTCGATGTGTATCCGCAGGTCAAAGAGATCCAGAGCCAACTCGGCCTGGACTGACCACAAGGAGCCGACCGATGTCCATGACCGTCGAGGAGCTGTTCGAGCACCTGTCGACGCGCTTCAACACGGAGGCCGCCGCAGGCCTGAACCGGACCCTGCAGTGGAAGATCACCGATGTGGACCCGGGCATCTGGGCCTTCGAGATCAAGGACGGGAAGGGCCGTCTCATCCCGGGCGGGGTCGACGAGCCCGACACGACGTTCGTGACCAGCAGCGAGACATGGGTCGCGATCGCCGAGGGCCGCCAGGACGCGATGCGCGCCTTCATGACCGGAAAGCTCAAGGTCAAGGGCGACATGATGCTCGCGATGAAGGTCCCCAAGCTCTTCGAAACCGGCGTCTGACACCTGACCGAGGAGTTGACGACGTGCACAAACCGGCCGAGCACGAAAGCGATCCCGAGAAGGTCCGCCTGGAACAGGTCGCGGCCCTCACCGACCCCGCCACCATCCGCTACCTCGAGCAGATCGGGGTCCGCGAGGGGTGGACCTGTGCCGAAGTCGGGGCGGGCGCGGGATCGATCGCACGATGGCTGTCCAACCGGGTCGGCCACTTCGGCAAGGTCCATGCCATCGACATCGAGACCGCGTACATGGAAGGGCTGTCCGCGCCCAACCTCGAGATCCGGCAGCAGGACATCACGACGACACCGCTGGACGAAGGCGCCTACGACCTCGTCCACTCCAAGATCCTTCTGATGCATCTGCCGGACCGGGAGCGCGTACTCGGCGAGTTCGCCAAAGCACTCAAGCCCGGTGGACACCTTCTGGTCGAAGAGGCCGACATCCGCAGCATTCAGCGGGTCGATCCGCCCTCTCCGCTGCTCACCCGGGCTGCCACCGCCCTGGAGACCTTCTTCTATTTCGGTGGCGCCGACCCCGGATACGGAATGAAGCTCCTGCCGGCATTCCGCCGCACCGGACTCAGGTTCATGGGCACCGACTGCCAGCTCACCGCGGTTCAGGCGGGCACCCCCGAGATGCAGACCATCGTGCTGAGTCTGGCCAAGCTCGCCCCCATGATCACCAAGGTCGGCCTGATGGGACAGAAGGAGATCGAGGCCGCCTTCGACCAGCTCCAGCAGCCCTCGGAGACGGTCCTGTACACCCCGATCACCGTTTCGGTCTGGGGCCGGCGGGACGAGGACTGACCGCCCGCCTCGGCGGCGCACGGAAAGGACAGCCGCATTGCTGTACGCAGTCATCGCCTACGACGGCACCGACCCCGGGACATTCGAGCGGCGGATGCTCGTCCGTCCGGCCCATATGGCCAACGGCGAGAAGATGATGGCCGACGGAAGCTTCCTGTTCGGCGGGGGAATTCTCGACGGCGCCGGAAAGATGGCCGGCGGAGTTCTGATCGTCGACTTCGAGACCCGCGACGAGATCGACGAATGGCTCAAGAACGAGCCCTACATCGTCAACAAGGTGTGGGACCGCGTGGAGGTGCACCCCTTCCTCGTACCTCCCCAGTTCCTCAGCCTCTTCCCGAAGTACCAGGAGCAGCCGACCGCCGGCTGAGCCCCTCACCACGCACATTCTCAGGGAGCTCACGCACCATGGAGACAACATCACGCAGCAGCAGGGCTCTGACGCTCCTGGTCACCAGCCTGGGGTCGTTCATGGTCCTGCTCGACGGGTCCATCATCTTCGTCGCCCTGGGCGAGATCCAGAAGGATCTCGGCGCGGAGATCTCGCAACTCCAGTGGACCGTCGACGCCTATACGCTGCCATTCGCCGCGCTGATGCTGACGACCGGAACCCTAGGAGACCGGCTCGGCCGCAAACGGGTGTTCCTGACAGGGCTGGTCGTCTTCGTCGTCGGCTCCGCCCTGTGCGGTTTCACGGACAGCTTCAGTGTCCTCGTCCTCGGTCGGGTCCTGCAGGGGATCGGCGCCGCCGCCATCGAAACCGGAAGCCTTTCCCTGTTGGTGTCGACCTTCAGTGACCCGCCGGGCCGAGCGAAGGCGATCGGTATCTGGACGGCCGTCTCCGGCGTGGCGCTGGCCCTGGGCCCGCTGTTCGGCGGCGTCCTGATCGAGTCCTTCAGCTGGCACGCGATCTTCCTGATCAACCTGCCGGTCGGCGTGCTGGCCCTGGTCCTCGGGGTCCGTTGGCTGATCGAGTCGCGGAACCCGGGCGCCGGCCATCTCGACGTCCCCGGCCAGATCCTCGTGACCGCTGGTCTGTTCTGCCTGATCATGGGGCTGATCCAGGGCGAGCGAGAGGGATGGGGATCCCCGCTGATCGTCGGCCTTCTGGCCGGATCCGTTCTGCTGCTGGGCGCGTTCCTGGCCGTGGAGATGCGCAGCCGGGAGCCGATGCTGCCGCTCGATCTGTTCCGCAACCGCACCTTCGCGGTGTCCAGCGTCATCGCGTCGCTGCTCGGATTCATCATCGTCGGCGCGATGTTCTTCATGGCCCAGTACTTCCAGACCGTGCAGACGCATTCGGCGCTGGAGACGGGTCTGCGTCTGCTCCCGCTGACGCTGGGCATCTTCTTCTTCTCGCCGCCGGCGAGCACCATCGCCGGCAAGCTCGGGCCGCGCATTCCGATCATCGTGGGCGGGGTGCTGGTGAGCGCCGGCTTCCTGCTGCTGATGACGGTGGAGGCGGACTCCGGATTCGGCTCGGTGTGGTGGAAGCTCGGGCTCGTCGGGGGCGGCATCGGCTGCATGTTCGCCCCGCTGACGCTGGCCGTGATGGCGTCCACACCTCCGGAACGGGCGGGTCTGGGCTCCTCGATGATCAACACGACGAGGATCGCGGGATTCACCGCCGGTGCGGCGGTTCTGGGCACGGTCGTCGTGGCCGTGTTCAAGGACAAGGTCGTCGCGGCTCTCACCGACCTGGACGTGGCCAGGGGCGCCGGCCACCAGATCGCCGAGCGCATCGGTGGATCGGGCGCGAGTGCCGGTCAGGGGGCGGGGGCGATCCCCGATCTGCCCGTCGACCGGGCCGAGTTCACCTCGGCGGTGCATCAGTCCTTCGTCGATGCCATCCACGTCGCGTTCCTGATCTGCGCCGGCTGCACGCTCCTCATCGCCGTGCTCGCCGCGGCCCTGATGACCCGCGGGCCGGTGTCCGATCCCGTCGCTCTCGCCGGGACCGCGGGCGGTACGGACGGGCCGGACGTCAGGTCGGCCGGCGTTCGGGACGGCAAGGGCGTTGCCCGCGCCGACACCACACGGCTGCCCTCGGCGCTCGTCGGGACCGAGTGGCTCGCCGAGCATCTGGGACGGCCGGGGATCGTCGTCGTCGACTGCACGGTGAACCTCCGGCTGCTGCCCGAGGGCGGGGTCGATCTCGGCCCCGGTCACGACGGCTACCTCGAGGGGCATGTCCCGGGCGCCGTCTTCGCCGATCTCCTCGTGGAACTGGCCGACCCCACCGCGCCCAAACCGTTCGCCATTCCGCCGGCCGACGTCCTGGCCGCCGCCATCGAGCGGCTCGGCATCAGCAACGACGACACCGTGATCCTCTACGATCGCGCCCACACGGCGTTCGCGACCCGGCTCTGGTGGATGCTGCGATGGCTCGGCCACGACAACGCCGCCGTGCTCGACGGAGGCTGGAGGAAGTGGACCGCCGAGGGCCGCCCGGTGAGCAAGGACGTTCCCGAGG
Source organism: Streptomyces africanus (assembly GCF_002150735.1). Lineage (GTDB taxonomy): Bacteria > Actinomycetota > Actinomycetes > Streptomycetales > Streptomycetaceae > Streptomyces > Streptomyces africanus. The sequence goes on from NZ_MUKA01000004.1 coordinate 110,351, forward strand.
TGAGCCGCGGCAGCTTCGCACCCCGGCTCCGTCCTGAGCTGTTCGTCACCCGTGACCAGGTGCAGGCCGCCATCGACGTCCCCGGCGTCTGCCTCGTCAACGCGTTGTCACCCGAACAGCACGCCGGCCACATCCCGGTCGCGCACGGCCGCGTCGGCCACATCCCCTCCAGCGTCAACGTTCCGGCGGCGGCGCTCGTCGACCCGGACACCGGCTGCTTCCTCCCGGCCCGACAACTCACCGCCAGGTTCGAGGCGGTCGGTGCCACGCAGGCCCGGCAGGTCGTCGCCTACTGCGCCGCGGGGGTGGACGCCACGATCGACGCCTTCGCGCTGCAAATGCTGGGGGTGCGTGACGTCGCTCTCTACGATGACGGCCTCGTGGAATGGAGCGGCGATCCGGCGCTGCCCCTGGCCACCACGATCTAGGAGGGCAGCCGAGGATGGCGTACGACCAGGAACTCGCGGACCGGATCAGAGAAGCCCTCTCCACCCAGCGGCAGGTGCGCGAGGTGAGGATGTTCGGTGCTCTCGCCTTCATGGTCAACGGCAGCATGGCGGTCACGGCCAACGCGGACGGCCGCCTCATGGTCCGCTGCGACCCCGACCGGGCCGAGAAGCTGCTGGAGCGGGAGGGCGCCGACTGGGCGGAGATGCGCGGGAAGCCCATGGGCAAGGGCTGGATCGTCGTCGCCGGCCACGGCATCGAATCGGACGAGGCCTTCGACGGCTGGATGACGGAGGCCCTGGACTACAACAGGAAGGTGAGCGGTAGTGACGACTGAGAAGGGTGCGCAGACCACCCCGCCCTTCGACGGGTTCCCGCCCGAACTGTTCACCTTCCTGGAGGGCTTGGAGAAGGACAACTCCAAGACGTACTGGGAGGCTCACCGGGCCGTCTGGGAGGCGTCCGTGAAGGAGCCGGTGAACCGTCTCATGGCCGACCTGGAGGACGAGTTCGGGCCGCTGCGCACCTTCCGGCCCAACCGTGACGTCAGGTTCTCCCCGGACAAGTCCCCGTACAAGACGTGGGTCGGCGTCACCACCAGCGACCGGGCGGTGGGCGGAATCGGCGCCTTCCTCCGGCTGGACGCCGACGGCATGCGGCTGGCGGGCGGGGCCATGGCCCTGGCGCCGGACCAGATCAAGCGGTTCCGCACCGCCATCGACAGCGGCGAGTCCGCGGCGGAATTCGACAGCATCCGGCGGCAGTTGGCCGATCAGGGACTGCCCGTGGAGCCGGGCATGCAGCCCGTGCTCAAGCGGGTCCCCACCGGCTTCTCTGCCGATCACCCCCGCGGCGAACTCCTGCGCTGGAAGGGCGCGGTGGTCATCAAGGAGCATCAGCTGGCCGACTGGATGCATCAGCCGCGGGCCATCGAGGCGGTGCGCGAACTCTGGAGGGCCACGCGGCCGCTGAAGGAGTGGATCGAGACGCACGTCGGGGAGAGCGAGGCGCCGCGCCGCCGCTGATCCGGCGCGACGGCGGTACCGGGGGACTCACGTGAGCGGGTGAGCGAGCGGGACTTGCGGGATGTTTCTGCAGACCACAGGAGGACGGCAGATGTGTGGCATAACCGGCTGGATTTCGTTCGACCGTGACCTCACCCGCGAACGGGAGACCCTGGACGCCATGACGCAGACCATGGCGTGCCGGGGCCCCGATGCCTCTGGCACATGGGTCGATCGGCACGCCGCCCTCGGTCACCGAAGGCTGGCCGTGATCGACCTGCCCGGCGGGAAGCAGCCGATGACGGTGCGGACCCCGACCGGCGAGGTGACCCTCGTCTACAGCGGCGAGACCTACAACTTCACCGAACTGCGGCATGAGTTGGTACGGCGAGGAGAACGCTTCGAGACCGCCAGTGACACGGAGGTCGTCCTGCGCGGATACCTGTGCTGGGGCGAGGCCGTGGCCGAGCGGCTCAACGGCATGTACGCGTTCGCGATCTGGGATGCACGGGCCCGGAAACTGGTGATGATTCGCGACCGGCTCGGGATCAAGCCGTTCCACTACTACCGCACGGCCGACGGCCTGCTGTTCGGCTCGGAGCCGAAGGCGATTCTGGCCAACCCGCTCGCCGAGCGCGTGGTCGACGCGGACGGACTGCGTGAGACGTTCTCGTACTGCTTCACTCCCGGGCACGCGATCTGGTCGGGCATGCGGCAGGTCGAGCCCGGCACCGTGGTCACGATCGACGCCGCCGGACTTCGGGAGCGCACCTACTGGCGGCTGGAGACCCGTCCGCACACGGACGACGTGACCACCACCGTCGGACGCGTCCGCGAGTTGCTCGAGGACACGGTGCGCCGGCAGCTCGTCGCGGACGTGCCGCGCTGCGTGCTGCTGTCCGGTGGCCTGGATTCCGGCACGCTCACCGCGTTGTCCGCGGCCCGTCTGGGCGACGAGCGGGTGCGGACGTTCGCCGTCGACTTCATGGACCATGCGGCGAACTTCACGTCGGACGACCTGCGGGACACTCCCGACGCGCCCTATGTGAAGGACGTCGCGGAGCATGTCGGTTCGGAGCACGCCGACATCGTGATCGGCCCCAAGACACTGGCCGACCCGGAGATCCGGCAGGCCGTGATCGGCGCGCGCGACCTGCCGATGACGATGGGCGACATCGACTTCTCGCTGTATCTGCTCTTCAAGGAGATCCGGCAGAGGTCGACGGTGGCCCTGTCGGGCGAGGCGGCCGACGAGATATTCGGCGGCTACAAGCACATGCACGTGCCCCAGATCCAGCAGGCCCACGCGTTTCCCTGGATCGCGCTCAACATCGGCGCGTTCGACAAGGACGGCACGGGCCTCAACCCGCAGCTGTGGTCCGGCCTCGCGCTGGAGGAGTACCGGAAGGACTCGTACGCGAGTGCTCTGGGAGAGATCGAGCGGCTCGACTCCGGAGACGTCTACGCCTCCGAGGACGACTTCGAGCACCGCATGCGGATCATGATCCACCTGCACCTGACCCGGTTCATGCGCTACCTCCTCGACCGGAAGGACCGGCTGAGCATGGCCCTCGGGCTCGAGGTCCGCGTGCCGTTCTGCGATCACCGGATCGTCGAGTACGTCTACAACACGCCCTGGGCGTTGAAGACCTACGACGGTCGGGAGAAGAGCCTGCTTCGGGGTGCCGTCAAGGACATGCTGCCGGAGTCGGTCGTCTGGCGTCCGAAGAGCGCCTATCCCTCCACGCAGGACCCCTATTACGCCCAGGAGCTCCAACGGCAGGCCAGGGAACTGCTGAGCGACCGCGGCCATGGGGTCTTCGAGTTGGTGAACCGGCAATGGCTGGAGAGCGCGACCGGGAAGGACACAGCCGGGATGGACAGGCTGACCCGGCTGGGTCTCGAGCGAACGTTGGATCTCGCCACCTGGCTCGATGCCTACCGCCCCACGCTCAGGCTCCCCTGACAGGACCGCGGGGTCGGCCGCACCGAGGCCGCGGCCGACCCCAGGAGGCCGCCTGTTCGGCCGGACGGCAGCGGAGGTCTCCGGGAAGTCGGTCAGAACCTGCTCGCGGACGGCTCTGAGGGGCACCGGATCCGACGCCGTGCCCAGCCGCGCAGAGCCCCGGGCGGACAGACCGCCGTCAGCCTCTCAGCCACGGCTCCGCGAGCTGGCATGGTGGTCCGACGCATAGCCGCACCCGGAACTATGTTGCCCCACCACATGTGCGCCTGACCTGCAGGTTTCTACGGTGTGCCAACACGTACCCGTCCCCACCGCACGCGAGGAAGTGGCGCACATGGCCTCCGCAACCACCGCTCCCCCACCCCCGGGCAACCTCAAGCGCATCGTCGCCGCCAGCCTCATCGGCACCACCATCGAGTGGTACGACTTCTTCCTCTACGGCTCCGCCGCCGCGCTCGTGTTCAACAAGCTGTTCTTCCCGGATTCCGACCCGCTCGTCGGCACGCTGCTGTCGTTCCTGACGTACGCGGTCGGGTTCGCCGCCCGGCCGCTGGGTGCGCTGGTGTTCGGGCACTACGGCGACCGGCTCGGGCGCAAGAAGCTGCTGGTGCTGAGTCTGCTGCTGATGGGCGGGGCGACCTTCGCGATCGGGCTGCTGCCCACGCACGCCACCATCGGGACGGCCGCGCCGGTCCTGCTCACCGTGCTCCGGCTGGTCCAGGGGTTCGCGCTCGGCGGCGAGTGGGGCGGTGCCGTGCTGCTGGTGTCGGAGCACGGGGACGCGCGGCGGCGGGGGTTCTGGGCCTCGTGGCCGCAGACCGGTGCACCGGCGGGGCAACTCCTCGCCACGGGTGTGCTGTCCGTGCTGACCGCCGTGCTGTCGGACGCCGCGTTCGGCAGTTGGGGCTGGCGGATACCGTTCCTGCTCTCCGGCGTGCTGGTGATCGTCGGTTTGTGGATTCGTCTGTCTGTCGATGAATCGCCCGTCTTCAAGCAGGCGTTGGCGCAGGCCGAGGCCCGCAAGGCGGACCGGACCGCGGAGACCGAGAAGCTGCCGCTGGTCGCCGTGCTGCGGCATCACTGGCGTGATGTGCTGGTCGCGATGGGGGCGCGTATGGCGGAGAACATCAGCTACTACGTCATCACGGCGTTCATCCTCGTCTACGCCACCACCTCGGCCGGCGTCTCCAAGCAGACCGCGCTCAACGCCGTACTGATCGCCTCGGCCGTGCACTTCGCCGCCATCCCGGCGTGGGGCGCGCTCTCCGACCGGATCGGCCGCCGTCCCGTGTATCTGATGGGTGCCGTCGGGGTCGGGCTGTGGATGTTCCCGTTCTTCTCGCTGATCGACACCGGCGGCTTCGGCAACCTGATCCTCGCCGTCACGGTGGGGCTGGTGCTGCACGGGGCGATGTACGCGCCCCAGGCCGCGTTCTTCTCCGAGATGTTCGCGACGCGGATGCGCTACTCCGGCGCGTCCATCGGCGCCCAGTTCGCCTCGGTCGCGGCGGGCGCGCCCGCGCCGCTGATTGCCACCGCGCTGCTGTCCGACTACGGCAGCTCCACCCCGATCGCCCTGTACGTCATCGCCGCCGCCGTGCTCACGGTGATCGCGGTGGCGGCGGCCAAGGAGACCCGCCACCGGGATCTTGCCGATGTGGCCCCGCCCGTCGACGCGGACCGGACCGCGGCACCGGCGGCGGACGCCCGGACCCTCTGAGACGATCCGGCAACGGCCCCCGTGCGTCCCTCCCCGCCTGCGGGGCCCGCGCACGGGGGTCAGTGCAGGCCAGGACGCTCGGCAAGGGCGACGTCCTCGCCCTTCGCAGCATCTACTGAGGAGGCCGTTCATGAGTTGGGCCAAGCGATCGATGACCGCGGTACTGACGGCAGTTGCAGCGGCCTCAGTTGCCGCCTGTACATCAGAGGGCAACAGCGCGGAGGACGCTGCGTCGTGCGTCTACCAGGTGACCTACCACGGGCGCACCTACCAGGATGTCGCCAACGTGGAGTTCACGGTCGGTAGCAAACTCGGGGCAGCGACCAAACCGCCCTGTGACGACACCGGCGGCAAGGACGAGGAGCCGGCCACGACGGAGACCGCCTACGCCGTGGACGGTATCTCTCCGAAGGTGGCCATCGCCGTCGGCGACTCACCCGACGACGTGCACTTCGTCGCTGTCTACTCCGGCAATGAACTGCCGTCCGAGGTGAAGAAACTGATCGCCAGCCCCTGAGGAACGGTGCGGGGCGTCGCTGGACCGGACGGGCCTCGGACGCCCCGCGCCTGCCTCCCGCTCCATCCGGACCGCTCTCTTGCGGTTGCCGCCCTGCTCAGCTTGCACCGTCCGCTGCGGGCTTAGACGTGGCAGGCGGTCCGCGCTGGCGGGGCGTTTCGGGCGGAGCCAGTGGATGATGTCGACCGCAAGGCCCAGGCGCCCGTCGGCGGTCTGCGGCATGGGGAGGCGGCCAGCGCCCTTCCACAGCCGGGGGACTGGTTCCTGAGTCTGATGAGGTCCTTGCCGGAGGATGGCACTTCTCGGGCATGTGACGCAGAGAGGCATTGGCCGGTATGCCACTGCTGTACCCCCTGTTCCACCTCTACGGTCTCGTTTCACTCAAGGCGCTCCGACTGATGGTCAGTTGAGCCGTACAGCGAAAACTGTTTCGTGCGATTACGATGCGTTGCGAGTGCATTCGCCGTCGGGGTGGCGCTGGTCGCCACCAGCACTCAGACGGCGCTGGCGGCCCCGCCGCCGAATCCGGCACCGCCCGAGGTCACGGTGACCACGCAGGACGCGTCTCCTGGGGCCGTTACGGAGTGCACTTTCTACGCGTCGAAGCCCAACCACAGTGGCTCCCGGATGACGGGTACGGGGGGCATCAAGACGTGTTCAGGCGGGCCCGTGGCCTGTACCAGTGAGGCGGACCTCGAGTTCTACAACGAGCACTCGCGCATGTGGATGACGGCAGCGACCTCGCGTCAGTCCAAGTGCGCGCCACCGTTGCGGTCGTCGACGGCAGCAACGACCTGCGTGAACCGCCCCGGTGACCCGAAGGTGGCCTGGCGTACCTCTACGGTCGGGACCCTCGTGAGCTCGGGTGGCTCCGTGGGCAGCGGCACGGCGAACAGCCCCGTTCTGTACGTGCCCTGCGCGTAGTGGGAAGTTGGAGGGCCTGGTGGTCGTCTGGCTGGTCCCCGGCCCCAGGCCTTCCGCTCGCCTAGAGAGGATCGGCCGTGACCTCTGACCACGACATGTTGTGGCGTCGCTGCACGCTCTTCGGCCGTGTCTTGCTGCCTCTGGTGGATCAGGAGCCGTGGCGGCAGGCTCGTCGCCGCGAAACCCTGCAGGCCCGGGACATCGACACGGCGGTGGGTGAGCGAATGATCGAGATCTTCGCGGCCCTGGCCGCTCACGCCGCCGCGCTCGACGCTTCCTTGTCCGCCGCAGAATTCGACGCTCTGCCCCTCAGCGCCGTGGCGGATGCGGCGACCAGCAAGCGCGATTACGAGTTGCTCGCCGGGCTCCCGGACACCATTGGCGACGACCGTGATGGACAGGCCGTCAACGTCTTCCGCCTCTATACCTACAAGGGCGGGCAATACAGCCACCGGCTCTTGCTGCTGAGCAGGGAACTGCGCTACGCGCTGAGGGTCCTCGCCGAACGCTCACCGACATCGTCCCCCACGTGCGGGGACGTATTCCGCTGGGCCGACGAAGCGGGCCTGCCGCAGTGATCACGGGCCTCAGGCGCAAGCGAGGTGCTTCTCCGGGAGCTTCGGCGGGTGATTCGCCTGGTCATGATGGTGATCGTTAACCAGGTGATCAGCGGATTCGGAGTGCTGAGTCGTTCATAGTCGCGTGCATGTCGGCGGCGTACGTGATCCAATCCGGGGACCGCTCGACCACGCAGCGGCGGGGCAGGATGGCTTGTGCGTGTGCGCGTCTAGAGCTGGATTTCCATGGTCTCCACGTCGGTGAACTCCACGCCCAGGCCGTGAGCGCGCGTGTTGTTGTTCCGGAAGTACATCTCCGCGAGGCCTTCGGCGGCGATGCGCTGGAGTTGCTGCTCGTTGGCGCCGGCGTCGCGGGCCTCGAAGAGGCTACTTCCTACTCCAGACCCCCGACGCCATCGAGGAAGAGGCCAATGCCTTCACACTTGGCGTCGGCCCCTACAGCGATTTCGGCGAGGACCAGGAGCAGCAGGCGCTGAAGCTGTTCACCCAGCGCGTCGAGGAGCACCGCAACGAACAGCGGCGCCGCCAGCAGCAACTGGACCAGCCCGCCGATCAGGCCGCCCCGTCCGGCCAGCCGCCGGTGGCCTGACCCTGCTCTCAGCCTTGCGGCAGCCGAACGCCCGACAGCTCGCCGCTGTTCATGACTGCACCCAGGTGGTGTAGCCGAGGGACAGGTGCCCCAGGCCAGTCAGGCGGGTCACCTGGTCGACGAAGGCGCTGGTGAACAGTCGCCGCGCCGACACCTCGCCGTACCGGTCGATGTGGTCGAACACCAGCTGGTGGTCCTTCGCCGCGCGGGTGCGCCAGTCCAGGACCTGCTCGCGGGTCAGTTCCTCGAGGACCAGCTCCTTGTCTACGACGTCGGCCACCGGCTCCGGCGCGGCGGGTGCCGGGCGGGGAGCGGGCAGCGCGGCCGGGACCTGCGTCGCGGCCGGCTCATCGAGGGCGGGACGCAGCACACCCTCGTCACACAGCTCATCGCCGCACTCCTGTCGCTGCGGCAGGTCACGGCTGACCGCCATCCCACCGGGCTCGAGATCGGCGCACCCAGCCGCAGCCGCTCCTCCAGGCGCCGGGCGAGTCGATCGGCGAGGATCTCCGCCCGCGTCGGCCCGGCCCGCAAAGCCCGCCACCTTGACCAGCTCGGCGCGGGCCGTCACGACGCAGCTACGAATCCACGAGGTACGCCTTCTCGCCCGTCATCAGCGGTGCGTCAGCGGGCCCTTTGATGTACGGGCCTCGCCAGATCACCCGGTGTTCCTGCCGGCTGGGGTACCACTGTCGGACCTTGTGCATCCGCACGGGCCACCGGTGGTGGTACACCCGCTTCGCCTCGCCCTCCGGATCCGACGGGCGAGGCGAGGGCGCAGCGAGCCGAATAACCCGCACATCGGGGTCCCGCGGCACGGAGCCGTCCTCTCCAGCTGCGGCCGTGCGCACTCCGGGCGCGGCGCGTGAGGGGCCGACGGCCGTGACGCCCTGGGCGAGAAGCCGCCAGCAGGCGAACATGTAGCGGCCCACGAAGTCGTCGTAGGGGTCGTCCACTCGCCCACCGCCCCATTCACCGGTCTCGGGAACCGGCTCTGCACGCCACTGGGAGGCCTGGGCGAGGGCCCTTTGCATCTGGCGGTGGTGCTCGGACAGGTCAGCGAGCGTCTCGGTACTCTCCTCCGCGAGGCAGGCATCGCCCCGCATCCCGTACATGCCGTCCGGCATCAGCGGTGGCAGCGGATTCCCTGAGGCGCGTGCCTGGGAGACCGCCTGTCGCCATCCAGCCGGCTGCACGGGGCCGTCGCGGTCCATGAACGTCGTCACCCGCACCCCGGGGTACTGGGCGGTGGGCAGGATCTGGTGCTGGGTGATGAGCTGCCAGCCGAATGCCCTGGTGTCCGAGAGTGAGCCAGTGCGATTGACGACGACGATCGGCTCGGGCAGCACGAGCAGCCCGGTGGGCATGAGGATGTCCCGGTCGCGGTCCAGGGTGCTGACGTCGGCCGGTTCGAGGGTAGCGGCCGCGGCCATGACCGCGGCGTGCGCGGCCGGGGAGATGACGAGGACCTCCGCCTGCCGCAGCAGTTTCTGGATCTGACGTATCTGCCATGCGGCGGCCTCCCCCGCCGCCCGGGGCCACGGTGGTGGATGGCCCTGCTTGCCCAGCGTCATCGACAGCGCCGCGTCCCGCTCGATGTCCTTGGGCTTGTCCGCCATGTCGGCGAGATCGCTGTTCAGCAGCACGGCGTACAGCTCGGTGACGACGTTGTTCATGTTGGAGGCGAGCGTCATCTGCACCCACGGGTTACCGGTCAGGCACCGCTGGGTCTGCTCCCGCAGGCGGTGTGTCGCCCGTGCCGCAGCAGCCGCGGTCCACTGTCCGTCCTTATCCCTGCTGCGCTCCCGCTTGCCCCGGCTCGCCTTTCCCACCCGAAGCCCCCTACGCGTCGGCCAGTTGACGAAGCCGTACCCGACCGGCACGGACGTGACACGGCGCGATCCAGCCTGCGTCAGTGCCTGTTTGCAAAGCTTCGCTGCGCGTTTGCCCAGCTCAGGATTCGAACGGCGCAAATACCGGGTAGTGGATATGGCAGCGGACCGCCCGTCCAAACGGGCGCTAACAGCCTTTAGAAGAGCCTGCATGAGACCGCGTTATGGGGCAGCCGCGCACCGCATACTTCGGCCGTACTCTCGCCTTACAGCAAAGCATTCTTTCACTCCGGCCGACATCGGCGTATCACTTCACGGGCACTTTCATTCTGAACAGTTTCTCTGCATTTCGGAATGCAATCTTTTCCTTGTCTTCGCGTGGCAAATCGACTCCGCGAAACCAGTCAGTCTGCTCCTTTATGTCCGCGAACGGGTAGTCGGTTGCGAACATCACTCGATCCACGCTTATGTACTTCAGCAGGAGATCGAGCAGTTCGGTCTGGGGAAATGCGCTGGTTGTGACCCAGAAGTTGTCCTGGAAGTATTTCCCGATGGGCTTCTCGAGCGAGTCTTTGGTCGGCTCGCCCATGTCATTGACGATCCGCTCGTAGTAGAAGGGAAGACCTTCGCCCATGTGGCCGATGATGATTTTCAGTTTGGGGAATCTATCGAAAACCCCGTACGCGATCATCCGAATGCATTGGGTCAACACCTCCTGGTGCCAGCCATATCCAGACCCACTGAAAATGTAGTCTTGGTACTCTTCCGTGTATTTAGACCGCGTGGTGCTGTAGTAGATCTTGAAGACCTCGTCAGCTGGATAGCCGGGATGCAGGTAGATCGGCACATCGAGAGCAACGGCACGTGCCAGCACAGGCTCGAAATCGGGATGATCGAGATACTTCTTCGCGATGTGTCCGTTGGTCAGTGCGCCCAAGAAGCCATCTTCCCGAACCGAGCGTTCCAGTTCATCCGCCGCCGCCTCCGGGCTCTGCAAGGGCAAGGTGGCGAAAGCCTTGAAGCGGTCCGGATATTTGGCGATTGGCCCGTCTACAAGTTGCCGGTTAAGGCGATGAGCAAGGTCGATGCCCCTCTGCCCAGGGACATTTTGCACGGAGGGTGTATGAGCAGAGAGGATTTGAACGTTGAGTCCCCCCGCATCCATATCGCCGATGCGGCGTTGACCTAGATCCGAAAGACCAATTTCCTCAAGGAACGCTATGTGATCCTGATTGATGGAGTTCAGCTTCAGCAACGTGGGAGTCGAAAAGGTCTCCTCCGTGCCGATGAAGGGCAGGTCCTGGTCCCGCCGTGAAATGTCCGAAGTCTTGTCGGAAGTATCGTTCTCGCTCGCTTCCGAGAGAATGGCGTGCGTGGACAAGCCGGCACCAATGCCAAGTGCCGTGCTGGCGGCGAGAAAGCCGCGGCGTCCCATGGGCTTCATGTCAGTCCCTCTCTTCAGGCGTTTGTGTGGTGAGGTATCCGTACGGCATCCGTCTGCGAGATGCTTCAGGGAGGCTTCGCGTCCTGCTCGCGCACCCCGGCAGCGCCCAGGTCGAGGAACCGCTCGCCGGTGCGCAGCGGCTGTGGTGGAGCTGACGACCGTCCGCGTGCGCACTGTGCGGGCCGGCCGCAGCGGGCCCCGCACTGTTGTCGGCGTGTGACCCCGCATGCGGCGACAGGGAACGCCGTCGCCAGCGCCCTGGTGGTTACCCCGAATCTCCGCAGTGGACTATCAAGTTCCGGCATAGCCCCAACGCTAGGCCCGATTCCGTGCTGTTTCGTCATACTGCGGTCGTCATCCCTCGGGAGACAGGCGGTACGACGTTACTTCGACGGGAGTACTCTCCGGAGCGCCGTTCGACACCAGCACGAGAATCAAAGCCCGTCGCAACTGGGCCCGAAGTGCAGGGGCTGCCGGAAGATTTCAAGTCCAGTGAGACGGTCGTGACTTTATGAGGTTTGTGGTGCGGGCGCCCTGCGCTTTCCCCGGGTACTGCGTCGACTGCCATCACTAGCCTCCGCGTTTCGGTTCAGCCGGGCTGATCGCGGCGACCCGCGGTTGTTGGCCGCTTGCCGTCAGGCGAGCATGGCTGAGGCCCGACGCTCGGGTCGGGTGCTCCACCAGGGCCAGGTAGCGGAGATCCGCAGGTAAAGGCGGCGCCCGCCGCGGGTGATACGGGCGGCTGCGTGCAGCAGCCGGTAGCGGAGCTTCTTCGGCTCGACGGAGGCCAATTCGCCGTTCAGTAGCAGAACTTGGGTCCAGGCGAGCAGGTCGACGGCGGTCAGAGCAAGCTCCAGCCAGGCAGCGTTGATGGCGAAGTGGCGGGAGGGGAAGCGGCCGAGACCAGTGTTCTTGCCGCAGCGGATGCGGTCCTCGACGCGGGCGTGCGCACGGTGGCGGACCTCCAGATGCTGCAGGGAGCCTTCGCCGTGGGGGGCGGTAAGGACAACTGGGCGCCGGGATGTGGGCGCTCGCGCCGGACGATGATCCGGGTGCCGTCCGGGTGGTCCGCCAGGTCCACCGTTCCGGTCAGTTCTGCCACTTCGGCGCCGGTGCGCAGGGTGCCGTCCTGCTCCAGCGCGGGGTGCCACAGGTGGTCGGGCAGGGCACGGATTGCGCGGCGGACTGGTTCGGTGACGACGTATCCGACGGAGAAGAAGGTGTGGATTCCCCGCTCGCGCAGTGCTCGAACGTGTGCGGGGTTGGCGCCGGCATTGCCCGGCCGCAGTACCCCGGCCAGGGCTTCGCCGGTGTTGTCCAGGAAGCAAAGGAGCGGGTAGTAGCCGTAGCCGCGTTTGTAGGTCGGCGCTGCCTGTTCTTCTCCGAGTGGCAGGTGACGAGGGTGGCGTCGAGGTCCAGGACCAGGCTCGGCAGGTCGCGGCCACCGGCGCGGGCTGCGGGTATGCCGCCGGTGGTCTCAGCGGCCTGGAGCCAGGCGATCTCCCGGGCGACGGCTCTCGCCGAGCGCAGGCGAGTGAGTGCGGCCGGACCGATGTCCGCGAGTAGGCGCCAGGCGGTCGCAGTGGAGGCGACCGGGCCAAAAACCTCTCTCTGGTCCCGCAGCAGGGCCAGGTCCGCTAGTGCTTCGCCACCGTCGGCGAGCATCACCGCCAGATCGACCGCGATCCGCCCGGGGTCGTGCCCGGTACCGCGCGGTCGCAGCCTGCGCAGCCCGTCCGTGAACGCGCCGGTCGGGCCGATGCCATCGGGGAGATCGGCCAGCAGGCGGGATCCAGCGTGGCTGACCACCCCGCGGCCGTCGGCCGAGACGACAAGCTTGGGACGCGACCCGGTAGTGTGCACGCAGAAGTGCCTTCTCGCTGTGGTGACAGAAGCCCTAGACAAGCCTCATTATCCCAGTTCAGGAGGCACTTTCGCGTTTCCGATCAAGATCCGGACGCCACCGCAAGTGAACGCGGAGGCTAATGCCGACGTACACGTGATGGTGCGCGCCCTCGGCGGGCCACGGCACCGAATCTGACGGCCGGCGGCACGTATCAGGTGGTCGAGGCAATTGCTCGGGTGACGGCCGTGATCGCCGGTGTGGGGCGGCCGGGGAGCCGCGCCACGAGAACCCGGCGGATCTCGGGAGGTGCGCCTTCGACGTGCAGCAGGCTCACCCCGGGCGGCAGCATTGGCGAGAGCCGCGAGGGTACCGTCGTCACCCCGAAGCCACCGGCGACCAGCTGAAGCTTCGTCATCCAGTCGCGCGCGCAGTGGACGACGTCCGGCCGTCCGGGCAGGCCAGGCCAGACGCCGAGCAGTGGCTCGGCGTTCGTCGCCGGGGCGGCAATCCACGGGACGTCGATCAATTCGTCGACGTGCACCGCGGTGCGGCCGGCGAACTCTCCGGTCGAAGGCACCGCCACGACAAGTTCGGTGTCCATGATGGTCTCGTCGTGCAGGCGCGGCGACTCGCCGTCCAAAGGCCGGTGGGGCGGGCGGGACGTCAGCACGGCAAGGTCGATCGAGCCCGCTCGCAGTGCCCGGACCAGGGAGGGCGTGGTGCCCTCGGTAGTGGTGACCGTGATCTGCGGGTCGGTCGCCGCGAGGTGGGTGAGCGAGAGCGGCAGGATGGTCGCGCCCGCGCTCAGGAACAGTCCGAGCCGCACCAGTTCGGTACGCGGGACGGTGCCGGTGAGGTCGCGCTCGGCCGCCGTCAGACAGTCCAGGATCGTGCGGGCGTGGCGCAGCAGAGTCAGACCCGCGGGGGTGAGCCGCACTCCGTCAGGGCGGCGTTCGAATAGGGCGGTGCCCGCGCTTCGTTCGAGGGCGGCGGCCTGGCGTGAGACCGCCGACTGTGTGTAGCCGAGCCGGGTGGCTGCCGCGGTGAAGCTGCCGGACTCGGCGATCTGCCGCAGGACTCGTAGGCCTGTGCTGGAGATGTCCATGCGAGATACGCATACCACAGATGCTTGATCGTCGCTTCCCGCATGCCCACCGCGTTCCTAGTGTCGATCCCGACGAACACGGACGCACACGGAGGTCATCACGTGCGAGCAGCAGTTCTGACGCAGTTCGGTGCCCCGCTCACGGTGCGGGAGGTCCCCGACCCCGAGGCCGGCGGCGGCGAGGTGGTGGTCGAGGTCCTCGCCGCCAGCGTGGCGCCCTACGCGGCTGAGGTCTTCAGCGGCGAACGGAACTACCCCCTGGTCCCTCCCGTCGTGCCTGGGATCGGCGGCGTGGGACGGGTCGTCCACGTGGGCCCCGACGCCACCCGGCTGCGCCCCGGCGACCTGGTGTGGTGCGACTCGACGGTGCGCTCGCGGGATGAAGCCCTGACGCCCGACATCACGCTCCAGGGCTGGAGTTCCCGCGGCGAGGGCGGCGCGCGCCTCGCCCGGTACCTGCACGACGGGTCGTTCGCCGAGCTCATGCGGGTCCCGACGGAGAACGTCTTCCCGCTCCCCGCAGCGGCGGGGGACGACCCGGCCCGCTGGGCCGCGCTCGGCATGCACGTCATCCCTTACGGCGGGCTGCTGGCCGGCGGGCTCGCAGCCGGTGAGACGCTGCTCGTCAGCGGGGCCACCGGCAACCTCGGCAGCAGTGCGGTCGCGGTGGCGCTTGCCATGGGGGCGGGCCGCGTGGTCGCCCCAGGCCGCAACCAGGCCGCGCTCGGCCTCCTCGCCGACCGGTTCGGTCCGCGTCTGCGCCCGGTTCCGCTCACCGGGGACGAGGCCGGCGACCGCGCTGCGATGTCCGCGGCGGCCGACGGCCCGATCGACATGGTGATCGACCTGCTACCGCCGAGCGCACCCAGCTCGGCAGCGCGCACGGCAGCCATGACCGTGCGCGAGTACGGCCGCGTCGTTCTGATGGGCGGCGTCGGCATGCTCGGCGGCGACGACCTCGCCCTCCCGTACCCATGGATCATGCGCAACTCGATCACCGTGCGCGGCCAGTGGATGTACCCGCGTACAGCGAACGTCGGCATCATCCGGCTCCTCGCCTCGGGCACCCTGGACCTCACCACCGAACGGGTCCGGTCGTTCGGCCTCAACGCCGTCAACGAGGCCGTCACGTACGCCGCCTCACACGGTGGCCCGTTCGACCGCACCACCCTCACCCCACCGGCTCGCTGACAAGCGCGCCTTCGCCTGGCTGCACCAGTTCAAGCGACTCCGCATCCGAAACAGGACGTGTGTCAGGTGCCAGGGCGAGCACGCCACGCATCCTGGAGCGCCGGCTGCACGTCGTCCCCGAGAACGAGGTGTGTCGTCCTGCCCGGCAGGGTAGGCAGCTCAGCCCAGTGAGTCACCGTGTCATCGTCGGCAAGACCGTAGGGCAGACGGACATATCCGTCAGAGTCGACGAAGCAGTCCCTGTGTTCCGTTCCGTCCTCACTGAAGTGCCGAGTCGTGAAGTACATCGGCCTCACCAGCCAGAACGCCTCCTCCACCGCGTTCTCGGACTCAGCGCTGTCAGCCGGGTACCGGCCCGTGATCGCCGCTGCCACCGGTACACCCTCCCGCGGCAGTCGTTCACGCGCGTCAATCCAGGTCGTCTGGGTGTTCAGATTCGCCATCCCTCTCCTCAGTCGAGCGGTCGGATGCCTGTTCCGATCTCGGCATCCGGTAGGACTGCCCAGCGCTTGCGCAGGTTGAGTGAGCCGGGACGAACGCGGACCGAACACTTCCGACTGTCTGCCCTCCCCCTGAACGCAACCTGAACCCGCCCCGATGCCGGCCCGAACTCAGACAGTCCCAGGTATCACAAGCCCCGACTCGTATGCCAAGATCACCAGTTGCGCCCGGTCCCGCGCCCCCAACTTGCCCATGATCCGGCTGACATGGGTCTTCGCGGTCAGCGGGCTGAGTCCCAACGCGTCGGCGATCTCGGGGTTGTTGAGACCGCGCGCGACCAGCGCGAGCACCTGCCGTTCCCGTTCGGACAGCCCGCTCAGCCCGCCCACCGCGGGGGTCGTCCCGGTGTTCGGCGCGCGCAGAAAGCGGGCGATCAGCCGCGAGGTGGGACCGGGCGAGAGGAGGGAGTCCCCCGCGGCCACTGTGCGGATGGCGTCGAGGAGTTCGGCCGGCCTGATGTCCTTCACGAGGAAGCCGGACGCCCCGGCCCGCAGTGCCTCGACGATGTGCTCGTCGGTCTCGTACGTCGTCAGGACGAGCACCTTCACCCCCGCGAGATCCTCGTCGGAGGCGATGAGCCGGGTCGCCTCGATCCCGTCGAGGTCGGGCATGCGGATGTCCATCACGATGAGATCGGCCCGCGCCGACCGGGCCAGCGCCACGGCCTCCCGCCCGGTGCCCGCCTCGGCGACGACCTCCATGTCGCCTGCCGACGAGACGAGCATCGCGAAGGAGGCCCGTACGAGGTTCTGGTCGTCGGCCAGCAGTACGCGGATGGTCATCGAACCTCGTCCTCCCGGGACAGCGGCAGTGTGGCGGTCACCTCGAAGCCTTCGGCGGGCCCCGGGCCGGCGTCCAGTGTGCCGCCCACGCTACGGGCCCGCTCCCGCATTCCGATGAGCCCGAACCCCGGGGTGCCGTCGGACGGGCCCGCTCCGCCGCCCGAGCCGTCGTCTCTGACACTCACCCGCAGTGCGCCGTCCGCGGTCCACAGACCCACTCGCACGGTGAGGTCCTCGCGGCCGCCGTGACGTACGGCGTTGGTAAGCGCCTCCTGCACGATCCGGTACGCGGCGGCGCCCACGGAGGGCGGGATGTCGTCCGCGCGGACGGACAGTTCGACCTTGGCCCCTGCCACCCGGCCGGTCTCCGCGAGATCGGCCAGCCCGTCGATCCCGGGCAGCGGCCCCCGCATGTCCTCGGCCCCGGAAACAGAACCGGACACGGAACCGGGCCCCGGATCCGCGCCCACTCCCACGACCGTGTCATGCGCCCGCAGCACCTCCAGCGTCGTACGCAGTTCCCCCCGGGCGATCCGGCAGGTCCCCGCGATGTCGTCCAGCGCCTGCGCGACGGCCTTGCGGTCGAGGCGCTCGGGGTCGGCGGTGAGGACGTGGGCCGCCACGGACGTCTGCACGCCGATGAGCGTGATGCTGTGGGCGAGCAGGTCGTGCAGGTCACGGGCGACCCGCAGCCGTTCCTCGGCGACGCGGCGCCTGGCCTCCTCCTCCCGGGTGCGCTCCGCCCGTTCGGCCCGCTCGACGATGGAGGCGACGTACAAGCGGTAGTAGCGGACGGCGATACCGACGAACAGGACCGCGATGATCCAGCCGGAGATCTCCAGGGCATCCAGCGCCCCGTCCGAGTTGGTGAGGCCGTTGCTGATCAGTGTCGGGACGAGGACGGCGACACCGGTGAGCAGCGTGCGGCGTACGGTGGCGGTCGCCGCCACGGTGTAGAGCGCCAGGACGATCGCGGGGGCGGGCAGGGCAGGGTTGTAGTCGAAGGCGTAGTACGGAGCCATGCAGGCCACCACCCCGAGCAGGGCCACCAACGGACTGCGCCGCCGCCATACGAGGGGCACGTGCCCGGCGAGCAGCAGCATCCAGCTGAGATGGTCGGGCCGGGTCCCTTCGCCGCCCGTGAGGGTGATGGCTAGGGCGAGCACGGCGACGCCCAGCGCGAGGACCGCGTCATTGCGGGCGCGGTGCGGTGCGGTCAGCGGTTCGCGGTTGATGGCGGACATGATGCGCTCGACGCGACGGGACCGCCCGCCGCCACCGTCCGCCGTCTCCGCCGCCGACCGGTCGCGTACCCCTGTGGTCGTTCCCCGTTCTTCCACGGCTCCATCTTCCGGTAGTCGTGCGGGGGCCTGGGCGCCCCTCTTCAAGGAGAGGCGCCCAGGCGGGCCCGCCGGATCAAGGCGCGCGGTCAGCGTGCTCGAATCAGAGCGTTCGATCGAGGCCTTCGGTCTGCGTGCTCAGGGTGCACTGACGGTTTCCGGCTGCCGGGGCGGCTCGGCCGGTCCGCCCCTTCCGCTCGACCCGGCCGGTTCGGCCGGCCCGGGCTGCCGTGAGAGCCCGCCCGGCCACCACACCTTCCGGCCCAGGGCGACGCTGGCACTGGTCACCAGATACGTCCGTACGAGGAAGGTGTCGAGCAGGACGCCGACGGCGATCACGAAGCCGAGCTGGACCAGCTGCACCAGGCCCATGTTCGTCAGCACGGCGAAGGTTGCGGCGAGGACGAGTCCGGCGGAGGCGATGACGCCGCCGGTGGTGCGCAGCGCGGTCAGTGCCGCCGTGGCCGGTTCCGCTCCCGCCAGGGACTCCTCCCTCATCCGGTGCATGAGGAAGATGCCGTAGTCGACGCCGAGGGCGACCAGGAACACGAAGGACAGCAGTCCGAGCCCCGGATCGATGCCCTTGAGGCCGAGGAGCGGTTCGAAGACCAGTCCGCCGATCCCGAGGGAGGCGCCCCACACCGCGACGACCGCGACCACCAGGAGCAGCGGTGCGACCAGACTCCGCAGCAGCACGATCAGGATGAGCATCACGAAGACGAGGACGAGCGGTACGACGATCTTCGTGTCCCGGGCGTTGGTGTCCTGCAGGTCGATCTGCTGGGCGCTGTCCCCGCCGACGTAAGAGCCCTTCAGTTCGTCCCGCAGGGACTTGATGGTGGTGGTCTCCCCCGCCGACTGGGGTGCGCTCTTCGCGAAGACGGAGATCTCGGTCCAGCCGCCTCCCGTACGCCCCATCTCCGCGCTGCCGACTCCCGGGGTGCCGCGGACGGCCGCGAGGGTCTCGTCGACGCGCCCCTGCGGGGTGAGCACGTCGATGGGCTGGCTGCCGCTGTCGGGAAAGGCCTTGGCAACGGTCTCCATCGCGACGACAGACTCCGGCTTCTTGACGAAGGAGTCCTCCTGCTTGAGCGCTCCCGGCAGGTTGAACGAGCCGAGGGCGAGGGGACCGAGCAGCACGGCACCGCTCGCGAGGACGGTCAGCGGCCTGCGTCCGGCAGAGCTGCCCATCGCCGAGAACAGGCTCCGCCGCTGCTTGGGCGTGCTCCCGAAGGCGGGCACGAGCGGCCAGAACACCCGCCGTCCGACCAGTACGAGGACGGCGGGGAGCAGGGTCAGCATCGCGATCAGCGCGCACAGCACACCGACGGCGCCGAGCGGGCCCATGCCCCGGCTGCTGTTGAGGTCGGCGGCGAGCAGGCACAGCAGTCCGGCGGCGACGGTGCCGGAGGAGGCGAGCACGGCGGGCCCGCAGCCGCGCAGGGCGGCGACCATGGCCTCGTACGGGCGCTCGATGCGCCGCAGCTCCTCCCGGTAGCGCGCGATGAGCAGCAGCGCGTAGTCCGTGCCCGCCCCGAACACGAGGATTGTCATCACACCCGAACTCTGCCCCGAGACGGTCGTGCCGAAGGCCTGGTTGAGGCCGTAGGCGACGCCCATCGACATGTAGTCGGCGATCCCGGCGACGACGAGGGGCACGAGCCACAGCACGGGGCTGCGGTAGATCAGGATCAGCAGTATGGCAACGACGGCGATGGTGGTGTAGAGCAGCGGTCCGCCGAGCGAGTCGTAGACAGCGCCTGAGTCGGTGCCCAGCGCGCCGGTGCCGCCCACATCGACGCTCAACCCGCCTTCGCCCTGGGCGACTTCGCGGACATCGGTGACGAGCTTGTCCTGCTTCTCCTCGTCCGCCCCGGGATCGTTGCTGGCGACCGGGTATATCAGGGTCGTGCCGTCCTTGGACGGAATCCCGTCGGGAACACCGTCGATCAGCTTGTGCTCCCGGGCGATCTCCGCGACCTGCCCGGCCGCGGTCTCCCGGTCGGCGGCGCTGAGCCCGCCGTCCCGGTGGTAGACGAGCACCATCTCGGTGGTCTCGCCACCGGGCAACTTCTCCTCGATCTTCGCCGCTTGCGTCGAGTCCGCGCTCGCCGGCAGGTAGTCGGTGACCTTGTCGTGCTGCACATCGGCGAGCTTCGCCGCGAACGGCCCGACGAGTGCGATCACCGCAATCCACAGCCCGAGCACCGCCCATGGAACGGCTCGCCCGCGCCCCGGCCCCAGCCTCGTCGTAGCGGTTGTCTCTCCGGCCCTCATCGACCGATCTCCCTCCGGGTGACGTCTGCTTCCGTCCCCAGACTTCCGGTCAGAACCACGGCTTTCGTCGGGCGGGAGGGCGAGGGGACGCGTACTGCCGGGGGTGACGACGGCTGCGGATTACTCCCTGGGGAGTAGGAGGTCGTCTTCTCCCGTTGTTTCATCCCGGTATGCAGATTTGATCCGGTGATGTCGGGTCGCGCCAGGAGACGGTGTTCTCGCTCGAGGGCTGCGGCGTGCTCGACGAAGCTGCGGTCCACGTACAGGATCGCATTCATGATCTCGCCCAGATCAGACGTAGTGCGAAACTGGAGGGCCTGGTGGTCGTCGAATTGGTCCTCTGCCCCAGGCCTTCCACTCGCCGTCGAGAGGATCGACCGTGCCCCCCGACCACGACATGCTGTGGCCTCGATGCGCTCATCTGGGTCGTGTCCTGCTGCCGTTGGTGGACCAGGAGCCATGGCGGCAGGCTCGTCGCCACGAGAACCTGCAGGCCTGGGCGCACGGCAGGCGAGAGACTGATCGAGATGTTCGCGGGAACTCCGGGCCAGGGACGCCACCGAGCTCGCCCAGCTGCGCAGCGACGTCGAGCATCTCGTCCGCGTCGTCAACCAGCTGACCGCACACAACCGGCAGCTGCTCCAGGCGGTGGCTCAGTCCGACGCCCCGGTCCGCGCGCTGCCGACCCAGCCGCACCCAAACGGGAGGCGGATCCCGTGATTCGAGATTTCCCCATTCCGGTTCACCGTCACCGTGTCAATAGGGGCGCCTGGCCCAAGAAGTGCCGGGTGTCTTCTAACGACCATCAGCTGTCCGCTGCTAAGCGGGCGAGGGGCCGGAGCTCGAAACATGATGGAGGAGCACGGCGAGCCTCACTCTCCGTGAGGTGATGCCGCGGCCTTTACGGCTTTCACGAGTATCCGTACCACGCACCGAAGGACATGCCATGACCGCTACCGCACCCAAGGCCCCGACTGCATCAGGGGTGCGGTCCTGGTGGGGAATTCCGTATGCCACCGCCGAGCGGTACCGCCGTCCCGTGGTCGCGGACTTCGATCCGGGCCTCCCCTACGACCGCAAGGGTGTCGTCTCCGTCCAGCCCGACAGCGGTGACTGGCTCGAGGCGGACAGCGGGATGGGCGAGGACTGCCTGAACCTGAACGTGTGGGCCCCCGAGCAGCCGGCCGACAAGGCGCTGCCAGTGACCGTGTACATTCACGGCGGCGGATTCGAGTACGGCGCGAACACGCAGATCACCTCGAACGCCTCCGGTCTCGCGGCGACGGGGCGCGTGGTGGGCGTGTCGATCAACTACCGGCTCGGCGCGCTGGGTGCGCTCTCGCTGTCGCAGTACGGCGGGCGGCTGACGGAGGCCAGCAACCTCTTCCTGCAGGACGTCATCGCCGCGCTCACCTGGATCAAGCGGAACATCGCCCACTTCGGCGGCGACCCCGACAATGTCACCGTCTACGGCCACAGCGGTGGCGCCTACTCCACCTTCGGGCTGTTGGGTGCCTCCTCCGCCGACGGCCTGTACCGGCGTCTGGCCGGTTTCTCCGGCGGGCCCGCTCGTAGCATCCCGGCCTGGTGGGCAGAGGAACTCGCGCACCGGTTCGTCACCGAACTCGGCGTCGCGGACACCCCGGAGAAGCTGCTCGACCTCGACGCGACCTCCCTTAGGGACGCCCTGCGCAAGGTCGCCCCGACGGATCTCGGCGTCCGCGGCGGGGTGGACAACAAGGCCACCGGCGTCGTCCTGGACATCGGGCAGCCCGGCACAATGGTGCACGCCCACCCCATGGATGTCCTGGCCTCGGGTGCGCACCGCGATGTCGACGTGCTGCTGAGCATGGCCAGCGACGACATGGGCTGGTGGGTGGCGAACGACCTCGACCGGTTCGACCCGCACACTCTCGACGCCGTCACCGACGAGGTCGCGACGTGGCGCATTTCCCGCTCGCGCGCCAAGAAGCTCGTCGATGCCTACGACCAGGGTGGCCGTAAGCCGGTCGAGGTCCGCGCCGCCCTCATGGCGGACTACCTCTTCGCGCTGCCCGCGGCCCGCGGCGCCCTGGCGCACGCCGCCGCGGGCGGCAATGCCCATCTCCTGATGATCGGGCCCGCCGAGAGCGCGCCCGCGTACCACGGCACTGAGATGTACGGCCTGGTCGGCCAGGAACAACCGGGTCGCAGCACGGAACAGGCCGCGCGTGACACGCGTATCCGCGACATCGTGCTCGACTTCGCCACCGGCGAGCATTCCCGTCTGTGGCCCGCCGTCACGGACCGGCCCACCGCGGAAAGCGTCGGCAACCCGCCCTTCCAGGCCACTGCCCACTACGAGGCGGCCCTCGACCTGTGGGAGGGCATCGACCGCCCCTGACAGACGGCGGGCGATACGGAACAGCGCAGGGGACAGACAGAGTAAGGAACTCGGCATGAGCCAACCGACAGCAGCCGGCGACTCCGCACCAGCAACCATGCGGGCCGTCGTCGTGACCCACCCCGGCGGCCTCGACGCACTGGAGATCAAGGACGTGGCGGTGCCCGTCCGCAAGCCCGGCTGGGTGCGGATCAAGGTGAAGGCGTTCGGCGTCAACGAGTCCGAGGTCACCACCCGCAAGGGCGAGTCGGACGCGGAGGTCACCTACCCGCGTATCCCCGGCATCGAGGGCGTCGGCGTGGTCGATGAGGCCGACGAGGATAGCGGGCTGCGGCCGGGCCAGCAGGTCGCGACCATGATGGGCAACATGGGCCGCTCCTACGACGGCGCCTACGCCCAGTACGTGACCGTCCCTGCCGGGCAGGTCATCCCGTTCGAGACGGACCTGCCGTGGGACGTTGTCGGCGCACTGCCGGAGATGTTCCAGACCGCCTACGGATCGCTGACCCGTGGCCTAGACCTCAAGATGGGGCAGACGCTGCTGATCCGCGGCGGCACCTCCACGGTCGGGTTGAGCGCGGCGACGATGGCCAAGGAGATCGGCGCCACCGTCATCTCCACCACCCGCAACTCCGACCGCGGCGACGAGCTGCGGGCGATGGGCGTCGACCACCCGGTCGTGGACGACGGGCGGATCGCCGACAAGGTCCGCGACCTGGTACCGCAGGGTGTCGACGCGGCGCTGGAACTGGTGGGCTGCACCGCCCTGCCGGACACCTTCGGATGCGTACGGGTGCACGGCACCGTCTGCTTCACCGGCGCTCTGGCCGGCGGCTGGTCCATTCCCTACTTCACCCCGTTCATGATCCCCAGCGGGGTGCAGCTGACCAGCTACGCGGGTGAGGCCGCCGGCCTGCCGCCCCAGGTGTTCCAGCAACAGCTCCAGGCGATCGCCGACGGCCGGCTCAAGACCCCGGTCGCCAAGACCTACCGTGGTCTTGAGCAGGTACGTGACGCCCAGGCTGACGTCGAGTCCGGTACGACGCCCGGCAAGCACGTGGTGCTCCTCGACGGCTGAGACGCACCGGCCTGGCCACGCCGGGTTCGTGGCCGCTCCGCGTTTCCAGATCGCCCGCCCCCGGAGGGAAGATCTGACGGCCGGGCTGGCAAACCGAACGGTTTGGTCGTCTATCGTGTACCTATGCCTCGCTCCGCCGTCTCCCGTAAGACCTCGAACTCCTCGGCCGCCGACACCCGGCAGCGGATCCTCGCCGCGGCGAAGGATGAGTTTGCCCGCTACGGCATCGCCGGCGCCCGAGTGGACCGCCTCGCCAAGCAGGCGCGGACCAGCAAGGAACGGGTCTACGCCTACTTCAGCAGCAAGGAGGCCCTGTACCACCACATCGTCGGGCACGAAACGGCCGCGCTCATCGAGGCCACCCGCATGGACCCGGCGGACCTGCCCGGCTACGCCGGCACCCTCTTCGACCACTTCACGGCCCACCCGGACCACTATCGGCTCCTCACTTGGGGCCGCCTCGAACTCGCCGACGGCGAAGCCGACAGCGACGCGGCCGACCCCATGCTGACCACCATCACCGGCAAGGTCGAACAGCTCCGCGACGCCCAACGCGCCGGCCTGATCGATCCCGCCTGGGATCCGGTCGACGTGCTCGCCCTGATCAACCAGATCGCCACCACCTGGGCAGGTCAGCCGGAGATCGGCGCCGCCGCGGCCGAGCTGGCCGCGGACACCTCCGTCGGCGCACGCCGCGCGGCCCTGGTCGCCGCCGTCGAGCGCCTGTTCCCCCGCTCACGCTGAGCCACAGGCCACCGGACTCCGGGAAATCTCGCTCGCACTTCAGCACTGCTCCAGCGGACCCGCGAGCGAGGCGCCACCGCCGAGGGTGAGTGCGGCACAGGCAGCTGCTTCCAGGAAGACGATGAGCGGCAGTGTGCCGCCCCCGGCTTATCCATGCTTCCTCAACGATCAGCAACCATTGCGGTCCGATCAGCCATGCCCCGGCCATCCCGCGCAGGGCGAACTCGGCCTTGGCGGCACTCACGATGCGGGCGCGGACCGAGTCTGCGCGGGTTGAGGAGCTCACGCATGCGAACCGCCCGACCAAACCGTTCGGTTTGACGCTGGAGATTGGTCGACGTAGGCTTCAAACCGAACTGTTTGGTTTAATGTCTGGAGATCCTCATGCAGCACAGGACACTCGGCACCCAGGGGCTGACCGCCTCGGCCATCGGCTACGGCTCGATGGGCCTGACCATGGCCTACGGCCCCGGCGACGAGGAGGCGGGTATCGCCGCCATCCGCCGCGCCCACGACCTGGGCGTCACCTTCTTCGACACCGCCGAGCTCTACGGCTTCGGCACCGGCTCCAACGAGATCCTGGTCGGCAAGGCAGTCAAGGACTTCCGCGACGAGGTGGTCCTGGCCACCAAGTTCGGCTTCGACCTGTCCGACCTGTCCCAGGGATTCGGAGCCCTCAACAGCCGCCCCGACAACATCCGCAAGGTCGCTGACAACAGCCTGCGCTACCTGGGCGTCGACCAGATCGACGTCTTCTACCAGCACCGGGTCGACCCGGACGTGCCGATCGAGGACGTGGCCGGCACCGTCAAGGAACTGATCGACGCGGGCAAGGTGAAGTACTTCGGCCTGAGCGAGGCGGGCCCGGAGACCATCCGCAAGGCGCACGCCGTCCAGCCGGTCTCGGTCCTGCAGACCGAGTACTCGCTCTTCGAGCGCGAGATCGAGCAGCTCTTCCCGCTCCTGAAGGAGCTCGGCATCGGCTTTGTTCCCTATTCGCCCCTCGGCCGCGGCTTCATCACCGGTACCGCGAAGCCCGCGGGACAGTACGACGCCACCGACATGCGCAACACCGACCCGCGCTGGCAGCCCGGCAACTTCGAGAAGAACGTCGAAGCCGTCGACCGACTCGGCAAGCTGGCCACCGCCAAGGGCATCACCGTCTCCCAGCTCGCCCTGGCCTGGCTGCTCGCCCAGGGCGACCAGATCGTCCCGATCCCGGGCACCCGCAGCGCCACCCGCATGGAGGAGAACGCCGGCGCCGCCGACGTCGCCCTCACCGAGGCCGATCTCGCCGCGATCCGCGAGATCCTCCCGAACGGCGGCTTCGGCGCCCGCTACGCCGA